>CAYVLC010000008.1:0-35295 GCA_964452155.1 uncultured Dysgonomonadaceae bacterium
ACATGCACTATTATTTTGAAGTCTTTGGGGGAAACCTCCATCCAACGTTCTGCAATTTTCATTCGTTCGTCTTCCGTTAGCATATAGCCCTCACCGGAAGAGCCGTTGATGAAAACGCCTTTCAGTCCGTTTTTCTGAAGCATATTGCAATAAGCTTCTATGGGCTCCAAGTTTACTTCGCCTTTTGCATCAAAAGGAGTAAATGGTGCATTAATAAGACCTATTATTTTTTCCATAATATCTATTGTTGTTGTGTTTGTTTATTATTGTTGCAACAGCCTTTTCAACGGGTGTTTAAAATACTGTAGCAAAGTTATAGAATTTACTTACGAATACTCTTCCAAGTGTACCCTTTATTATCTTTTTTGTTTGGTAATCTATAGCTTATCAAATAGGCGACTACAATGCTAGAAACCATTCCAATGAAGCCATATAGAAGGAATGAAATGTTGGTGTTGCTCTGAACTATCACTAAAATAACGATTCCAACCACAAGACCAATGAAAGCTGAGGTAGCCCCTACACGCGGAAAGAATATCCCTAAGAAGAAGAGTGCTCCCAAACCACTTGTGAGCAATCCTAAGAAAGTATTGAATTGATCCCATAGCGAAGCAATATTCCAAGTTGCCAATATCAATGCCAGCCCCATTCCCAAAAGTCCTACAATGATTCCTGCCCAACGGGCTACATGCATGTTGCTTTTGAGGGTTGTTTTACTCCACAATGTTTTGTAGAAATCGGATGTGATAACTGCCGACACAGAGTTGATGTTGGACGACAGTGTTGACATGGCTGCTGCAAAGATGGCTGCTATGAGCAAGCCTGCAAAGCCTACAGGCATTTGCGACACAATGAATTGAGGAAATACCGAGTCGATGTTGGGGTTGGTAATAGCCATGTTGGCAGGATTGGTTGTGTAGAATACATACAGGCCAGTTCCCAATAAAAAGAAAGTAATACTAACGGGTACACTAATGATACCATTGAGCCAAATGCTTTTGGCTGTTGCTTTCTCGTCTTTGGTAGTCATGTAGCGTTGCACTACCGATTGGTCGCTTGTGTAGGTGATTAATGTGTTTGCAATGCCTCCAAGTAGAACTACCCAGAAAACAGGTTGAGTGAAATCGAAACGAAAATCGAGCCAATTGAATTTGTTGTGCGTGATGGCTGTATCCCAGAAGGTGCCAATGCCTCCATCAACACCCATTACCATATAGGCAAATGCTGCCAGTGCACCGGCAATTAAAATAAACCCTTGAATGACATCGCCCCAAATAACAGCTTCCATTCCGCCACTGGTACAATAAATGATGGTTACTACCCCCATAATTATAATAGAGAAGTAAACACTAAATCCTGTTACAGCATTGAGTGCCAACGAAGGAAGAAACAGAACTATAGCGATGCGACTAACCATAAAGAAAACAAAAAGTGCAGAGGCCATCCACCTGATTGCTCTATTGAAACGCACTTCGAGATATTGATAGGCAGTTTCGAAATTGAAGCGACGAAAGAATGGTAGGAAATAGCGAATAATGATGGGAACAATCATTAATATGGTAAGATTGAAGACCAACATGCGCCAATCGGTTGCATAGCTTTTTGCGGGGATAGAGATAAATGTGATGGCACTGAGTGTTGTGGCAAAAATACTAATGCCTGCTGCCCACCATGGAATACGACCACCAGCTTTGAAGAAGTCGTCGGTGTTTTCATTCCTTTTCATAAAAAAGAAACCTAGCAACAACATTCCTCCAAAATAGACGATGAGCACAAGGTAATTGATCCAACCAAAACTAGTATCAACAGTGGCTGTCAATTTAACAATTTCAGGATTGCGTATTCCAGGACGAATCTCTCCGCCAGACATGTAAATTTGTTTTCCGTCTGAAACAATAGAAGAAACAGCAACAGGAGTGTTGCGAGAATTGTCTTGTTCAAACCAACTGTCGGTCACTGTATTATAGAGCAATATCTTATTGTTAAATCCTGTATGGTTTGTCCACAAGCTGTCTCTTGTAGCTATATCATTTTGGGAGATTGCTTTTTCTACTTGGTTATATACAAGTCCGTCATCTCCACCAATTAGGGCAATGTGTGTTGCGCCAATAGGCGCTGATACTGCCATTGATAACTGTAGAGAAGTAGTATCGTAGAGCCGAATATCTCTTTTAGTTGTCCATTCTCCTTTTGATGGTTTGTAGTTGAAAACTGAAGCGTAGAAGTTGGTACGATTATTTTCACCAATAGCTCTTCCACCGAAAACAAAAAGAGAAATCTCCTCTCCATCTTGCTGTGCCGACATAGTTGCTCCCGAAACTGCTATGGGGAAATTGGGTAATGATTGCCATCCCAAATCGAGATTATTTAAATCAAGCAGCAAGAATTGATTCTGAGATTGGCCATCTTTTGTTTGCCCCCCCAACAAGTAAACCTTATTGCTTATAATAGCCGCAGTTGCATTTTTAATTGCAATGGGTAGGTCGGGGTATATCTCCACTGATACATCTTCTCCGTTGTAGTTGAGCAAGAGAGTTTTGTTAGATAGTCCATTAGGTGTTTGCCCACCCATGCAAAGTATTCCATTCTGCGAAGATATATACGCACCTTCTGCCATACCAAAGGGTAGATTGTTTGAGGCAGAAACTTGTTGGAATTGATTGTTGTTTTCAAAGAAAACGAATATCTCTCTGGAGAATGTTTTTGTGCCTCCCTCCCAAGGTTTTCCGTGGGGAAAGTTGGCTCCACCAGCCAAAATGAACCAGTCGCCTTGTTTTCCGAAGAAACTGCCGGCCAGTCCTTCTTTCAAAAGGCTGTTGCTAGCTTGCTCCATGCTCCAGACTTGAGTGCGTAGTATATGGTTAATTCCAGAAGAATAGGACCGCTCGCTCAGCAGTAGCAATAGAAACAGCACTATAAACGAGACAAGGTTTCTTTTGATCATGAGAAAAAAGGGGTGTTTGTAACTTATTAGCCTAATATCTTTTCTTTAGCCTTTATTTTTTCCAGTGTTTGCCAGCACTGATACAAACCACGCGGAAGATGAAAACAACCTTTCCACTTTCCACCTTTCAGGTCTAACAACACTTCGCCTTGTCGGTTCAGATAGCCCCACCATTCAGGATTGTTTTGGTCTTTAAAGTGGCTCCATGTATAATCGTGAACTTTCTTGTACCACACCCAGCACTCTTCAGAGCCAGTAAGTTGGTATCCTTTTAGTAATGAAATAAGGGCTTCTATGTGCACCCACCATAGCTTCTGGTCCCACTCTAATTGTTGTGTAGGATGGCCCAATCTATCCATAAAGTAGAAGATGCCTCCATGCTTTTTATCCCATCCATATTCTAGTGTGGCAAGGGTTGTTTTCACAGCATCTTCAATCAGTTTGGGGCGATTTAGGCGCACACCCAAGTCCATAATAAACCACATAGACTCTATGCCATGTCCAGGATTTATCAATCGGCCTTCGAATGAATCTGAAAGAGTTCCGTCTAAGTTTACATTCTCTACAATGATGCCCCCCAGCTCTGGACGCCGGAATACATTCATTACTTCGTGAATGCACTCATCAATGGTTTGTTGTAGAAAATCTTTATCTATAAGATGTTCTATTTCTGACGAAAGGTTAGAGAGAATCATGGGCAAAGCAAAGTTCTTCAAATTGCGTGTTCCAGCGTGTGCTTTGTTCCATTTGTCTTTTGGGTTATTTCTGCGGGTAAGAATCACGTCAAAGGTTTTCTTTGCTATCTCTGCATACTCTTCGTTACCAGTTGCCAAGTTCAACTGGCCAAAAGCCATAGCTGCAAAAGTGTAAGAGAATATATTGTAGGGTTCTGTAAGGGGATTTCCTTTTCTGTCGAGAGAAAAATACCAATTGTGTTGTCCATCGTGGCCATATTTTTTCAAAAACTCTGCACCTTGCAATGCACAGTCTAGCCACTCTTGTCGTTTCTCCACTTTATTAAACAGCATAGAAAACATCCACACCTGCCGTGCTTGTAGCCAAACAAACTTATCGGTATCATACACCTCACCATTGCTTCTTAGGCAAGTGAAATAGCCCCCAAATTCTTGGTCTTGCGAATGGTTGAGCCAAAATGGTATTACATTCTTTAGGAGTTCGTCTTTGTATTGGTTCTTTAGCTCATCAATATTCTTCATTATCATATTCTTTTTTAAGGTTTTAATAATATATTAACCACCAATTCTTTTTTTTTGTGACATTCTCTTAACTTAGAAATGTGTAATGATAAGAATACACAAGTATAGTAGTGTACTAAAATAGAATTAAGGTCGTGGTATAAAGAAAAATCACAAGCATCAAATTGTATTAATTGTGCAACGCACTACAAATATATATATAATATTACAAGATAGAGCCGATATATTAAAAAACTTTATTAGAAATGTTGTTTTAGGAGCAAATAGATTTTTAATTTTATATGTAGGCTATTTTACAATGGGTGTTTTCATTAGGAGGTTTTTGCTTTATGTAGTAGCTTTACAATTTTTTTACTGAATTGAGTCGATCTCCGTAAAAAAAATCAAGAAATGGCTACTCATCAAAATTAAACTCATCTGTATCTAAGTTTTCCGTAAATTGTTCCAAGTCGCGTCGCTCTTTCTTAGTTGGGCGCCCCAATCCACGCTGACGATCTACAAAGCCGCTCAGTTTATTCAATTCCAGCACTTCGTACTCTTCGGGGGGAGTTACGTTCTCCATATATTCGGGAACAAGTTTTGCACCCATTCTTTTTTGTGATAGATTTAGCACTTTAAAAGAATAAGTCACAGGAGGCTTTTTTACTTGCACTACTTCTCCAATGCGAATCATGCGAGAGGGTTTCACATTGCTATTACCTATCTGCACTCTTCCTTTTTTGCAAGCTTCTGAAGCAATGGTACGTGTTTTGAAAACTCGTACTGCCCAGAGCCATTTATCAATGCGTACTGCTTCGTCCATTGTTTTATTCCTTTTTGTTGTACTGATTCATAGTTATGTGCACACCTGCCAAGCAGAAGCTTTTTATAATCTCGCCTGCTGCATCAAATTTAGCGGGTAGTTTCTCTTCTTCTTCCAGATTAAACGGGCTCATCACATAATTTATTTGCGACCCTTTGGGGAAATCATTACCAATGCCAAATCTCAATCGAGCATAGTTTTGTGTTCCTAAAATAGATTGTATATGGTTTAGTCCGTTGTGTCCGGCATCGCCTCCACGTGCTTTTAGTCGTAAAAGTCCATAAGGCAATGCCAAGTCATCTACTACAACGAGTAGATTGCTAATTGGTATGTTTTCTTTTTGCAACCAATAACGCACAGCATTTCCACTTAGGTTCATAAATGTGGAGGGCTTGAGTAGTATCAAAGATTTATTTTTAACGCGTGTTTCGGCAACAAAACCGTAACGCTTATCGCTAAAAACAACATTGGACGCTTTTGCAAAAGCGTCCAATATTTTAAATCCTATGTTATGGCGAGTGTTTTCGTATTCGGGACCAATATTTCCCAAACCTACAATTAAGTATTTCATTTACGCAATAGTCAGGATATTTGTTTTATCAACCCAATGGTTGGGGTTATGCTTCTGCTGTCTCCTCAGTTGTTTCAGCTCCTTCAGCTTCTTCTTCTTCTGCATCAAGGATTGGGTCTGCAACTACACGTGTTGTCTGAACACGACATACAACAGCTTCTTTGGGGTTCAAAATTTCAACGTTTTCGAAGTTTAGCTCACCTACTTGAATTGATTTACCCAATTTGAGTTTAGTTACATCTATATTCAAAGTCTCGGGTAGGTTTTTATAAAGAGCTCTTGCATTCAATTTGCGAAGGTCTAATGAAAGTTTACCCCCAGATTTTACCCCTGCAGCCAATCCAATTAAACGTACTGGTATTGCAACAACAACTGGCACATCTTCGTAAACATGCAAGAAATCGATGTGAAGAACTTGGTCCTTTACAGGATGAAACTGAATCTCTTTAATAACAGCTTTCATCACTTTCTCACCAAGTGTTAGGTTCACTACAAACACTTCTGGAGTATATACTAGTTTTAGAATATCGCCGTTTTGTACTGTGAAGTTTATATTTTCTGAATCTTTACCACCATACACATTACATGGAATAAGATTCTTACTACGTAAGCTGTTGGCAGCTTTCTTTCCGAAATCGGTTCTGATTTCTCCTTTTAATTCAAATGTTTTCATTGTTTTGTTTTTTGTGTTACTCAAAATAAAGTAAATTTCTTTGCTTCTTCATTTCCCATCACACGGAGTGGCTCTAAAAAGCGGCGCAAAGGTAACAATTATCTTTTTACTACACAACCAGATGAGACCTATTTCTTTACTCACAAAAAACAGACAAAACGGCGTATTTATCTCCATTTGTATTGCAAAGCCAGTGCAAAGCTTTTGCAACCATTAGAGCTTAAACATTTTTAACCCCAAATAGACCCAAAACCACTTTAACATTTTTAATTTTGTATTCTAAATTTAGAACCTAACATTTTAATAATATAGAGTATGAGTCAAGTTGTTGATATCAGAGAATTGAATGAATTGATTGAGCAAAAAAGCTCGTTCGTAAATGTGCTCACCAGTGGTATGGACAAAGTGATTGTTGGGCAGCATCACTTGGTGGAATCTCTTTTGATAGCACTGTTGTCTGATGGTCATATTTTGCTCGAGGGGGTTCCAGGATTGGCCAAGACCTTAGCAATTAAATCGCTCGCACAATTGATAGACGCAAAGTACAGTCGAGTTCAGTTTACTCCCGACCTATTGCCAGCCGATGTTATTGGTACAATGATATACAGTCAGCGCAACGAAGAGTTTACCGTGAAACATGGACCTGTTTTTGCCAATTTTGTATTGGCCGATGAAATCAACCGAGCACCAGCTAAAGTGCAAAGTGCATTGCTTGAGGCCATGCAAGAGCGCCAGGTGACTATTGGCGAAAGCACATACAAATTGCCTGTACCCTTTTTGGTAATGGCTACACAAAACCCTATTGAGCAAGAAGGCACCTATCCTCTACCCGAGGCACAGATAGACCGTTTTATGTTGAAGGTGGTGGTAAACTATCCTTCAAAGGAAGAAGAGAAGAAGATTATACGTCAGAATATATTTGAACCCGTTTCCATTAATCGTCCAGTGCTGAAAGCGCAAGAGATTCTGGATGCTCGCAAAGTTGTTAGGCAAGTTTATATTGATGAGAAAATAGAACAGTACATTGTGGACATAGTTTTTGCTACTCGTTATCCAGAGCAATTTAATCTGCCCAATTTTAAAGATATGATTGGTTTTGGTGCTTCACCTAGAGCTTCTATCAATTTGGCATTGGCAGCTCGTTCGTATGCTTTCATAAAAAGACGCGGATATGTAGTGCCCGAAGATATTCGTGCTGTATGTCATGATGTAATGAGACATCGTATTGGTCTTACCTACGAAGCCGAAGCAAACAATATAACATCTGAAGAAATCATAAGCGAAATTTTAAACAAGGTTGAGGTACCCTAATTTTTTTTGAACTTATCTGACTGAAAGAGATAATTTAAAGGATAACCAAACAAGAAGTTGCTATTGTGTTACGTATGGAAACAACCGATCTATTAAAAAAAGTCCGACGCATTGAGATTAAAACACGAGGGCTATCGCGAAATATTTTTGCTGGCGAGTATCACTCGGCCTTTAAAGGGCGTGGAATGGCTTTTTCTGAAGTGCGCGAATATACTTATGGAGACGATATGCGTGATATTGATTGGAATGTTACGGCACGTTACAATAAACCCTACGTAAAAGTATTTGAAGAGGAACGCGAACTTACAGTGATGCTGCTTATTGATGTGTCAGAAAGTTTAAGTTTTGGAACATCTACTATGATTAAGCGAAACATGCTAGCTGAGATTGCAGCTACATTAGCTTTTTCGGCAATACAGAATAACGATAAAATAGGGGTTATTTTCTTTTCAAATAAGATTGAAAAATTTGTGCCTCCCAAAAAAGGTCGCAAGCATATTCTCTACATAATTAGGGAGATTCTTAGTTTCAAACCCGAGAACAACCAAACTAATATTAGTATGGCATTGCAGTATCTTACCAATGCTATAAAGAAACGTTGCACAGCTTTTTTGTTATCCGATTTTATCGATACTTCAAACTATAAACAGGCTCTAAAGATAGCCAATCGTAAACACGATTTAGTGTCTATCCAGGTATATGACAAGATGAGTACTGAGTTGAAACCGTTAGGCCTTATGAAGGTGAATGACCCCGAGACAGGTCAGGAGCAATGGATAGATACATCTTCAAAAAAAGTACGTGCTATATATCGCAATTGGTGGAACAATCAGCAGGCAGAGATGAATGTTGCCTTTAAGCAAAGTGGAGTTGATAGTATTTCGGTTTCAACAGACGACGATTATGTTAGATCGTTGCTCATGCTATTTAAGAAAAGAGGCTAATCAGAAGAAAAGGATAAATTTGTAATTTGACACAACAACATTGAAAAAAAACTACTACATATTCGACCCATTTCTCGTGAAAGCAATGTATATCGTATTGTTTTTATTTTTGAGTCTGCTTTCGGTGCAGGCACAGAGATTTTCGGCTCATGCTACTGTACAACCCTCGGAGATTCTTATAGGAGAGCAAGCTCTAATCAATCTTCAGGTTATTGCCCCTAAAGACAAAAATATTCTTTTTCCAGTTTATCAAGACTCTATTGTAGGAGGGCTCGAGGTTTTAACAATGGGAAATGCAGATACCACAATTACCGACAATGTGAGAACCATAAATGTGAAGTATCTAGTAACTTCGTTCGATTCAACTTTATATTATGTTCCATCAATGCCAGTATCTGATGGCATTGACACTGTTTATTCTAATTCATTTGGATTGAAAGTTATTGCTCCTGAATTAAAGGACTCAACATTGGCATACCTTGAGAAAATGAATTCAGGACAAACTGATTCAATCGATTTTAAGGAGCTACAGCTTAGTGATATAAAGCCAATTCAAAAAGCCCCATTCTCATGGAAAGACCTATTGAGCTTGCTTTGGATTCCACTAATTACTCTTTTGTTACTAGCTATACTTGGTACAATTATCTATTTGATAATAAGAAAAAATAGAAAAGGATATTTCTTTACACCTCCACCGGTTATGCCTGCTCATCTGAGGGCTATGAAAAGCCTCGATAAAATAAAGGCAGATAAGATATGGCAACAGGAAAGATACAAGGAGTTTTATACCCAATTGACAGATGTGTTGCGTAGATATATAAATGAAAGATATGGTATAAACTCTTTGGAGATGACATCGAGGGAGATATTAAGCATAATCAGAACTAAATCGGAAGAAGATTCGGTATATGAAAATCTGAAGCAGGTACTAGCCATAGCCGACTTAGTGAAATTTGCTAAACACAAACCATATATAGATGAGAATGATCTAAGTTTGATGAATGCATATTTTTTTGTGAATCAAACCAAAGAAGATGACCCTTTGCCCGAGAAATCGATGGAAGAAAATCATGATGAAACGGAGTTAGAACTATCATCTGAAGAGAAAAAATAATTATGGAATTCGCACATCCCACATATTTATATCTATTGCTTTTACTTTTACCACTAATTGCATGGTACATTGTAAAGCTATCGCGCACGCAAGCTTCTTTCAAGTTAGCATCTACAGATGCTTTTCGAAAAATGCCCCGAACGCTTAAAGTTTATCTGCGTCATTTGCCATTTGTGCTTAGGACTATCACAATAGCATTGGTTATAATTGTATTGGCTCGCCCGCAATCTATTAATCAATGGCAAGAAACCGAATCGCAAGGTATAGACATTGTATTGGCAGTAGATATTTCAGGCTCTATGCTTGCGCAAGACCTAACTCCCGATAGATTGACTGCAGCCAAGAAGGTTGCAGCCGAATTTGTTATAGATCGTCCAAACGATATGATAGGGTTGGTTATCTTTGCAGGCGAAAGCTTCACTCAGTGTCCGCTAACTACTGACCATGGAGTATTGTTGAATTTGCTAAACGAAGTCAAATTTGGTATGGTAGAAGATGGTACTGCAATTGGTCTAGGACTAGCCAACTCGGTAAATAGGCTAAAGGATAGTAAATCTCAATCTAAAGTTGTTATATTGTTGACAGATGGAACTAACAATAGAGGCCAGATTGCACCTCTTACAGCAGCCGACCTTGCCCGCTCTTATGGAATAAGAGTATATACCATTGGTGTAGGTACGCAAGGAATGGCCCCCACACCCGTTCAAACTCCGTTTGGTATAAGGATACAAAATGTGGAGGTAGATATTGATGAGAAAACCTTAACTGAGATTGCTTCTATTACAGGTGGTCAGTATTTTCGTGCAGAAGACAACGAAGGGTTGAGTAATATCTATGAAGAGATTGACGAGATGGAGAAATACTTAATCAATGTTCAGAATGTAACTCGTAAACAGGAGTTATATTTACCCTTTGCATTATTGGCGCTAGCTTTAATATTTATAGAGTTGGTATTACGTAGAACTTGGTTGAGGAGCATTCCTTAATTGACTAATAAAAGCAACTGTGTTTCTTTTTTTTTCAAAGCATTAAATTATAATCCTATTAAGGATATAGAAAATTAAAATATGTTTCGATTTGCACATCCAGAGTATTTATATTTATTTATCGCATTGCCTTTTGTGTTTGCGATTTATATATACTTGAATATAAAGAAACGAAAAGATGTTTCCAAAATAGGTACATTAGAGTTGGTGAAGCAAATGATGCCCGAGCTATCGCTCAAGCGCTCCTATCTAAAGTTTTGGATAGTTTTTGCCGCTTTAATTTTAGGCGTCTTATTAGTTGCAGGACCACAATTTGGAACAAAAGTAGAGAAGGTAGAAAAACGAGGTATTGAGTTGGTTATTGCTGTAGATGTCTCTAACTCTATGTTGGCACGAGATGTAAAACCCGACAGGCTAAGCCGTGCAAAACAGATTTTATCACGTATTATTGACGCAAGGAAGGATGATAAAGTTGCACTAATTGTGTTTGCGGGCGAAGCTTACGTTCAAATGCCTTTAACCTCTGACACACAGTCGGCCAAGCTTTTTCTGAATTCTATTGATAATAGTTTGGTGCCTGTGCAAGGAACTGTTATAAGCAAAGCCATAGAATTGGGCATAAATTCTTTTTCGAGCGATAAAGATGTTGACAAAGCAATGATTCTGATAACAGACTCTGAAGACCATGAGGGCGATGCCATTCAAATAGCTAAAAGAGCAGGCGATGCTGGAATTATGGTCAATGTAATTGGTATTGGCTCTGTGGACGGAGCTCCCATACCCGAATCGCAATACAGCAGTAGTTATAAAACAGATACCGAAGGAAACATAGTTGTTACAAAGCTAAATGAGCAGATGGCACGCGAAATTGCACAAAATGGAAATGGTCTGTTTGTTCAGGCAGACAATACCAATACGGCGATGAATGCCTTGGAGACTGAGTTAGATAAATTGCAGAAAAAAGATATGGGAAGTTTGGCTTATTCAGAGTATGATGAGAAATTTCCTATTGTGGCTTGGATATTATTAGTTGTTTTAATTGTTGAAGTGTGTATCTTTGATAAGAAAAATAGATTGTTTAGAAACGTTCGAATTTTTAATAGATGAAAATGAAACTACTTATATTGCTCATTTCTTTGCTATCTGTTGTTTCACTTTCTGCTCAGAAAGCAGTTAGAAAGAATATAAAACAGGGAAATAGAGCCTATAATGAACAAAAATACGAGCAAGCAGCTCAAAAATACGAAGAGGCTATTAAGATTAATCCTAATGCGCTAGAAGCAAATTACAATCTAGCAAACACGCTTTATAGGCAAAATGAATGGGATAAGTCGATAGAACAACAGCAGCACTATCTATTGATTGAAAAAGAGAATCAGCAACAAATAGCTGCAAGTTGGCACAACATAGGTAATGCACTGTTGCATAAAAAGGAGCTTCAAAAATCGATGGAAGCATACAAAATGGCTCTCAGAATAAATCCAGAAGACGATGAAGCACGCTATAATTTAGCAGTTGTTCAGAAAATGATTAAAGATAACGAACAAGAGCAAGACGAAGAACAGCAACAAGAGCAAGATAAAGATCAAAAAGAAGACAATCAACCAGAATCGTCAGATCAGCAACAGGATAAAAAGAAAAAGCCCGAAGAACAAACAGAACCTGAGCAGATGTCGCGCGATAATGCAAGGCAGATACTTCAAGCAATTGAGCAAGACGAAAAAGAAACCCAAAAGCGACTGAACGAAATGAAAGCCGAAGAGCGTAAACAGAAAGCGCTTGAAAACAGGCGTCAAAACAAAGATTGGTAACTCTTATATGCTTTTTGTTGACAGCATAGAATGTGACACGATAAATTGGAATTACTTCAAAATAGATATGAAATACAAAAGCATCAATTTATATATAAAAATATTTTTACTTCTGTTTCTTTTACAAGGTAACTTTCTGTTTGCTCAAGAAGTTATTTTTAAAGCTTCAGCACCAAAGGGTGTTGTTAAAAACGAACAGTTTCGTCTGACATATACTTTAAACAAAGAGGGCAAAGATATAAGGTTGCCTGCAGATATAGATGGATTTGATATTTTGTTTGGCCCATCAGTATCGTCAAGCTATAGCACACAAATAATAAACGGAAAATCTACATCTCAAAGTTCATTTTCATACACATATATTTTAGTTGCTCCTGAAGAAGGCTCTTTTACTATTGGTCCTGCATCAATAACCGTAAATGGTAGCAATTATAAGTCTAATTCTTTACAAATAAATGTATTACCACCAGATAAAGAGGCCGAGAAATCACAATCGAGTCCAAGTCCTTCCACATCTGCCTCTTCATCAACAGAGATAAAGAAAACCGATGCATTTATCCGTGCAATAGTTTCGAAAAATAGAATTTACGAACAAGAGGGCTTTATGGTTACATTTAAGCTGTACACCACTTTAGATGTAGTCGATTTTGGAAGGATAGAATTTCCTGAATTCGAAGGTTTCTTAGTAGAAGAACTAGATGTACCTTCGAATCAACAATTGCAGCTAGAACATTATGATGGACGGAACTATTACACTGCAGTTCTTCGTAAGACATTGCTATTCCCCCAGCGATCTGGCAAAATGACTATTCCAAGTGGAAGGTTAGAAATGGTCTTCTCGGTTCCATCGGGGAAAAAAGTTTCTAGTTTCTTTGGTATGCAAGAGGTGAATGTGGATGTGAAGAAACCTATGATTACAAACCCCATTACTATTGATGTAAGTGCTTTGCCAGCAGGAAAACCGTCTAGTTTTAAAGGTGCTGTTGGGTCGTTTACTTTTGCACCAAGCATTAGCACTCAAAAAATTACAGCCAACGAACCCTTAACTATTACACTTAAAATATCGGGTACAGGGAATCAGAAGTTAATACAGAATCCAGAAGTCGAGTTTCCGACCAACTTCGAGTTGTATGACCCCACAATAAATAACGAATTGACTGCCGGACCAAATGGTCTTAGTGGCACTAGAACAATTGAGTATCTTGTCATTCCTCGTTACGAGGGTGATTACCAGATTCCTCCAGTAGAGTTTTCTTATTTTGATATTAATAGCCGATCTTATAAGACTGTAAAGTCTCCTTCATATTCACTTACTGTATTGAAAGGCGATCCAAGTAAAGCTACAGCTTCTAGTTATGTAAATCAGCAGCAGGTAAGGGTCGAACAGGATATTAGATATATAAAGACAGAGAAGCCAACTTTTCTGAAAACAGATAATTTTTTTGTAGGATCTTTGGGTTACTGGTTATGGTACGTAGTTCCTTTTGTATTGTTGTGTCTGTTTTTTGTGCTATACCGCAAGCAAATGAAATTGAATGCAAATATTGCTTTAATGCGCAACAAGCGTGCAAATAAGGTTGCAAAACGGAGGCTGAAACTAGCCGAGGGTTATCTGAAGAAGCATGATAAAGAAAACTTCTACAACGAGATATTACGAGCACTGTGGGGATATTTTAGCGATAAATTATCTATTCCGGGTGCTAGCCTTACAAGGAATAATATTGGAGCAGAGCTCTCAAATTATGGTGTAGATGAATCGCTCATTCAGAAATTTATGAAAATATTGGATACCTGTGAATTTGCTCGTTATGCTCCTGTAGAATCTACTGCTGCAATGGATGATATCTATCAAGAAACAAGCGATGCTATTGGAAAAATGGAAACCATTTTAAAATAAAAAAACTAACATGATACTACGAAACTATATATTGTTTGCTTTAACTATCTGTTGTGTCAATTTTGGATTAGTGAATGCACAAATAGATTCCGATTCGGTTTTTACTTCTCAAATAACAGAAAACACGGTAGTCATTGCAGAAAACGAAGCCGATGAGGCTTATCGCAATAGCAACTTCGCAGAAAGCATAAGATTGTACGAAGCTCAAGTTGCACAAAACAAAATAATCAATCAAGAGTCAGCACAACTATACTACAATCTGGGTAATTCTTATTTTAGAGACAACCAAATAGCTAAAGCTATAGTTAATTATGAACGCGCCCTTCTTTTGGAGCCCGGCGATAGTGATATAAGGCACAATTTACGCTTTGCGAAAACAAGAATTGAAGATAAGATAGATAGTGCAGATAGTTTTTTCGTTAATAAATGGATTCGAAGTGTTCAAAACCTGTATAGCGGCAATACATGGGGAGTTATTGGTGTTATTCTTTTTATACTCCTTATCATAGCAATAGGTTCTTATATGATTTCCATTCAATTAATCTGGAGAAAGATATCATTTTATGTCGGAATTATATTACTTTCGATGGTGATACTAACAAACGTATTTGCTTTTAAACAAAAAAATAAAATTGTAAATCGTTCTACTGCTATTGTTATGGCAGCATCAGTTTCTATTTACACCTCTCCCGATGCGCATAGTCAAGAGCTATTTCGTTTGCATGAAGGGGCCAAAGTTAAGATTAAGCGCGAAGAGGGGAGATGGATTGAAATTGTGATTGCTAATGGTAGCGTTGGTTGGTTGCAAAAAAAGAATGTAGAGACAATATGAATGAATTTATTGATAAATTACTCCCTTTCGAACGGGACATCTTTTTTGCTGTAAACGGTAGCGAGTCTGTCTTATTGGACAACGCCATGTGGACATATACAGGCATTCTCACATGGGTTCCTATGGTTGTGTTTATACTTTATATAGCTTTCAGAAACCAAATGCTCAAAGAGGGCCTGCTTGTCTTAGGAGCATTGGCCCTGGTTATATTGCTATCAGATCAATTATCTTCGTCCTTTTTCAAACCAATATTCAAACGCTACAGACCTACTCACCATCCAGATTACATGCACATAGTAGATATTGTACGTGATTATCGTGGCGGTCAATTTGGTTTTATATCTGGCCATGCTACAAATAGCTTCGGGTTGGCTGTGTTTTTCTCTCTTCTCTTTAAGAATAAGTTTGTTACAGGATTCATGATTTTCTGGGCCTTACTCAATAGTTATTCGAGAATATATTTAGGGGTACATTTCATTAGTGATATTTTAGCAGGAGTATTTTTCGGAACGCTCAATGGGTTTTTAGTGTATGAGATATATATTTGGGTGCGAGTGAAGTTTTTTAAAACACCACATAATGAAAAAAGAAAGAGTATCTATTTGAAAAAAGATGGGAATACTTTAGCTGTAGGCATTATTTCATACATCATATTAATTATATTGCTATGCCCTCTTCTTACCACTCTATCTCATTCAATTATACCAAAATCTTGGGCCTAATATCTAAGCCATCAGCGTGTTTTTGAAACTAAAATCTAGTTATATTCAATTTTTCCTTTAAAATAATTGGTTAATTCTAATCTTTTGACTAAGTTTAACCCGCTATAAGTACAGGTAAGATATTATTCATCATTAAAAAATAAAGACCATGTCAAGAACGATTACATTTAATGAATTAAGACAATTCAAAGACAAACTTCCCCACGGCAGTATCCGTAAAATAGCCGAAGAGTTAAACATGGAAGTTGAAACTGTAAGGAACTATTTTGGCGGATACAATTACGATGAGGGTAAAAGTATTGGAGTTCATATTGAGCCGGGTCCAGATGGCGGAATTGTTGTATTAGACGACACTACCATTTTTGACAAGGCTCTTTCTATTTTAGGCCTAGAAGATTATCCCGTTTATAAGGAAAGTCCCGAAGAAAGAGAGGCAGAATAGACCAATATTAGGAAGAGTTTCTTTTATGTGTTGGTTTATTCTTTTAATATTTTCTACTACAATTCTTTTTAAAAGAGTGTATTGCTCTTTTTCATAGGTTTACAGTCGGGAAATGATATAGGATAAGCCAGCACATTCTAAAACTATAGTTAGTTTCTATGGTTTTTGAATAGTTTTTATCTGCTTATTCAAATTAGCGTACCCCCCCCCCTTTTAATAACACTTAATTATGAAAGACAAAGATAAATTGGTTACAGTTGCAATTCACACTTACCAAAAAGCTCAGATATTGAAAAGCATTCTCGAATCTGAAGGCATTGAAGCATATATTCACAATGTAAATTTGCTTCAACCAATGGTGTCGGCTGGCGTGCGAGTAAGAATTAATGAAGTTGACCTTTCTAGAGCATTGGATATTATTGAGAATGTAAGGTTTGATGACCTTGAAGTAAAAAAAGAAGAATCAAAAAAAGAGAAGAAAAAAGAGATACTTGTTCCTGTCGATTTCTCCGAGTTTACATTAAAGACTTGTGAGTTTGCATTTGCATTGGCCAAAGAAATAAATTGTGATATTAAGTTGATGCATGTCTATTTTTCTTCGTTCTATCCTACAAGTATTCCCTTTGGCGACACATTCACTGTGCAACCTGCAGTAGAAGGTATGTACAAAGACATCCATGAGAATGTAGAGCGGCAAATGAAGGATTTGGTTAGCAAATTAAATGCAAGAATTGCTGAGGGTGCTATACCCGATATAAATTATTCTTACACACTTCGTGAAGGTTTGCCCGAAGAAGAAGTGGTAAGTTACTCCAAGAAAATTCGTCCTCATGCTATTGTAATGGGCACTAGAGGTAGTAATAAGAAAGAACAAGATCTTATTGGAAGTGTCACTGCCGAAGTAATTGAAGGATGTAGAACTCCTGTTTTTGCTATACCCGAAAACTCTTCTTTACGTTCCATTTCTGCAATGAAAAACATTGTTTTTCTCACTAATTTTCAAGAACGTGAGTTTCTGGCATTGTCAACACTTATGGAGTTTATAAAAAACTACCCAATAAGAGTTTCTTTTGTTCACGTAGCCAGAAAAGAAGATCGCTGGAACGAGATAAAACTCACTGGTCTTAATAATTACTTCAAAGAGCATTATCCTAACATCCAAACTGACTACATGGTTATTGATGGAAATGAAGGAATTCCAGAAGCATTAGAAAAATTTGTGAATGATAATACAATTGATATGATTTCATTGTCAAGCTCACCCAGAAATATTTTTGCACGCATGTTTAATCCCGGCATTGCAAGGCGTATGCTTTTTCACACCAATACCCCTATGTTGGTTATTAAGTCATCAACAAAACAATAAAACTTATTGCAATATTCATAAAAGGCACCTAATGAAAATTTTCATTAGATGCCTTTCATGAAATTTAGAGCTTATGAGTACTATCAACATTAAAGCTATATATTTTACCCATAACTTTATTTTCATCTAGATATAATACCAGTGCCCTCAAAGCTCTGTGCTATATGCAAGTAAAATTATAAGATTTATCTACAATATCAAATACTTTATCATTCTCGCTTTTAAGTGTATAAAATATCAAATCTATCAATACTACACAGAAATTCTTCCTTCGTATGAGCCTATAAAAGTATTAGTCCAAGACACGATTGGTTTAAAAGGGTTATACTATTCTTTCTCAGCTCGACACATTCAATCTACAGAAAATTTTAGAACATAAATATTGTTGGGAGTATTTTATCAATTTTATTGAATTTCACTTACACAAGATAAAAAAGTTTCCTCTATGTAGTATTTGAGGATTATGTCGAGGAAATTGAATATAAAGCATTAGAAACCAATTTCTTCCCATTAAAACCGAATCTACTGTGGTGAAATTAACTTTCGCCTCAATAATTGCCATATCTACGGCGGTGAATTTGACTATTCATCTGATGGTCATGGAATCTACCGAGGAGAATTGGACGTTTATCTAATGAAAACGATGTTTCCCCTGGTGAAATTGATTTTCAACCAATAAATACCAATCTACTTCAGTGAATCTCACTTTGATCTTATGAACCTGGAGTAAACGACGGTGAATCTTATTTTCACTTCAAGATTGCCAAATATACAGCAGAGAATTTGATTTCTGACTGATAAAGCTTCTTTTTGATTAATAAGTGCAACTTATTTTACAACAAATACTTTGATTTAAAAGATAGCGGGGGGGGTATTTAGAAATAGCTGTATTAGTTCTTTATAAGCACTTAATTTTACTGGTAACGCTTAGAGTTTCTTCAAAAATTCTTCAGCTTTATTCAGTGAAGACAGCTTTCCTACATCTACCATATAATTATCTTTTGCTATATAAGCACCTACGGAATTATTGTCGCAGACGGACAAATAAAAATTAATAATAGAAAATTTATCTGGGAAAGATTTCATAAGTGATATAGCTCTTCCAGACAAGACATGGATGCCAAAGAAAGCTAGTTTTAAATGACTTAAAGAATCGTAATCGGAAGAGGAGATTGTTTTTCCATCCTTCTCATTAATCCACCCTTTCAAATTGTATTTGTGATCAAAAAATAGATATCTTGATGTCTCTCGTTCATTAACTACGAGTGTTGCCATAGCTTTGCTTTGGATATGATTGTTATAAACAGCAAAGAGATTTACATCAGAAATAATATCTGCATTGTGGACAAGAATAGACTCATCTTCATCTAAAAACCATGATGCCTTTTTTATTGCACCGCCAGTATCAAGTAATTTTTCTCTTTCGTCTGAAAACTCAATTCGAATATCGAAATAGTTATTCGATTTTACAAAATCGATGATCTGATCTGCAAAATGATGAATATTTATAATTATCTCATCAAACCCCTGCTGTTTCAATTTCAAAATAACATGCTCTATAGCAGGCTTTCCTAATATGGGTACCAAAGCTTTGGGGGTGTCATTAGTAAAGGGTTTTAATCGTGTGCCAAGTCCGGCTGCTAAAATCATTGCTTTCATAGAGTAATTAATCAGCGTTTTATTTTGATATTAGTAAGATGTTGAGTAGAATGGGTGTGCTATCTCTTCTTAAACACTTGCTCTAAGTTTTGTTCACGATGAATGAGAGAGACTTTCACTCCAAACTTCTTAGAGATATGCTCAGCCACATTTTGCGATGCATATACAGAGCGATGCTGTCCGCCTGTGCAACCAAATGCAACCATTAAGTTGGTAAAACTTCTCTCTATATATCGCTTTACATGACTGTCTATTAGTTTGTAAATAGACTCTAAGTATATATCCATTTCACCATCCTCTTTCAGAAACTCAATAACAGGCTCATCCAATCCGTTTACATTATTAAAGCGTTCAAATTTGCCAGGATTATTTATAGCTCTACAATCGAAAACATATCCACCACCATTGCCAGAGGGGTCGGACGGGATTCCTTTTTTGTAAGCAAAGCTTACCACACGTACTTCCAATTCATCTTTTTGTGTATCGGTAAATTGCTTCAAATTTATCATCTCATGCATCATCTCACACAAATAGGGATACTCCGGGAAGTCAGATTTTAGAATCTCGCGCAAGTTGTTGAGAGCAAAAGGTACACTTTGTAGAAAATGAGGTTTCTTTTCGAAATACCCCCTAAAGCCATAAGCCCCCAGCACCTGCAGTGTTCTGAATAGTACAAAGTGGCGCAGTTGCTCCAGAAAATAGGCCTTATCTACAGGATAATGTTTGTTGAGTGCGTTTATGTATGTATCAATAAGTTCGTAGCGGAGATCATCGGGGAAGTTAGCTTTGGCTTGCCACAGAAACGAAGCCACATCATAGTAAACCGGCCCTTTTCTACCTCCCTGAAAATCTATGAAGTAGGGTTCACCACCTATTAGCATAACATTGCGTGATTGGAAGTCTCTATATAGGAAAGTGTTTGTTTTCTCTTCGAGTAGTTTCTGAGTCATTCGCTCAAAATCGTTTTCCAATAGGTTTTCTTGAAACTCCATCCCTGTAGTTTTCAGAAAACTATATTTGAAGTAATTCAAATCCCAATAGACCGATCGTTCATTAAACTCAGGTTGAGGATAACATACATTAAAATTTAGGTTCCTAGCACCTTCCACCTGAAAGTCGGCTAGTTTAGCAATTGTTTTATGCAGTAGCTCTATCTCTTCATGACTAAACACACCTGTGTTGCGGCCAGCTTTTATTGCATCAAAGAGAACTGCATCTCCCAAATCTTCTTGAATGTAGTAGTGCAGATCATTTGATACTTTGAGCACTTTGGGAACATTTAGTTTTTGTGAATAAAAGTGTTTGGCCAATTCAATAAAAGCGTAGTTTTCTTCTTTCGATTGTCCGTACACACCAATCAAAGATATTGTTCCCGATTTTAATCTATAGTATCTTCTATTAGACCCCGAAGAGGGTAGTGCCTCTATTGAAGGATTTGATTTTCCTGTCTGTTTCTTAAATAAAGAGGTGAGTTCTTGCATTCTATTCTGTTTATAATAGTGTTCTTTTTATATAATTGGTTCCTTGTAAATATGATGTCTTGGTCTTACTTTAGTGTCCCACAGAAAACTCCTTGTTGTGAGTCTTTGATAAGTAAAGTGCAAAGGCAGTGCTTTTGAAGCAAAAACTATTTATAAACCCTCTAAGTCATCTAGCCATATTGTAGCCATTGCATCGCTGGGCATCCGCCAATCGCCACGAGGCGATAAGTTAATAGATCCAACCTTAGGTCCATCGGGCATACAAGAGCGCTTAAATTGTTGAGAAAAGAAACGACGATAAAACACCTTTAACCATTTCAATATCAATTCAGAAGAATAGGTCTTTTCGAAGGCTTGTTGTGCTATAAAATAAATACGACGGGGGTCATCGCCATGGCGCAACATTCTATGGATGAAAAAATCATGCAATTCGTATGGTCCAACAAAATCTTCTGTCTTCTGTGCAATTTTGCCTTCACTGTCTGCAGGCAGCAATTCGGGACTAAAAGGAGTATTCAAGATGTCTAGTAATACATTTTTGGTTGCCTCTTCAGTATGTGTATTAGCAATCCATCTTACCAATGAAGCCACCAATGTTTTAGGGACACCAGCGTTTACTGCATACATAGACATCTGGTCGCCATTGTAAGTAGCCCAACCCAGTGCCAGTTCAGAAAGATTGCCAGTGCCCAGCACCATTCCTCCTGTTTTATTAGCATAGTCCATCAAAATTTGTGTGCGCTCACGTGCTTGACTATTTTCATACGTTACATCATGTACATTTATATCGTGATCAATATCTTTTAAGTGTTGCGTTACAGCGGCAACAATAGAAATTATTTTCATAGAAACTCCACTCGACTGCATGAGCAAAAGAGCATTCTGGTAAGTTCTATCGGTTGTTCCAAACCCTGGCATTGTAATTGCATGAATGTTTTTGCGTGCCAGCCCTAGCAAGTCAAATGTTTTTATTGCCACCAATAGAGCCAATGTGGAGTCTAATCCACCTGATACACCCAATGTAATTGTTTTGCTTTTGGTGTGAAGCAATCGTTTAGCCAAACCGTTGACCTGAATGTTATACACATCTCCTAGGTTTTCGTCTTCATCTTCTGATGTTGGGATGAAAGGATGCGCATCAAATGTGCGATGCATCTCTTTAAAGTCATCAATCTCTTCTAGCTGACAGTAAATAGGCATATATTCAATCCCTTCTTGTGGAGCATCTCTTTTCACTCTCATGCGCTCATTGCGCAATGCTGCAACATCTATATCACTTACAATAAGTTCGTTTTCTAAAGAAAAACGTTTAGATGCTGCCAATATAGTCCCATTCTCAGCAATGAGACATGCACCAGAAAACACTAAGTCGGTCGATGACTCACCCACACCTGCCGAAGCATACACATAACCAGCATTGCAGCGTGCAGACTGATTGGCAACTAACCCCTTTCTATAGCTGTTTTTGCCAACAACCTCGTTGCTTGCCGATAGATTAAATACTATATCTGCCCCCTCCACTGAAAGTGTTGACGAGGGGGGGGAAGGTGTCCATAAATCTTCGCAAATCTCTATGCCAAACTTGACATATTGTGTCTCAAATATCAATGCAGACGAAATAGGGTGATAGCCTGCAGGAGTTTCAATAATTCCGTCGTACAAATCTCTACCGCTTGCAAACCATCTCTTCTCATAAAACTCATTGTGATTGGGTATCTCTTGTTTTGGCACAAAACCCAATAGTCCCTCCGATGATATTACGGCAGCAACATTGTAGAGGTTGTTCTTGTGCAAAAGGGGAAGCCCAACGATTGTTATGAGCGCGGGTTTGTCATGCATGTACTCAACCAACTCCATCAACGACTCTATTGCTTTGTGCTGCAAGACTGTCTCAAAAAACAAATCGGCACAGGTATATCCTGTTATTGAAAGCTCTGGAAAGCAAACAAACTGTACGTTTTGCTTAGCAGCTTCGTCTATCAAATATTTTATTTGAGATGTATTGTAATCGCAGTCGGCAACTTTCAATTTTGGCGAAGCGGCAGCCACTCTCACAAATCCGTAATCGTTGATATTCATAGTAAGCGGTATTTAGGTATTGTTATTTCACAAAGATAAAAAATAGTTGGCACAACTATCTGTAGGCTTGGGAAAAACTTTCATATTTAAGTTTCTTCTCAAAATCCAAAGAAAGTTTTCGACCTAACGCTGAAACGAGTTTCTTCACGTTTCTTTAAATCTTTATAGTTTTTGCACTATCAAGTAGTTTAGGCAACTCATTGTTAAATGCTTCTAGTGAATCCATCAGCACATCGGCACCTGCATCTATCAGCACACTATCTATTAAAGGGCCTGTATTTACAGCTACAGTAAATATATTGGCTCTATGAGCAGACTCCACCCCTAGAGGTGCATTTTCTAATACAAAAGCTTGATTTGGCTTCAGGTTTCCCGCTTTTTCCAATCCCATTAAATAAGGTTCGGGGTGGGGCTTACCAATTTCTACATCAAATGCTGTAACCATATTTTCTTGTTTGAAAATATTTGGCAAGTCGCCATTCAAGCGTTCGTACAGTCCCGATTGGCCCGACCCTGTAACCAATATAGGAGTGAGGTCTCTACTTTGAATAATTTTGATGGTCTCTTTAATGCCAGCAATAAGCGCTCCGTCATCATTTTCGAAAAACAGTTCTGTTTTTCTTTTATATATATCTTCTATCTCTTGCTCTGTAGCGTCGCGCTTTAGGTTGCGTTGGAAAAGTAAGTTGATTGTAAATTTTGCTGGTCGGCCCTCTTGTATAAAGAATTCGTTTGGTTCAGTCTTCAATCCCCATTCGCTCATCGTTTGTTGCCACGAAACCTCGTGTGCTGGCATCGAATTGTAGATTATCCCGTCCATATCAAAAAGAACTGCACGTAGATCAAGGTTGCTAAACTTATTTTTTTGAAGATAATTAGTAATTTTCTCAGTCATATTTTTGTCCTATTATATTGTTTCAACTGCCCGTCTGCTTTTCAGCTTATAGTAAGCCAACAAATCGGGTCAGTAGTACGTCTTTTATTATAAAACTCTATTGTATTTGTATCTCGTATAAATTAATAAGTGCTTTGCTCGAAAGGAAAACACTCCAACCAAGCAAAACACTTCTTATACTTAACTATTGTATTGATAATCTTTGATAAGAAAAAGACAGCACCTGCAAAACTTTGGCAGCTGCATTTCAATGGTATTGAACTTTTACTCTACCAAAGATTTTTTATAATCGTTTCTTCAACTCCTCGGTCTCTCTCTCAAACCCAGGTTTCTCTAGTAAAGCAAACATGTTTGCTTTGTATGCTTCTACACCTGGCTGATCGAAAGGATTCACACCAAGTATATAACCGCTAATACCACATGCTTTCTCAAAGAAATAAATCAATTGGCCAATGTAGTAGGGCGTTAGTTCAGGTATCCGTATCACAATGTTTGGTACTCCGCCATCAACGTGAGCAATGCGTGTACCCAATTCGGCCATTTTGTTCACTTCGTCCACTCGTTTACCTTCTAGGTAGTTTAATCCATCCAAGTCAGCATCGTCATGCGGAATTGTCAATTTCTTGTTAGGACTATCAACTGAAAGTACCGTTTCGAAAATAGTGCGTTCGCCTTCCTGAATCCACTGACCCATTGAGTGAAGGTCGGTAGTGAAATCAACAGCGGCATTGAAAATACCTTTGCCTTCTTTTCCTTCGCTTTCGCCAAAGAGTTGTTTCCACCACTCTGCAAAAAAATGAAGCTTCGGATTAAAGTTGGCAAGTATCTCTATCTTCTTCCCTTTTTTGTACAACTCGTTGCGAGTAACAGCATATATAGCTGCAAGATTATCTTCAAAGGGTATTGTTTTGTCTGTTTCTTTTTCAATTTGTAATGCTCCTTGCAATAGCATACGGATATTAATTCCTGCCACAGCAATAGGAAGCAGCCCTACAGGTGTAAGCACTGAATATCTGCCACCCACATTATCTGGTATAACAAATGTTTTGTATCCCTCTTGCAAAGCCAATGTGCGCAAAGCTCCTTTGGAAGCATCTGTAATGGCAACAATTCTTTTTACAGACTCTTCTTTACCTACTTCTTTCTCTAGTAAGTTTTTTAGAATTCTAAAAGATAGTGCAGGTTCTGTTGTTGTGCCCGATTTAGATATGTTGATGATACCAAAGCTCTTGTCCTTCAAATATTCAACCAGTTCGTATAAGTAATCTTCGCCTATGTTGTTGCCAGCATATACAACCACGGGGTCTTCTCTCTTGGTCTGCAGCCAATCAAAAGAGTTGGCAAGTGCATCTATTACAGCTTTTGCACCCAAGTAGCTACCACCAATCCCAATTACTACTACCACATCGCAATGGGTGCGCAGTTGTATGGCAGTTTTCTCAATCTCATCTATTTCGGCTTCAGTTATAGAAGATGGAAGATTGACCCATCCCAAAAAATCGTTGCCAGCAAGTGTGCCGTCATGCAATGCATTGTTTGCCATGGTAGCAACACTAGCCATTGCATTCACGTCTGTTTTAGTAACCCAAGGAGCTACATCGTCAATATTTAAATTTAATTTTCCCATGTTTGTTATTTATCTTGTATAATGAAAGTTATCTAATAGAAAAGAAGTTAGTGCAGCACATCAATCAATTTCTTAATTATCACTCGTGGCGAAACATTGTTGTAGAGTATTTCATAAGCAATATCAACTATTGGAATATCAACTCTGAACTTTTTGTTCATCAGCTTGATACATTTAGTGGCATAGAAACCTTCCGTTACCATATTCATCTCCAACTGAGCTGTTTTTACTGAATATCCCTTTCCAATCATTGTGCCCATAGTGCGGTTTCTGCTAAATTGTGAATAGCCCGTAACGAGCATATCGCCTAAGTAAGCAGGTTCCAAAATGCTTCTTTCAATTGGGACCAATCCATTGATGAATCGTTCCATCTCACGCGCACAGTTTGTCATCAATACAGATTGGAAATTATCGCCAAAGCCCATTCCCATACATATCCCCGACATAACCGCATAAATGTTTTTAAGCACTGCAGCCAGCTCTATACCAATAACATCGGTTGATACCGACGTCTTTAAAATACGAGATGCTGTTGCTTCGGCAAGCATTTCGGCTTTGCTTATATCTTGGCAGGCCGATGTCAGAAAAGATAAGCGATCTAGTGCTACCTCCTCTGCATGACAGGGGCCCGAAATGATGCCAACATTCTCCATTGGAATTTTGTAGTTGAAAGAAAGATACTCCGAAACAACCATGTTGTCAAACGGCACAATACCTTTTACTGCCGAAACCACAAATTTGTTTCTAAAAGTACTTGCTTTCAGTTTTTTAAGATGTTGTTTCAGGTAAGGAGACGGAACAGCAATGATGATTGTGTCCGATTCTTTCACGGTTCGTTCTATATTTGACGAGAAGCTTATTTTTGTTAGATCAAACTTTACGTTTGGTAAATAAGAAGGGTTATGCCCAAGTTCATAAAACTCATCTATCACTTCGGTTTTTCTGATAAACCAATTGAGATGGTCATTTTTCATCAGCACTATTTTTGCTAGTGCTGTAGCCCAAGTGCCACTACCTATAACAGCAATATTTCCCGGTAAATTCATAATGTCTTTTTCATTAAATGACTATGAGTTTGCGCACAATTAAGTTTGCGGCACTTGCTCTGTCCATGTTTTAACCTCTTCCAGAGTGGGATTGTTCAGTTCTAGTTTCAATTTCTTATTCAATCCACATAGTTCTTGATGAAGTTTATTAGGGTTTACATCTTTCAAGGATTCAACCGTATTGTAGCCTGCTTTCTGCACAATGGCTACCCAATCTGTAGGTATCCCAATAGCTATATATTTTGCTGCGTCGTCTTTTTTTACCGATTTCTCTGGGCGCATTTGCGGAAATAGCAATACTTCTTGTATTGACTCTTGCCCGGTAAGGTACATTGCTAAGCGGTCCATGCCTATTCCCATTCCCGAAGTAGGTGGCATTCCGTACTCCAACGCACGCAAGAAATCGTGGTCGATAAACATGGCTTCATCATCGCCTTTTTCAGATAGCTTCATCTGAGCTTCAAAACGTTCACGTTGATCTATTGGGTCGTTCAGCTCCGAGTAGGCATTGGCCAACTCCTTGCCATTCACCATTAGTTCGAAACGCTCGGTGAGGCTCGGATTTGTTCGATGCTTCTTAGTGAGAGGAGACATTTCTATTGGATAGTCTGTAATAAAAGTGGGCTGTATATAAGTACCTTCGCATTTCTCTCCAAATATCTCATCTATTAGTTTGCCTACACCCATTGTTTCGTCTTGCTCAATATTTAGTTTCTTGCAAACTTCTCTCAGTTCTTCTTCGTTCATTCCGGCCACGTTAATTCCTGTGTTTTCTTCAATAGAATCAATCATCGTGATGCGTCTGTAGGGAGCTTTAAAATCAATTGTGTTTTCGCCAATAGTAGCCTTAGTTGTTCCTAGCACTTGCATAGCTACAAATTCTAGCATTTGTTCGGTAAATTCCATCATCCAGTTGTAGTCTGTGTAGGCCACATATATTTCCATCACAGTAAACTCAGGGTTGTGTGTGCGATCCATTCCTTCGTTTCGGAAGTTGCGCGAAAACTCATACACACCTTCAAATCCACCTACAATCAATCGTTTTAAGTACAACTCATTGGCAATTCGCAAATAAAGAGGCATGTTCAGCGCATTGTGATGCGTGGTGAATGGGCGCGCAGCTGCACCACCTGGTATGCTTTGTAACACTGGAGTGTCAACTTCTAGGTAGCCTCTTTCATTGAAGAAGGTACGCATGGCGTTAAACATCTTAGTGCGTTTCACAAAAGTGTCGCGAACATGTTCGTTCACAATTAAGTCCACATAGCGCTGGCGGTGACGCATTTCGGGGTCACTAAAAGTATCGTACGAAACACCATCTTTCGTTTTCACAACGGGTAGGGGTTTCAATGATTTTGCCAATACTGTCAAGCTTTGGGCATGTATAGATATCTCACCCATCTTTGTGCGAAACACAAAGCCAGTGATACCAATAAAATCACCAATATCCAATAGTTTCTTGAATACGGTGTTGTATAAATCTTTGTTTTCGTCAGGGCAAATATCGTCGCGGGTAATATATACCTGAATGCGACCTTTGCTATCCATTAGCTCCAAAAAAGAAGCTTTCCCCATTATGCGGCGACCCATTATGCGGCCTGCAATACTTACTTCACGGGGAGGAGTTGTCTCATCATCAAACGCATCTTTTATCTCTGTAGAGTAGGCATCTACATTGTACAGTGCAGCCGGGTATGGTTCAATTCCCAAATCGCGCAACTCTTGGAGGCTCTCGCGACGGAAAACTTCCTGCTCGCTTAGTTCTAAAATATTCATTTCTATATGTCTGTTTTCTTTGTTTCGTTGTATAAGGAATACAAAAATACAAAATATCTTGCAATTAGACAGTTGGAATTAATGATTAATGGTTAACCCTGTGAAATAGAGTAGGTGATTTTAATGCAAAGCATTATCTTATGAGGTAAATTATCAATTATTAATGAGTGGAGAGCGTCTATTGATGGATGATTTTTGTGTAAATCCCCAATAGGGCATTGCTTTTAGCTGGCGCACGTCTCTGACCCTTGTGCCAGTGTATGCACACCCTTAAATGCATATACCACTAATACATTATTCAACTGGCTATCCTCTCATTCAAAACATGCCCTCCACAAACTCTTCAAGTGAAACATTGCTCAAGTATTTTTCGATTTCTACAGCAGATAGCAGGTTCATTATTTTCTCTCGCTCATGAGGTGCACCTATCAGCATATTTTCTAGTTCACCCACTTCGCGTTTGTTGAAGAAGTCTCCAAATATCTTTACCTTTTCTATCTCTCCTTTTCTCACATCTAGGTTTATTTCTACATGTCCGCCATTTGTTTTTATTCCTTTTTGGAAGTTGTATTTTGGAGAGTAGCCAAAGTTCCACTCCCATGTTCCATACTTTTCTTCAACAAGTTTATCAATAGCAGCAATGTCCTGAGCCGTTAGTTCATATACTTCTGCATCGGCATACAAAGTGTGTACATGATCAATAATGCGTTTCTCGAACTCTTCGAGGGTTATGTCATGCTTAAGATGCTCAGCAATGTTAGTTACCCTACTGCTAATAGATTTTACGGCCTTGTCTCTGTATTTCAAGGGATTCAGTTTCAAGGCCTGCGATAAGTTGGGGAGAGTGGAGTTGAAGAGCAGGGTGCCGTGTTGCAATACTTTGTTATTATAAAAACACTTGGCATTGCCCGAAAACTTTTTCCCCTCTATTGTCATATCGTTTCTGCCTTCAAATTTTGCATCCACATCCATTTCCCTCAATACATCTATAATCGGTTGTGTGTATTTTCTAAAATCTACAGCTTCTTCCTGCTGTTCATTCATTATAAATGTGAAGTTGAGATTGCCAGGGTCGTGAAATACAGCACCACCACCCGATGTGCGCCTAATGACGGTGATGTTGTTTTCTTTCACATAGTCCACATTTATTTCGGCAAGCGAGTTTTGGTGTTTCCCCACAATTATAGATGGATCATTTATATAGAGGTAAAAGCAATCTTGGGGCTTGTTGTACATTAAGAACTCTTCTGTAGCCAAGTTAAAGGCAGGGTTGGATGTGTTTGAGCGTATAATGAGCATATTGTTTTTTTTTTGAGTTTTTTTTGTTGGTTGTATAAGTTGTCAGAAATGGCTATTGTTATCTTTGGGTTGCTACTACTGTAAACGATAGATTATAACCGTTTTCTTACCAAACTGTTCATCTATGTTTAACCACAGATTTCCCAGATTAACTCAGATGTGGTTTCTACTAAAAGTAGAGGGCTGTTAATCGTTTGATGATATCTAAAAAGAGAGCTGTTTTGAAATTAGATTATTCAACACACCTTCGGTATTTTAGAATAAGACAGATTTCCCAGATTGAGTTGTTGAGTATTTTTACATAATAATTCTATTAATCTATTTTTTTCTATCTCATTGACATTGAAGTTTAGAAGTAAGCCAAGTTTCAATTTTGAGAGCTTCAAATAGGTCATCAATTGAGCTTTATGTGTTGGAGTTATTTTATCGACAGCCTTTAATTCTAGAATAATGATGTCTTCAACCAATAAGTCTACTCTATATCCAGCATCCAATTTTATGGTGTCATACACTATGGGTAGTGGGAATTGACTTACAGCTTTCAGATTAGCCTTTCTCAACTCATGCAGTAAACATAACTCATAGATTTAAGCAACCCGGGGCCAAGTGCTGCATGAACTTTATATACACATCCATTTATTTTATAAGTTAGGTCATTCAATTCTTTCATGATATTGAATATTAAAATTGTTTGATTTTATTCACTTCAATATATTCGAATACAATCTACTCTTCTGTGTAATTTTCTTTCTGTGTTTATCTGAGTTATCTGTGGTCAAAAGAGTCTAGTCCTCTAGTTGCAAAGTGCTTGACCCAATATGACTCCCATCCGCAAAAATATCTACCTTATACGTGCCCGGCATCAAAAACTCATCAATATCATAATAGAGTGCCACGCCTGTTTCCTCACCACCATACTCTGTGATGCGCATGCTGGAGTAGGCAATGTTTTTGTTTTCGAAAGCAAACACATTGTTGTGGCTTTTTGTGAGAACGCTCCCATCGGGCTGCATAATGCGTGCATAAATAGTGCGCTCGCCTGGTTCGGCAGTAATATTGCGCGATATTGTAAATGAGATAAGAAACTGCTCACTCCTGCGCAATCTTTTTTGTGTGCGTCCACGGCCATCAACGGCTTTCATAGATACATTAGTAGCAACCAACTTGGCAGCCAGCGAAACCTTCTCGGTCAGTTGTTTTTTCTCTTGCGACACCACGTTCAAGGTGCGTGTTGTCTCTTTCATTCTATTACTTATTTGCACATTCTCGGCTTTCAGCTCTTCGTTTAGCCGGTTTAGCGAGTCTATTTGTTGGATGTACGATTTCAGTATTTTGCGCAGTGTGCTCAATTCATCTTTCAATCGGCGTATTTCGGCTTGGTCTGTGGCTTTTGTCACCTTCAGCTCATCCATCAAGCGTTGCACTTTGGCTTGTTCGTTTTCTAGTTTATAGAGAAGAGAGTCGTTTTCTACACTAAACTTAAATCCCTCATACTGCATCGAGATGCTTTCGTACTCGTCTTCCAAGTCTTGTTTGTCAATCGTATATTGTTCTTGCATTTCGGTAATCTGCTTATTTTTACTAAAAACAAAATAAGCCGTTATGCCAAGAGCAAGTGCCATCACAACAATAATTGCAATGAGTTGAGCGGTTCTATCTTTAAAATCTAGTTTCATGCCATATAAAAAAGTTGAAGACAAAAGTAGTTGTTTTTACATTTAAATCAAAATAGAACCCTTTCTATGAAACAATAAAATTGCATGAGTCATCTATTTTTAATTATAGGAATCCTGGTTGCAAATATCTTGGTTGATCGGATAACAACCGACAAAACGATTTTTAAAACTTTTTTATTCTAATATTTCTGTATTCAATTTTCATTGGTGGCCCAACATGAACTTGTACCCCCAATAAACCTTCGTTTTTTCTATTTGAGATATCTTCATCTATCGTCACGCTCATTATATGTTCGTTGATGATATGAATCAACGTGTTGCCACGAACTATTAAATGACACTCATTCCAATCATCTTTTTTTATTAAATCGAACAAAGTGTTTTTATCTCCAATCTTGGCTAGCTCAAGAGTCATCCCTTTCTCATCAATCTTGGCAATCTGACCTCTAAGTGATAAAAATTGGCGTCCTCTCTCTTCATAGTTTTGTCCAGTCCATTCTCCCTGTCCATCAATATCAAACTGATATCCCTTTAATGCAAACGGTACATCTAGCACCTCAAAGCTTCTGTAATTAATACCAGAGTTTCCGTGGGAAGAGATTTTATACTGTAGCTTCAACTCAAAATTGCCCACTGTACCACCACGCCAAATTAAAAATGAATTTCTTTCTAAAATTGTTTCGGGTGTAACTTCTCCTACAATAGTTCCATTTTCGACATGCCAATAGAGAGAATCTCCTTCCCAATCATCAAGACTCTCACCATCAAAAATTTGGGTAAACCCATTTTCGTCACCCAGAAGAGGTTGTGGAAATTGATTTTGCGCAAAACTATTGTAACTGCTTATAGATAAGAGTAAAATAGCTAGTACCAAAGTTCGAAATATTGTTTGTTTCATAATCATTTATTTAAAAGTAAAATATCAACGTCTCAAAATATAGACAGCTCTGTGTGTGTAGTAAACTCCTCCAAAAAGAGCATCCCTTTGTAGGAGTTGCCTTTGGCATTGAGGCGTGGGCTCCACACTGTGATGCAATACCTTTGTGGATGCACTGCCACAATGCCACCACCTACACCACTTTTGCCTGGCAGGCCTACTTTGAAGGTAAACTGCCCCGACTCATCATAAAACCCACACGATTGCATCAAGGCATTGGCACGTTTTGTACGACTGGGCGACAAGATGCGTTTGCCAGAATAGGGCACAACGCCATTGTTTGCTAAAAACAGAAAGCTTTTTGATAGCTCCATGCAGCTCATCTCTATGGAGCAGATATGGAAGTAGAGGTCCATCACCTCGTGGATTTCGTTGTGAATATTGCCAAACGATTTCATAAAGTTGACCAGTGCCATGTTGATATACCCACTTTTTCTTTCGGACTCTGCAACACTGGTGTTGAAGCTAATGCTGTCAATGCCTGTTAGTTCACGAATGAACATAAGCACCTCTTCTTTTGGAGAATCCAATTCGCTCACCAATATATCGCAAATCACTATAGCTCCTGCATTTATAAAAGGATTGCGCGGAATACCCTTGTCACTCTCTAGTTGCACCAGCGAGTTGAAGGCCGTTCCGCTAGGCTCTACACCCACACGTTCCCACAATTCGCTTTTGATGCGCGAATAGGCCAACACATACGAAAATACTTTTGCAATACTCTGAATAGAAAACCGTACTTCCGAATCGCCAAAGGCAAACTTTTCTCCTTCTATGGTAGAGAGTTGCACCCCAAATCTATTGGGGTCTATTTTCGATAGTTCGGGAATATAATCAGCTACATGCCCAAGGTCTTCCACTTTTGAAAGTTCGGCATAAATGTCTTCAAATATTTTTTTGTAATCCATTGTGGCAAATATTCTTTTCTAAATATTGTTTGCTATACTTTCTCCCTCCAATTTTAATAAGTCTCTGATAAGAAAAGAGCAACACTTCTGCAGGCTTAGCAACTAGGCTTTCCGAAACAAAGGTTTTTAGATAGAGCGGTCATTGATATTGAATGTAAATAGGTCTTGGTTGCAGCTGCATAACCTCTTCGGGTTTCAACAGGCGATGAGGTGCGGGTTTTATATCGTTTTTGTAAAATATTTTGAACCCTGTAAACTGTACAGGCTCTTTTCTTATATATTGTTCGTAGGTGTTGTTCTTCAGTGCAGGTCCACCCCATCCATCCATATCCATCACAATCTGTACCTCGGGGTGTAGTTTTATGTTCCTATAGTTGGTTACCATGCCCTGTGTAAAGCGGTGTACAATCAGTATTTTGGGAGGCAAGTTGTTGTCACGCACCAATTGCGCCAAATAGTTTGTCACCGTATTAATATCCTCGGCATCAAAAGAGCCAATCTTCCTTCCGGGCACATGTCGCTCTTTCATCGAAAACTCGGGGTCGATACCAAAATGAACATGTGGCATTTTCAGGTATTTCTCTAGAGCCACAGTTTCCTTTAGCACAGTGCTATGTCCTACCTGAACATCTAAGAACAGCAATGCATCTTCCATTTTAGCAATGGCCAATGCCGAGTCAATCTGATGCTCGGGCATGCGCATTCTGTAGGTGCTGTCTCTCATAGGTGCCATTTGGGCAGTGGCTGCAATGTAGTGTATGGCCGGTATTGCAGGCGTGTTGGGGTCGGCGGCTTGCCAAGCAGCCACCTCTTGTTTTAGCATGCGCCACATCTCCTTGGGTGGATATTCGCCTAGTGCGCCCATGTTTTTGGAATACAAATTACCGTAGTAGGCCACTATTCTTTTGAATGGCAATATGGCTCCTTCCAGCGGATACTCATCATTGGCAGCGGGCCACAATCCTGTGGTGTCGCCATTGACCATGTGCATCATCATTTCGTTGTACTCCATTGTGTCAACAAAAGTTGATTTTGCTACACTGGTGCTTTCTTCTATAGCGTCGTCCTCCATAATTGGATTGGCAATTGAATCTGTAGCGTTGTTTTTGGCCCCTGGTTTGTTTTCGGAATGCAGTGTGCATCCTACCAAGACCAGAAGGTAGAGGAGCAGGCAAAAAGTCTTTAGCGTGTAGTGCATATAAGTGTAATGAGATTATTCTGTTTGTGCAAATATACTCTATTAAGGTGATATATGTGATGGATTGGGAGGGTAAATTATTATAATGATAAACTGTTATTTGTCTCTCTACCCACTACATATCAAAGACTACATAACTCGAACCTCATTTATCTGTATATTCATCCTCCCCCTCCCCCCAGTAATACTACATCTTTCAATCCAAAAGAAATCCATTTGTAATTCTCTTAAAAATTTCCAAAAAGGTTCGTCGTTAATGGTAAATATGCAAACTAAACAACGGGACATGTCTTTGCATATAGACATATATAAGCACTTAGTGTGCAAAACATAGTTAATTGTGAGCAAATTGAGTTGTTTTCCTCCAAAAAAACACATACTCCACCATTTTGGGATAGAAAAGACAAAACTGGTGCATTTTTTTTGAAATATCGCCGAAATATGACCTCTCATAAATGACAAAAATGTACAGATTCACGCTTTCTGTCCGTAAGAAATGCCGAAAAGTACTGATTCATGCCTTCTGCCCATCAGAAATCACGAAAATGTGTAGATTCTTTCTTTCTTACCATTATAAATGGCAAAATATTTTATTCTCTCCTATCTGACCATTTTAAACGACGAAATTTTATTTTTTGTGCTTTATGAGCATTAGAAAGCCTGTTTTTCTTATTTTTCTGGCCTATTGCATTACAATATGGGACAATTGTATATTATTTGAGGTGTGTTATAATCTTAAAGTATCTAAAATATTTTGTTGCTGGGCCGATAAGGTGGAAGGGTTTTATTTAGTTTTATTGGTAAACCTGCTTGTTGTGCGAATACACGATAAATCTCGTTTGTATGGCAATGTTTCGACTTTTTTGCATCTCTATTCTCGTTTGCGTCTATTTATAATGGGTGTGTGGAGAAGCAGAACAAAAAACACATTTAGCTAAAGCCACACAAGCTCAAATAACTGGGCATGCCCGCGAAGTGGTATAAAATCGCACGAGTTTTCCACACTTCAGAAAGGGAGGCTCATAAAAATTAGTAACGTGAGTTCGGGATAAGATTATCACCAGATACTTAATTGGTTTGAT
>CAYVLC010000009.1:0-32498 GCA_964452155.1 uncultured Dysgonomonadaceae bacterium
CTTTCAATAGCATCTGCTACTATAGCAAACGAGTTTCCTAAAAGGCCTGTAACTAATTTAACAAAAACCAATACGATATTGCCAATCATACTAAGAAGAATAGTGCGACGCGCTTGCTTGCCATTGGAGTAGGTTTTTTTCATTTATGAAGAAATTGTGTACTAGATTTTGTGTTTACAAATAAGTGCTGAAAAAGGAATCGAGACAATGTCTGTTTTTAAATAATTTATTTAGATTTTCTCATAAGCAAATCGGTCATCAATACAGTGTTTTTCAAATACTCAAATTCAAGCTCTAAGCACTCTGAGAAAATACTATTACCTATATTATCTTCTATTTGATTGGTGGTCCACAATTTCCCTCCCTCTAGTTTTAAGCTATTAAATTCTATTTCTGAATTGATAACAGAAACATACAAGAAAATAAGCCTTTTTGTATTCTCATTTTCAAAAACATATTTAAGTAGAAATCTCACAGGTATTTTATCTGTCTTTATCTCTTTTCTAATAGTATTCTTTATAGTTTCTTCAATATTATGATTGTATTGCATGTATTTCTCAAAGGGATAATCCAATTTCCCCGGATCAAGCAGCTTAGATGGGTCTCTGTCTTTTAAGTATAACTTACCATCGCATATAAGTGCAACACGAACCAGCGGATGAAGCAATTTATTTTTTAGGTTTATTGAAACAGATTTCGCAACCCTCCCTTGCACTACACCGCTTTCGGTTACCACAGGCAACCACTCCTCGCTCTCTAGGCGGTTGTTAAGTAATCTAAGTCTTAATGCTTCCAAAACAATAATTGTAGCAACAATGGCTTGAAACAAATTTAAAACCAGCATTACATCTACTGCAGGGTATTTTACAACAAAAAACAGACGATAAACAAGAAGGACAATTAGGTGAAAGGTAAGCGCATATTGTGTTTGAAATGCAACTTGAAAAGACTCGTATAGATAATATTTTTTTTCTCCTTGATGTTTTCCTCCAATTTTCTTTATGAGGTTTCTACGTGAAAGCCTAAAAATCATTAGAGTCAGCACTAATATAACCTCTGCAAGTATGAAGGAGTATAGCGGATTGAAGTCGGGGACCAACAAAAATAGCCCCAATGCAGCAATAAGAAAGCTCCAAGCCGACACACCATAAAGGATACGCAACTCTTTGCGAATACGAAAAAAGAATGGAGCTACAGATAAAACAAAACCTATAGCAAAAGCAAGAAGGGTATTTGTTTGTCCAATTAAAATTGAAAAAACAAAATATGGAACTAGCCCTAAAGCTGGATTAGTGAATATTCGTTTTATTGTATTGTAATTTACCATATAAATTCTATGAAAAAAATCACTTTCTGTTGATGCTAGAGAGTTTAAAAACTAATTGATGAAAAGGGCAAAATCACTTTCAAGTAGAGATATAAGACAATGTAAATAAAACTCACACAAAGAGAAAATAGCCTACAAAACTGTCTATATTATAAAAACAAAAAATGCGAAGAAATGTTTAATATCCGAGGAAAAAATCAAAACAAAAAAACCTTGCATATAATAACACCTTTATTAAATTGTTTTATTAATTAGACGCGCTTATAACAACACTAACTCCAGATTGTTTACAATCTGCAGAAAAATTAAAGCATTGCGCCACAACTTATCTTTTATTTCATTTTCTGTTTTTTTGTAGCCTCTTTTTCTTGATAGCGATATTAGATTTATTTCTCGTAAAACCTTTAATCCACACCTTTTTTTGGCACAAATCACCTTGTTTTTATATCATCACAGGGTGCACATACTCTTGTTTTATAGAATCAACAATCTGAATATGCAAAGACTTACAGCAGCAAGCCTTACTAGGCTACAAGTTTTTTTTATAATAAGCAATAACCATCTCGTAAAGATACATCCTAGCATTGCCACCACTTATAAAATGATTTTTATCGGGAAAGACAAACATATCATAATGCCTATCAGCTTTTATCAGTGCGCGTGTATATTCTACAGTATTCTGCAGATGCACATTGTCGTCTGCTGTACCGTGTATGAGCAATAGGTTGCCCTGCAATTTGTGAGCCAATTTTATAGCAGAACCATTGTCATATCCAGCTGCATTCTGCTGTGGTGTGCGCATAAAGCGTTCTGTATATACAGAGTCGTAAAATCTCCAATCTGTAACTGGTGCTATAGCCACCCCTGCACCAAAAACTCCGTTTCCTCTGCTCATACTCATCAATACATTGTACCCACCATAACTCCATCCCCAAATACCAATTTTATTACCATCTACATATGGTAATGAAGCAAAGTGTTTGGCTGCAGCAATCTGATCATCAGACTCTATTACTCCAAGATTCAGATAAGTTTGCTTTCTGAAAGCCTCGCCACGTGCCCCTGTTCCTCTTCCATCAACTGAGGCTATTATATAGCCCTGTTGTGCCAATGCATAGTACCAATCTACACCAAATCTATCAAGTACCTGCTGTGAATTTGGACCAGAATACTGCACCATTACTAGAGGATATTTTTTGGTACCATCAAACGACAATGGTTTTATAACCCACCCGTTCAGTTGTGTTGTACCATCGGCTGCAGGCACTGATACAAACTCTTTGGCAGGCAGATTTGCTTGAGCCACCTTTTGTGCCACCGCTTCATTGGTTTGCATTGTTCTCAATAGAGTACCCGTTGCACTATGCATGGTTATAATATTAGGCGTAAGAGTGTTAGACCAGTTGTTGATGTAAAACTTGCCATTTTTGCTAAATGTAGCTGAGTTGTATCCGCTATTGACAGATAGTTTTGTTGTGATGCCTTTATCAATAGTGGCCCTATAAATATTTCTTTGTAAAGGGCTCTCATCGGCAGCTTCATAAAAAACTGTACCTGTAGATGAATCTACAGCAAGCATACTTGTAACATCATAATTGCCCGATGTGAGTTGCTTTTGCAAGGATCCCGAAAGCGCATAAATATATATGTGGCTGTAACCATCTTTTTCGGATATATAGGTAAACCGATCGGGAAGAAAATGTATAGATTTCAAGAAATCTGAATTGATATAATATTTATTCTCATCGCGCAAAACCAATTTAGAGACAGTACTCCTTGGATTTGTGATATACATATCAAATCTATTCTGATTACGATTGAGTGTCATTACCGCCAACTTTGTCTCGTCGTGTGTGAAAACTATACGTGGCATATAGCCATCGTCGTCTAGGGGCACATCCATCTTACGGGTAGTTTGTGCATTTATATCGTACACAAAGCATGCTACTGAAGAGTTTTTTTCTCCTGCTTTGGGATATTTGTAGGTATATGAATCTGGATATAATTTATTGTCGAATTGTTGAAACGAAAATTCTTTCACCTCTGTCTCATCTGTTTTTACAAAAGCCAGCAAAGTATTGTCTGGAGAGAAGTCCATAAGGCTTGTCACAGCATATTCTTCTTCATAAACCCAATCGGTGGCACCATTTATAACCTTGTTAGGCAGCCCATCTTTTGTAATTTGAAGCTCAGTATCGAAATCGAATTTTGCTAACCAAATATTGTTGTCGGCCACATACGCCAACATCTTTCCGTCTGGAGAGAATTTGGGTATCATTTGTTTTGAATCGTTCTCGGTGAGTTTTCTTACAAAATTGCGTCTCACGTCGTGGTAGTAGTAAGTGGCTTTAAAAGAGTGCCTATAAATTTGCTCTTTGTCTCTATAAACAACAACTCTAAACTCATCGGGGCTCACCAAAAAACCCTCAAAGGTATCAAAAGTACACTGACGTGCCTTTTGAGTACTAAACAGGGTGTCCACAATACTGCCAGTTGCATATTCAAATTTCAGAACTGCATTGTTCTGATCATTCATCTGATAATAATGCATTCCACTAGCCGACGAGGTCATTGTCTTTATACCCTTAGGACTAAAAACGCCATCTACAATTTCTTTCAATCCATATTGTTGTGCTGGCGTACTGAAGCTTACAATTAAAAGCACTGCGAGAAACCAAACCTTTTTCATATATAAACTTGTTTTTAGATGCAAATATATGATATTTATCTTTATTTACGGGCTTTTATTGCTTAGAGAAAACAATCGTACCATTTATTTATTGAATACATACAGAGAGGCTGATGGCTTGTGAAAAACAGCTGTTGAAGAGTTTTTATTATAGCTACAACTTTTTGTGCAATCTTCTAAACCCTTCCTATCACAAGCAAAACCCTCTATACAAAACCTCATTATGCAAACTAACAGTGAATAGAGAAGCATCTTGCAGTTGTTATTTCTCTTTCACTCTTACAGTAATGATAAAGTAAGGAAAATCGAAAATATTTGCGTCTATCTACTCACACAAAAAAATATTGTTATCTTTGCATATTAATTCTTAGTCAATTATTAATTGATTGAGCTAACAATAGAGGTTGGTTGATTATCTAAATGAGTACTCTCACACACAAAAGATGAGATAATTTACAGGAAATTTAAAAAGATGAATCTGCTTAAAGAAAAGATGTTTAAATATGATGCTCCGCAACGCGCCAAAGCTGCAGGCATCTATCCTTACTTTCGAGTTATAGAAAGTGACCAAGATACAGTAGTTACTATCAGCGGGAAAAAAGTCCTCATGTTTGGGTCAAACTCTTATTTAGGTCTCACAAATCACCCCAAAGTAAAAGAAGCATCTATTGATGCTATCAGAAAATACGGATCTGGCATGGCTGGCTCTCGCTTTCTTAACGGAACGCTTGACATGCATTTAGACCTAGAACGAAAGCTCGCAAACTTTATGCGCAAAGACGAGGCTATTGTTTTTTCAACTGGGTTTAATGTAAACCAAGGAGTTATTTCGTGTATAACAGGGAGAGAAGATTATATAATTTGGGACGAGTTAAATCACGCCTCCATTATTGAAGGCCAACGACTCTCTTTTTCCAAGAAGTTCAAGTTTCGTCACAACGATATGGTTTCGCTTGAGCGACAATTGATAAAGTGTCACCCAAAGAAAGTAAAACTAATTGTTGTGGACGGTGTCTTTAGCATGGAGGGCGATGTTGCCAATCTTCCAGAAATTGTTCGCTTGGCTAAGAAATATAATGCCAACGTAATGGTTGACGAAGCACACGGAATTGGCGTGATGGGTAAAGATTTTAATGGAAAAGGCTCTGCCGAAGAAATGGGAGTGCTAGACGACATAGACCTAGTAATGGGTACATTTAGCAAATCGTTAGCATCTATTGGCGGATTTATTGCTAGTGATAGCACTACTATCAATTATCTGCGACACAACTCTCGCCCATACATATTTAGTGCCAGTATCACACCCAGTGCCACAGCCGCAGCATCTGCAGCCTTAGATATTCTTAAATCGGAACCTGAGAGGGTACAAAACCTATGGAAGCTTACAGATTACTCCTTAAAGCGATTTAGAGAAAATGGATTCGAGATTGGCAATACATCTACACCAATAATTCCGCTCTATGTGAGAGACAATGACAAAACATTTATGATTACCAAAATGCTTTTTGATGAAGGCGTGTTTGTAAATCCGGTAGTGCCTCCTGGAGTTGCTGCCGAAGATACGCTAATACGCTTTTCTTTGATGGCCACACACACAATGGATCAAGTGGACGAAGCTGTAGATAAAATAACAAAGGTGTTCCGTCAATTAGGGGTCATAAAATAAGGAAACCTCAACCACCGAAAGGTTGGTTTTGACAATATAAAAAAACTGCTCAATTAGAAATAAGATAATCTTATAATCCATTGAGCAGTTTTTTTGTTTTTATATAAGAGAAGTACAAATACTGCCTCTATTTTTAGAGCATGTTTTTTATTTTCTACTTACCATTGCTACTTGACAAATAAGATGCGATACCCTCTTGAGTTGCCGCCAAGGCTTTGTCTCCTTTTTTCCAATCGGCAGGACACACCTCACCATACTCTTCTGTAAACTGTAGTGCGTCTATCACCCTCAAGACTTCGTCAACACTACGACCCAATGGCATATCGTTTACAACTTGGTGTCTTACTATACCACCTTTGTCTATCAAAAACAATCCGCGATATGCCTCAGAAGCACCTTCAAAAACAAGTTTATCTGATGCATCTTGCATGTAAGAGCCCGCCAACACATCGTAGGACATAGATATTGTCATATCGTGATCGGCTACAAGCGGATATTTTACACCTTTTATCCCCCCATCATTTAGAGGCGTTTGAAGCCACTTCCAGTGTGAGAAAGCCGAATCTGTAGATGCTGCTACAACAACTGTGTTGCGTGACTCGAACTCTGCAATTTTATCTTGAAATGCTAACAATTCTGTTGGGCATACAAAAGTAAAGTCTGCTGGATAAAAGAAAAACACAACATATTTGCTACCTAAATATTGGTCTAAACTAAAATCTTCGGTTATATCATTACCGTTTATAACGGCTTTTGAACTAAATACTGGAGCTTTTTTTCCTACTAATACTGACATATATTATTTGTTTTAAAATTTATTTACGGTGCAAATATACTTTATTACATTGTATTTTATTTATAATTAGCCGTCTATCGGTTATTGAAAAAAACTATGACACCGCTAATCATTTGAGGCACAATAAAAAAATCAAGAGAGAGAGAGAGAGAGAGAGAGAGAGTTAGTGAGCCTCTCGTACTGTAGCTCATTTATTATCGAAAATTCAAAACAATGAGTATTCTCACATATACAAATAATATTTTATAGAAACAAAACCCACAGAGAGGAACCAAATACAACCATACAGATCATAAAAGAGACATACGTTTTGATTAGAAACTGTGAAACAATCCTTAATATATTATTTTAATGCATAGTACATAGCGCATTTCCATATAAATTGAGTACATTTGCACGCAATAAAAACCTAAAAAAGACTTACCAATATGTCATTTATTGCAGATAGAATAATTAGTGAAGGGTTCACTTTCGACGACCTGTTGTTAGTTCCCGCATATTCCGAAGTACTTCCACGGAATGTAGATTTAAGCACAAAGTTTTCTCGAAATATACTATTGAATACTCCCATGATTTCGGCGGCTATGGATACCGTTACCGAAACCAATATGGCCATTGCCATAGCGCGAGAAGGCGGTATTGGAGTAATCCACAAAAACATGTCTATTTCTAAGCAAGCCAAACAAGTGCGTGCAGTGAAACGTGCCGAGAATGGAATGATTCTGAACCCCATAAGCACTACTCGCGATAAAACTGTGGCAGATGCACTGGCTATTATGGCAGATTATTCAATTGGCGGGATACCTGTAGTAGATAGTGAGAATCATCTTGTGGGCATTGTTACCAACCGCGATTTACGATTCGAGCGTAACATGTCGAAACTAATAGACGATGTTATGACCAAAGAAGGCCTCGTTACTACAGACCAATCAACCGATTTGGAATCTGCAGCAGATATATTGCAGGAATATAAAATTGAAAAGTTGCCGGTTGTAGATGCCGACAATAAACTCATCGGGCTGATAACCTATAAAGATATAACCAATGCTATAGACAAACCCCTTTCTTGCAAAGACGAGCAAGGCCGTCTTCGTGTTGCAGCTGCCATTGGTGTAACTGGCGACTCTATTGACCGAGCCACAGCACTGGTTGAAGCAGGTGTAGATGCAATTATTATTGACACTGCTCACGGACACTCAAAAGGAGTGGCCGATATGCTACGGAAAGTAAAAAAACTATACCCACATATAGATGTAGTAGTCGGAAACATTGCCACTGGCGAGGCAGCCAAAATGCTAGTAGAAGCAGGAGCCGATGGTGTGAAAGTTGGCATTGGCCCAGGTTCTATTTGCACAACACGCATTATAGCTGGTGTGGGTGTACCTCAAATATCGGCTATCTATGATGTAGCTACTGCACTAAAAGGAACAGGTGTTCCGATTATTGCCGATGGTGGTTTACGCTACTCAGGAGATATTGTAAAAGCACTAGCTGCAGGAGCATCGTCGGTAATGATGGGATCGTTACTAGCTGGCACAGAAGAATCTCCAGGTGAAACTATTATTTTTAATGGTCGTAAATTCAAAGCATACCGTGGCATGGGATCGCTCTCCGCCATGCAACAAGGGTCAAAAGACAGGTATTTCCAAGATGCAGAAGACGACATAAAGAAACTCGTACCAGAAGGCATAGAAGCGCGTGTACCCTTTAAGGGGACGCTGCAAGAGGTAGTTTATCAAATGGTGGGCGGATTGCGTGCCGGAATGGGTTATTGTGGTGCTGCTACAGTAGAACAGCTGCACCATGTAAAGTTTACTCATATCACCTCTGCTGGATATGCAGAAAGTCATCCTCATGGAGTAATGATTACGCGTGAAGCACCCAACTATAGCCGCGGAAGCGAATAGATATAGTGAAGCATTTCCTAAAAAAATGCTCCTACTTAAGACACATAGTTTATTATAAAAAAAAGACGTTCTCAATAAAATAATGAGAGAACGTCTTTTTGATTCAAAGGCAAAAACTATGTGTTTTGTCTGGGTTATTCTACAAATCTTTTTTGGGGATTGCTTTATCCCCCCGTCTGCAACTAGGAGTTGATGCTCAGCTGCTTACAACACCCCCCAATTATCCGCTCGCCCCAATTTCTGAATCGGTGTGTTGCGTAGCAAAAAAATGTATTACACCCTTGTTTACTACAGTCTGTCTCATTTCTATAAGAACAATAACAGCTTGCATCTACAAGGCTCAAGGCAAAATGCTATAGAGATTATATACTACAGACAGTTCTACCCCTCGGAGTGATTGTTGCTAGCCACTTTAAAGATTTGCTCATTACTATTACAACTATTACACCTTGTGTTTTGTTTTTTGTTTTACTGAATATAAATAGCATTGCAAGCTCTATTTTAGCTCCGTTTAGGAGCCTTCTGTCTGTAAGTTATATCACACCCCCCACCTCATGCACTATAAGTGGGGCCTGTATGAGTGATAATGCTATGGTTTGGTTTTAAAATCATAGAGCAATCTTCAAACATCATATTTACCTAGTATTCTATGAATCTCATTATTTATTTTTATTTTTATACCAAATTTCGAGTAAGAGTTACTACCTTGCATATCAATTTAGGCCTTATTACTCATATACAAGTAGAATAAAAGATGGAGACAAACAAACTACAAGTTATATTTCTATTCACCACAATACTATTTAGCACTATGGCGCAAGAAATCACTACACCCAAGAGCAATTTGGAGCAACTAATACAAACAATAGAAAGCAAATACGCACCAGATAAGCGTGTAGAAATATTTTCTATCGATGCAATAGAATCTGATAAAGAGCTTGTACTGAAAGGAGAAACAACTAACCTGCTTGGCTACAAAGAGCTCATTACAGAAGTAAAAAAAACAGCTCCACTTATCAAAGACAGTATTCGCCTCCTGCCCGATGAAGCAATTGGAGAGGCCAGATGGGGCATTATATACAATTCGGTAGCCAATGTGCATAGCCAGCCAGCCTTTAGCTCAGAAATGGTTTCTCAGGTTTTGATGGGCATGCCTGTAAAGGTATTAGACAAATCTGATAGTTGGCTTCGCATACAAACACCCGAGGGATATATTGGGTGGATATCTGGCTCTGTACACAGACTGAACGAGGCAGAACTAAAGGAGTATATGGCTACTCCAAAAATCATTGTGAATGCACACTATGCAAAGTCATACTCCAAACCCACCACTCAATCGCAAACAGTATCTGATATTGTGGTAGGAAATATGCTTAATATGAAGGGGGTTGACGGAGATTTTTACAGTGTAGCTTACCCTGACGGCAGAAAAGCTTTTGTGGAAAAACAAAATGCACAAAAAGTTGACAAATGGCTCAAGGAAATAGACCTCACTGGCGAAAGTATTGCTGAAACAGCAAAACAACTCATGGGTGTGCCTTATGTGTGGGGAGGAACCTCTTCTAAAGGGCTCGATTGTAGCGGATTTACCAAAACAGTATATTGGCTTCACGGCATTGTCATAGCACGCGATGCATCGCAACAAATAAAGAGTGGTGTGGAGATTGATCGCATTGGCAATTTTGAGAATGTACAAAAAGGAGATTTACTATTTTTTGGTGTAAAAGCAACTACCGAGAACCCAAAAGAAAGGGTAGTACATGTTGGCATATACATAGGTAACCAACAATTCATTCATGCATCAGACTACATCCACATTGGCAGTTTCGATGCAGAGAGCCAGCTCTATGATGAATACAATAAGAAACGATATCTGTGTACAATGCGCTACATTGGCTCTGAGAATACTCAGGGCATAACCTCAATTGTACAGCACCCTTTTTATAACAACCCCCAAAAAACGCATTAATTATGAATTCAAGTAGGCGCAACTTTATCAAAAAAGGGGCATTGGTGGCAGCATCTATAGCAATTCCATCAACAAAAACTATGGCTACAAACAAACCTTACAAATCAATGAAAACAAATACATCTGCTAGGTTAAAACTGAGCTGGACTCCCTACGACTTACAACTGAATCATACATTTACCATTTCGGGATTTTCGAGAAAAACCACACCCGTGGTACTTACACGAATAGAGTACGATGGACTGGTAGGATATGGAGAGGCTTCGCTACCACCCTACTTGGGCGAAACACAAGCATCGGTGATTGAGTTCTTGCGGAAAGTAGATCTGTCGGCATTTTCAGACCCTACACATCTTGAAGAAATAGTGCACTATGTAGATCATATTGCCGAAAACAATACTGCTGCAAAAGCTGCCATAGATATTGCATTGCACGACCTAGTAGGCCAAATATTTGGTGCACCCTGGCACACTATATGGGGTTTGGACAAATACAAAGTTCCCAACACTACTTTTACCATAGGTATAGACACCGACGAGGTAGTGCGCCAAAAGACACACGAGGCAATGAACGATTTCAAAATACTAAAAATAAAAGTGGGTGGAGAGCATGATAAACGGATGATAGAAGCTATACGCTCTGTAACAGACTTGCCCATGGCAGTGGACGCAAACCAAGGATGGAAGGACAAACACGAGGCACTAGATATGATATACTGGCTGAAAGAAAAGGGAATTGTGATGATAGAACAGCCCATGCCCAAATACGACTATGAAAACATTGCTTGGCTCACAGAGAGAAGCCCATTGCCAATCTTTGCAGACGAATCGTTGCAACGCTTACATGATATTGAAAAAATGAAGGGAGTATTCTCTGGTATCAACATAAAGCTGATGAAATGTACTGGAATGCGCGAAGCATGGAAAATGCGCAGCCTGGCCCAGGCACTGGGTATGAAGGTAATGGTGGGATGCATGACAGAGACATCGTGTGCAATATCGGCAGCCTCACAGCTGTCGGCAGGATTAGATTATGCAGACTTAGATGGCGCTCTATTGATAAGCAACGACTGCTTTGATGGAGCAACACTTGAGGATGGCAAAATAATTGCAAAAAACCTTCCCGGTATTGGTGTGAAACCCACTCTAAAACTAAACTTTGGTAGATAAGTTTATACAAAAAATATAGCCCTTATTAATCAATTTCTTAGCTTTGCATATAGCTTGGTGCGTCAAAACCCAATGATATTTGCCGCTATTTCAAGGAGTTTGTTAGCGAAGCAAACGTGTAAAGATAAAAAACGAACATCACCAAAAAAAGAGGTAAACATCAAAGAGACATATATGTTATTGATTACTAGCCAACCAATACACAAGAATATAATGAATGATGCACGCTAAATTGTGCATGGGTCATCTGCATCAACATTTCCAGACCATAAAAACTTGTTGGTTTCCAAGACCAAAACCTTAGAAAGCAATAGCAATGCAATTAGAATGGGGGTATGGCCATGAGAGCATTCATTCTATCTGCAATATACCATACCATAGACAATAACTTTTTTTCCTCCCCATTACACCTCTTTACTATCAATCAACAAACAACCCGCCTTAAGCATCTCGTCCAAAGCTTTTTGACCATCGCCCTTTTCCAAATCTACTGCTGCTATAGCATCTGTCACTACATAGGTCGTAAAACCAAGCTTGCGTGCATCTAGTGCCGATGCTCTCACACAATAGTCTGTGGCTAAACCCACTATATAAAGCGAACCAACATGGTGCTCCTTTAGGTAGGCTGTGAGCGATATATTTGTAGCATCGAAGGCCGAATAGCCAGGATCATCGTGTCCTGTGCCCTTCAGTACTATTTGGTCTATCTTATCTTCATCCAATCTCGGATTCAGTTCAGCACCAACACTATTGGCAACACAATGCACCGGCCAATCCTCAAAGTGTGTAGAACCCTCGGGATGCCAATCTTGTGTAGCAATAACCAAATCCATCTTATCTATCAAATCATTGATAACTGGCACTATTTGGTGTCCCTCTTCTATTGCTAAAGAACCACCGGGGCAAAAATCGTTTTGTAGATCTACTATCAATAAAGCTTTTTTTGTTGTCATAATCTGTTTTTTTGTTTCTTTTGCTCTGTTTTCACTAAATAGAAATGTAAAATTAATATACTCTTTACAATATAGCAAAAATAATTGATGTGTGGCTTTGAATAATGGGTGTTAATTATATTGGATGCTCCTTTTTGAAACTATATACGCCACACAGCTTTTTTTTTGAGAATACTCAAAAGTGCTATTTATGCAAAGAGATTATTGGTAGCCTGTTTGCGACCTGTAAATCGAATTACTGAACTCAACCCATTATGAAAGCTCCCCTCCGACAGACGCACTTGGGTTTCATACAACTCGATGGTCTCGAAATCATCAAAATCAGATTCAATATCTTCAAGATCATACAGCAGATCAATATCTTTAGGCCCGCCACCACTATCTCCTTTTACTTGATGCTGAATCTGTTTTTTGCTAAACGATTCCATTATAACAATACCACCGGGGCGCAGATAACGGCTAAGCTCTTTGTGAATAGACGACCTGGCCGATATAGGAAAATGAGTAAATATTAAGACAACGACATCAAACTGATTCTTTTCGTAATTTAGTTCATGCAGTTCGCCTACAACGTAATCTATATCTACATTGTGTTTGCTGGCTAGCAGTGTTGCTTTTCTTTTCCCCTCGGTGCTAATATCGAATGCCGACACCCTCCACCCCATTTTGGCAGCATATACAGCATTGCGACCCTCTCCCTCGCCAACAAAAAGAATATTCCCAACAGGCAGTGTTTGCAATTGGTCTCTAAAATAGGTATTAGGGTGCTCGCCATATACATACTCGCTAATGGAGTATCTTTCGTTCCAAAAATCTGATTTTGTAGCCATTATTATATTAGTTGCAATAATTAAATTGTGAGTTCTCACTAAAACACTCAGACTAAACAACACTTATCTATATAGAATAGTTATTTTGAGAGCAAAATTAGTGATTTTATTTTCACGGCAACAGCAAAAAGGTCTCCCTTAGTATATACTACACCTCCATTTTTGCTGATGCAATATCACAAAACAAGCAGCACCATACAACCTATTTATAGCTACTGCGCATCTCGATACCGACGATAATTGCAAAAACAGGCAAAAAGAGCTTCGTCCACGGACGAAGAGTTTGTTATTGCATGAAAACCTAATTGTAGAAGAAAAAAATGGCAATTATGACATAAAAATCATATTCTTGATAAAAAAAGTGGTGCTTACTAAATACAAGGCATATTTTTCTCAAAAAAATTGCTTTTAGTCACATAAAAAAACCAGTGACAACAAAAAAAAGTTTGTTCGTCTCATATATTTCAAATTTCTTGTTGGGAAAACTATAAAAAAGCTGTCTAATACTTTTTGTCCACAAACAATTTAGTTTTTATGAGGTAAAACTCTCTACGTCCATGGACGAAGAGTTTTTTACGTATTGAACGAACAAACCTTAACAGAAATACAAAAAAACCTTTGTTTAAGAAACAAACTATAGCAGCAGATGGCACATTTGTGCATAAAAATACAATAAGTTCTGTAGGACAGCAATAATCATACAAACCAGCATCATATACCAGACAAAGCACAAGAAAACACTCTTGGATATAGTTCTGTATTCAAAGCCTTCCTGCTGCATAAGATACAAACATCTAAATATGTAGTAAATTATTCAAATACGCATGTAACAGAGTGCTGTATAGATGCAACATAAATTTTGTTGTAGTGCAATATTAAAATAGATGCACAATTCAATTAAAGAAAAAAATCACTATATGTAGTGATTGATGAGTGTATATTTTATCCTTTACTTTGTATTAAATATAAAAAACCACATTAAAAAAGAACCGATGAAAAAACTAATTTTACTTTTTCTACTCTCACTAAATGTTGTTTATGGATTCTCTATCAACTATATCCCTGTTGAAGATGATGAGAAAAGCAAAGATACAATAAGAACGCTCAACTTAGATGAGTTTGTGATTACAAGTTCTGTAAAAGAAACAAATTCGCTCAAGCGCATGCCCACTGCAATATCAGTGATATCGCCCAAGATGCTTCAAAGCAGACAAGTGCAATCGATAACAGAGATGAGCGCAATAGTACCCAATTTCTTTATACCCAACTATGGCTCAAAAGTATCTACACCTATATACATTCGTGGAGTGGGTGCAAGACTAGGAGCACAAACAGTGAGTCTGTATGTAGATAATGTGCCCTACTTCAATGCATCGGCTTTCGATTTCGAGTTTCAAGACATCCAGCGTATAGAGGTATTGCGTGGCACACAAGGCACCCTTTACGGCAGAAATGCTATCGGAGGCATTGTAAATGTTTACACATTGTCGCCCCTCACCTATCAAGGTAGCACTGTAGAAGCTGGTGGTGGCAATTATGGACAGGTGGAGGCTCGCATGTCAAACTACAGCAAATTTAACGATAAGTTTGGTACCTCGTTAGCTTTATATTATAAAAAGAACGATGGCTACTTTACCAACAACTACACCGGTAAAAAAACCGACGATTACGAAAACATGGGCGGTCGTCTTAAGTTTGAGTTGGAAGCCAATGATGCCTTCAATGCCAGTCTGTTTAGTGTTTTCGATTATGTATCGCAGGGAGCATTTCCGTATATGCACATAGACTCTATGGCTGTAAATTTCAATGAGCCCTCTTCGTACAAACGCAAACTGTTTTCTCAAGGCCTATCTTTGAAATATCAGGGCGATGGATTTGTGGTAAACTCCAACACTGGCTACCAGTATCTGAATGACGAGATGTATATGGATCAAGACTACTCGCCACGCTCTGTATTCTCTATCCTACAAGAACAAAACCAACACTCCGTAAGTCAGGAAATAACATTTAAATCTGACAAAAAAGACCGCTACAATTGGGTGATTGGAGCTTTTGGCTTTTACGACTATAGGAAAGTATCTACACCCGTTGCACTGAAAGAAGATGGTATAGCCATGCTTCAACAACGCATAGACAAAGGGATGTCTAACATGCCTGAGGATAAAAGACCTTCGGTAAAATATACAAACGACAGAATAGATTTACCCGGAATATACCGTAAGCCCTCAAAAGGGTTTGCTCTTTTCGAACAATCCTCTATGAACAACCTATTTGGAGCAGATGGACTATCGCTTACATTTGGCATAAGAGCCGATTATGAGCACACAGCTATAGAGTACTTTACAGAAACAAAAGGTGTGGAAGTAAAGATTGATGTACCCCCAATGTTTCCGGGTATGCCTCCTATTTCTCGCACCATGAAAAGCGACACCTTGATGGAGGGCCGTTTCTCTAAAGGCTTTTGGGAAGTACTTCCAAAGATTGCACTACAATACGATTTAAGAGACGATGCTTTTGTGTATGCATCGGTATCTAAAGGATACAAAACAGGTGGATACAATGAGCAGTCGTTTTCGGACATATTGCAAGATGCTATGCAAGAAGCCCTTATAGGCAAGATGCCTTCGGCAATGCCAGGTGGAGGAGGCCGTCCTCCAAGTGGAATGGGAGGAAATACTGGAGTTCCCGCATCATCACAACCAAAAGAAGCGGTTGCTAGCGAAGCTATAAAAAAAATTACATTAGAAGACCAGCTATCTTATGACCCAGAAACTAGCTGGAACTACGAGATTGGGGGCAGATTTACTTTTTTTGATAAAAAGATGAACGCCAACTTTAATCTATTTGCTATAGATGTTGACAACGTACAAATAATTCAGCTAGTAAAAATTGGTACAGCTGGACGCATGGTTTCAAATGCAGGCAAATCGATGAGTAAGGGTATAGAGTTGAGCTTGGCTTATGCTCCTACCAATTCGCTCTCACTGTTTTCTGAATATGGCTTTGTAAGTGCAAAGTTTAAGGACTACAAATCAGGAGATACAGATTACACCGATAATTATATCCCCTTTGCACCACGCCATACACTAAGTTTGGGAGGAAGCTACAGTCATGCTTTCAACAATGGTTCGTTTATAGACCGTGTTACGGCAAGTGCACAATACACGGGTGCCGGAAAAATATATTGGACCGATGCAAACGATACCTACCAATCGTTTTATGGACTCACAAATGCAAGTATAACCGTTGAGAAAGGAAATGTAGCACTAGAACTATGGGCCAAAAATATATTTGACACATCATACAATGCATTCTACTTTGAAACAAAAGATATAGCTGGCAACTCCAACCCATTGGTTCAAAAAGGAACACCCACCACATTTGGAGCTAAGTTGAGATATACTATAAACTATTAATCATCAATGGGCAAACCTCAAAGAGCATTTGAATAGCATTTAAAAGAACAGAAGATCAATAATCATCTTAGCATGATTTTATAAAAATAGATATCCCGGGAATCCTTTTTCTCGGGATATTTTGCTAAATTCGCACTAAACTAAAAAAGAAAGATATATGTACAATTGGTTTGAATGTAAAGTTCGGTATGAGAAAATGCTAGAATCTGGCATGCAGAAAATGGTTACCGAACCCTATTTAGTAGATGCTTGGTCATTTACAGAAGCAGAAGCACGCATTACACAAGAAATAACTCCCTATATGTCTGGAGAGTTTTCGATTTCAGATATTAAGCGCGTAAAATATGCCGAGTCGTTTTTCAATGATCAAGGTGATCGGTATTATAAAATGAGGTTATACTTCATTACATTGGATGAGAAGAGCGGAACAGAGAAAAAAACAGCTGTAAATATGCTCGTACAAGCATCTACCCTAAAAGAAGCTGTAGAGATAATAGAAACAGAAATGGATAAATCTATGGTAGATTACACCATTGCCAGTGCTACCGAAACCGCCATAATGGATGTGTACCCCTATAGCGCTGAGGTGCAACACGAAAAAGAAGAGAAAGAAGACCAAGTAGAATCTGCATAAAAACATGAATATTCAAGAAAACATAAATGAAATAAAGAAACAACTGCCTGCAAATACACGCTTAGTAGCTGTTTCGAAGTTTCATGGTGTAGATGAAATATTGAAAGCCTATGAGGGTGGTCACAAAATATTTGGCGAGAGCCGCGTGCAAGAACTCATAGAGAAACAGCCCTCTTTGCCACAAGACATAGAGTGGCACTTTATAGGCAGACTACAACGTAATAAAGTGAAATTTATTGTCCCTTTTATAGATTGCATACACAGTGTAGATTCAAAAAGGCTACTCCATCAGATAGAAAAACAAGCTGCCGATGCCAACCGAGTTGTATCATGCCTATTGCAGATACACATTGCAGAGGAAGATACAAAGGCGGGCTTCTCAGAAGAGGAGTGTTGGCATTTATTGTCTGAAGCCAAATGGAAAGAGTGGCCACATATACAACTGGCAGGGGTGATGGGCATGGCAACTTATACCGATAACGAAGACAAAGTAAGAAAGGAGTTCAAAAAGCTGTATGCTTTTTTTAGAAAGGTAAAAGAACATTTCTTTGCAGATTGTCCACAATTTAAAGAGATATCAATGGGTATGTCCACCGACTATGCTATAGCAACAGAAGAAGGAAGCACAATAATACGCGTTGGCTCAAAAATATTTGGAGAGAGAGAATAGGATATATTGCAAAAGTATTGTGTATTTTTGTAAAAGAGCGAAATAAAGAATAAGAGAAAAGTAATTTACTATCTGAAACCAAAACAAAAGAAATGATTAATTTAGCAACAAAGTATGCAGGATTAAAACTTCGTAATCCTTTGATTGCCGCCAGTAGCGGATTGACCAACTCAATAAATAAAATTAAACAGCTCGAAGAAGCAGGAGTAGGCGCAATAGTATTGAAATCTCTTTTTGAAGAACAAATAGAGAGCCATTCCGAAAAGCTGAATCTAACATCAGACTACCCCGAGGCAAGTGATTATATCAACGCCTATGTAGAGATGAATCATGTAGAAAAGTACCTCGATTTGATTCGCAAAGCCAAATCGTCATGCAATATTCCTATAATTGCCAGCATCAATTGCTACAAAGCAGCACGTTGGATAGAGTTTGCAAAAAGCATTGAAGAAGCAGGAGCAGATGCATTAGAATTGAACGTTTTTTTAATCAATACAGGTGAATATGGCGATAGATACCTCGAAGAATCTTACATAACAATTGTGCGAGAGATTAAAAAAGTAATTAACATACCAATTATAATAAAAATGGCAAGGTCTGTTAGTAATCTTCCTGGTTTGGTCGAAAAACTAAAAGCACTGGGAGTTAGTGCAGTAGTGTTATTTAATAGATTCTATCAGCTAGATATTGATATTTTTTCTATGGAAATAACATCGGGTCCGGTGTTTAGCCATCCATCAGACTTTAGCGAAACACTGAGATGGACAGCTATCACATCTGGCTATGTGCCAGGCTTTGATATTGCTTGCTCTTATGGAGTGCATAAGTGGGAAGATATAGTGAAAGGACTATTGGCCGGAGCCACAACTATGCAACTATGTAGCGTTTTGTACGAACAAGGGTTGGATATTATACCAAAGATTATAAGCAACTTAGAGGGATGGATGTCTCAAAACAACTATAGAGATATTGATGAGTTTAGAGGTAAACTAAGCTATTCAAATATTCCAAATCCGGCTTTATACGAACGGGCTCAATTCATGAAATACTTTTCGGATCACAAATAACAAAATCTTATTATAGAAATTACAATCAAAACTATCTCATGAACATACAACAACTCGAATACATTGTTGCAGTAGATAATTACCGCCACTTTTCTAAAGCTGCAGAAGCATCATTTGTGACCCAACCAACGCTAAGCATGATGATTCAGAAGCTAGAAGATGAACTGGGTGTGAAGATTTTCGACCGCAGTCAATCACCTATTGAGCCAACAGAGGTTGGTCGCAAAGTTATCGATCAAGCAAGAGTGTCTATTGCACAAATTCATCAAATAAAAGAGATAGTAGAAGAAGAGAAAGGAATCATAAAAGGAGTTTTTCGTTTAGCTATTATTCCAACAGTTTCGCCCTATCTTTTGCCAAAACTGATGCAAACTCATCGTGAGCAAAATACCGATATTAGATTAGTTATAAATGAAATGACTACCAATCAAATCTTATCTGGCTTAGCAAAGGGATCTATTGATGGAGGAATTCTTGCAACTCCTCTACACGACGAGAGAATGAAAGAAAGACCAGTATATTACGAGAAGTTCTTGGGCTATGTCTCTCCAAACGAGCGTTTTATTTATGCTAAATCGACAATAGAAGAATCTGACCTCAATGGAGCTCAGCTATGGCTGCTTGACGAGGTACACTGTTTTAGAACCCAAATACTCAATATTTGCAACCTAAAAATCAATAACTTTGTATCGTCAGCATTTAATTATGAAGCAGGAAGCATTGAAACACTCATCAATATTGTTGACAATAATAATGGTATCACTGTTATTCCAGAAATGGCCCTGTCTCACCTTACCGAGAAGCAAAAACTAAATGTACGACTTTTCAAAAAAAGCTCACCAGTACGAGAAATAAGCTTGATTACAAGAAAAGACTTTTTGCGAGAAAGATTAATAGAAATAATAGAAGATGAAATAAAGATGTCTGTCCCAGCATCATTGCAAGACAAAGAACTTCAAAAGGAATTGGTAGCAATATAATAAAACCTAAAAATATTTTGAATAAAAAAATAGAGATAAAAAAACTGCTTCATGGAGCAGTTTTTTTATCTCTTCTATTATAGAATGTCTTATCAAAAATCAATCTTCACTTCCTACAAATTCTGATTTATTTGAAGATATTTTCTCAAAATCGTCTTTTGAACCAACAACCAACTTGTCAAACGAACGCTGACCTGTTCCGGCTGGTATAAGATGACCACAAATTACATTCTCTTTCAATCCTTCAAGATAATCTACCTTACCATGTATAGCAGCATCGTTCAACACTTTTGTTGTTTCCTGGAAAGAAGCTGCAGAAATAAAACTAGATGTCTGCAAAGCAGCTCTTGTAATACCTTGCAATACCTGATTGGCAGTTGCTGGTATAGCATCGCGACTTTCTACAAGTTTTAAATCTCGTCGTTTGAGCGAGCTGTTTTCATCGCGTAGCTTTCTAACGGTTACAATCTGTCCGGGTTCGAAAATTTCTGAATCACCCTTATCGGTAATTACCTTTTTGGCCCATATACGATCATTTTCTTCCATGATTTCGTGTTTGTCCACAAGTTTTTGCTCAAGGAAACGTGTATCTCCGGGTTCAATAACTTCAACTTTACGCATCATTTGACGTACAATTACCTCAAAGTGTTTGTCATTAATCTTCACACCTTGCAAGCGATACACATCTTGAACTTCGTTCACAATGTACTCCTGAACAGCTGTTGGTCCTTTAATAGCCAAAATATCTGCAGGAGTGATGGCTCCGTCCGATAGTGGTAGTCCGGCACGAACATAGTCGTTCTCTTGCACAAGTATCTGTTTTGATAATGGAACTAAGTATTTCTTAGTTTCGCCTAGCTTAGAGGTGATAATAATCTCTTGGTTTGCTCGTTTAATTTTTCCAAAGCTAACCTCTCCGTCAATTTCAGAAACAACAGCAGGATTTGATGGATTTCGTGCCTCAAACAATTCGGTTACTCTTGGTAGTCCTCCAGTAATATCACCAGACTTGCCTACTGCTCGTGGAATCTTAACTAATATGTCTCCGCTATTGATGACATCGTTTTCATTCTTCACAAGATGGGCTCCTAGTGGAAGAGAATATGTGCGTAAAATATCGTCATCATCATTCAATATATGAGCTGATGGTGCTTTTGTTTTATCACGTGATTCTATTATTACTTTTTCTTTTAGTCCGGTTTGCTCATCAGATTCAACTTTGTAAGTAACATTTTCGATAAAGTTCTCAAATTTGATTCTTCCAGTTGCCTCAGAAACAATTATGGCATTAAATGGATCCCATTCGCAAATCAAATCACCTTTATTTACTTTATCATTATTATTGAAATAAAGTTTAGCTCCATAAGGCACATTATGTGCCAACAAAACAATTTTGGTGTTTGGATCTACAACTCGCATTTCTACCAAACGGCTCACCACTACTTTGTGAGGCTTGCCTTCGGCGTCAGCTGTATCAACAGTACGCAAATCGTCCATTTCAAGAATACCCTCGTACTTTGTTACAATCCGATTTTCGGAGGCAATGTTAGAGGCAATACCCCCTACGTGGAAAGTACGCAATGTTAGCTGAGTTCCTGGTTCTCCAATAGACTGCGCTGCAATAACACCAATAGCTTCGCCTTTCTGAACCATGTGGCCACTAGCTAAATTACGCCCGTAGCACTTAGCACAAACTCCTTGGCGAGATTCGCATGTAAGCACAGAACGTATTTCTACGCGCTCAATTGGGGAGTTTTCTATTTTGGCAGCAATGTCTTCAGTTATTTCTTCGCCAGAGCTCAGAATAAGCTCGCCTGTCTGTGGATGATAAATATCATGAACAGATACACGTCCCAAAATTCTTTCATAGAGAGAGGCTACTACTTCATCGTTGTTTTTTAGAGCCGAAGCAACTAATCCACGCAAGGTACCACAGTCAGCTTCTGTAACTGTAACGTCTTGAGACACGTCAACTAGTCGGCGTGTTAGATATCCAGCATCGGCTGTTTTAAGCGCAGTATCGGCCAAGCCTTTACGAGCACCATGAGTAGATATAAAATACTCCAACACTGATAGTCCTTCTTTGAAGTTTGCGAGAATAGGGTTTTCAATAATCTGACCACCATCAGCACCACTTTTTTGTGGTTTGGCCATGAGCCCACGCATACCTGACAATTGACGAATCTGCTCACGTGAACCACGAGCACCTGAATCTAACATCATAAACACGGCGTTAAATCCTTGATCGTCTTCCGCAATCTGCTTCATCAATGTATTTGATAACTTAGAGTTAATGTGAGTCCAAGTATCTATTATTTGATTGTATCGTTCGTTGTATGTAATGAAACCCATATTGTAGTTGTCCAATATTTGTTCCACTTCGGCATATCCTTGGTCTATAAACTCTTGTTTCTCTTTTGGGATGATTATATCATCGAGATTAAAAGATAAACCTCCCTTGAAGGCCATGTAATATCCCAAGTCTTTTATGTCATCGAGATATTGTGCAGTACGTGCAACACCACAAGTTTTTATTACTTTGCCAATAATATCACGCAACGATTTTTTTGAAAGTAACTCGTTGATATATCCAACCTCTTTTGGAATATATTCGTTTGTAATAACCCTTCCAACAGATGTTTCGTGAATTTTACGAATCAATTTTCCTTCTTCATCCACATCATCAACAACTACTTTTACCAAAGCATGAATATCAACTTTGCCTTCGTTGTAAGCAATAATAGCTTCCTCCTCGCCATAAAACGTCATCCCCTCGCCAAGTGCTCCAGGACGTATCTTTGTAATGTAGTACAAACCTAATACCATATCCTGCGAAGGCACAGTAATTGGAGCACCATTTGCAGGGTTAAGTATATTGTGCGATGCCAACATAAGTAACTGAGCTTCTAAGATTGCATCGTTCCCCAATGGAAGATGTACAGCCATTTGGTCACCATCAAAATCGGCATTAAAAGCAGTACACGCAAGTGGGTGCAACTGTATTGCTTTACCCTCAATCATTTTGGGTTGAAAAGCCTGAATACCTAAACGGTGAAGAGTTGGAGCACGATTGAGAAGAACGGGATGCCCTTTCATAACATGTTCCAAAATATCCCAAACAACAGGCTCCTTTCTATCGACAATCTTTTTTGCAGACTTTACTGTTTTTACAATGCCCCTTTCTATTAGTTTCCTAATTATAAATGGTTTGTAAATCTCAGCAGCCATGTCCTTAGGTATCCCACATTCGTGCATTTTCAACTCTGGTCCAACCACAATAACTGAACGAGCAGAATAATCAACACGCTTACCCAGTAAATTCTGACGGAATCGACCTTGTTTACCTTTCAAGCTATCGGAGAGTGACTTGAGAGGACGATTAGACTCTGTTTTTATTGCACTCGATTTACGAGAGTTGTCCAACAAAGAATCAACAGATTCTTGTAGCATTCGTTTCTCGTTTCTAAGAATTACATCAGGAGCTTTAATATCAATCAGTCTTTTCAAACGATTGTTGCGAATAATTACACGACGATACAAATCGTTTAAATCAGAAGTTGCAAAACGTCCTCCATCTAATGGAACAAGTGGGCGCAATTCTGGTGGAATTATTGGAACCACTTTAAGAATCATCCATTCAGGTTTATTCCTTATTTTAGATCCTCTAAATGCTTCTACAACCTGAAGTTGTTTTAATGCTTCGTTTCTTCTTTGCTGTGAAGTTTCGGTATCAGCTTTATGACGAAGTTTGTTGGCTAAAGAATCTAAGTTTAAGTTTTTCAATAAACCATAGATTCCTTCGGCTCCCATTCTTGCAATAAACTTATTAGGATCTGAGTCTTCCAACGATTGATTATCTTTTGGGAGTTTTTCTAGCAAGTCTAAGTACTCGTCTTCTGAAAGTAAATCGCGTACCTTTACCTCTCCTTCCAATAATCCTGGTTGTATTACTACATATCGTTCGTAGTAGATAATGGTATCAAGTTTTTTTGTTGGTATCCCCAATAGATAACCAATTTTATTGGGTAATGACCTAAAATACCATATATGAGCAACAGGTACAACTAAATGAATATGTCCTGTTCGCTCTCGCCTAACTTTTTTCTCAGTAACCTCTACACCACATCTATCACATACAATTCCTTTGTATCTAATGCGTTTATATTTACCGCAGTGACATTCGTAATCTTTTACTGGACCAAAAATACGCTCACAGAAAAGACCATCACGCTCTGGTTTATAAGTACGATAGTTTATAGTTTCTGGTTTAAGCACCTCACCACTAGAATTTTCTAGTATCTCTTCTGGAGATGCTAAACTGATTGTTATTTTTGAAAAGTTACTCTTTATCTTACGTTCTTTTCTAAATGCCATGTTTTTATAATTATATAAAGAGTTAAGTGATTCTTGTTAATTTGCCATCCCTTTTTTCATGGGATTATAATCATATTATTATGACTCTATTAATCGAGTGAAATACTCAATCCCAACCCTTTTAGTTCATGTAATAAAACATTAAGTGACTCAGGGATTCCGGGTTGTGGCATCGGTTCACTTTTAACTATTGCTTCATAAGCCTTAGACCTTCCCATAACATCATCAGATTTTATAGTCAAGATTTCTTGCAAGATATGTGCTGCTCCAAAAGCTTCAAGAGCCCATACTTCCATTTCTCCAAAACGCTGTCCTCCAAATTGTGCTTTACCACCAAGAGGCTGTTGTGTAATGAGAGAATATGGACCAATAGAACGAGCATGCATCTTATCTTCTACCATGTGTCCGAGCTTTAGCATATAAATAATTCCCACAGTTGCAGGTTGGTCAAATCTATCGCCAGTTTCGCCATCATATAAGTAGCTTTTGCCATAACGAGGAACATTTGCTTTATCTGTCCACACATTAATGTCATCCAATGATGCACCATCAAAAATTGGTGTAGCAAAACGAATACCTAATTCCTTGCCAGCCCATCCTAAAACTGTTTCAAAAATCTGCCCCAAGTTCATACGAGAAGGTACACCAAGAGGATTCAAAACAATATCAACAGGAGTTCCATCGGCTAAGAAAGGCATATCTTCCTGACGTACAATTCTTGAAACAATACCTTTGTTTCCATGTCGTCCGGCCATTTTATCGCCAACTTGTATTTTTCGTTTCTTAGCGATATACACCTTAGCTATTTGCATAATTCCTGTGGGAAGTTCATCACCAATGGTCAAATCGAAACGCTTGCGTTTTAAACCAGAATCAAGCTCTTTATGCTTACGCAAGTAATTAATAACAGTAGATCTAATTAATGCGTTTCTTTCTGGGTCTGTAGTCCATTTATTTAATTGAACAGCTTCAAAATCTAAATCTGCAAATGTACTTTGTGTAAATTTAGCACCTTTAGGAATAACATCCATATTGGTGTAGTCTTTTACTCCAGCAGATGATTTTCCTTCGGTAAGTGAAGTCAATTTTACTATAAGAGCTTTTCTAAGCTCTTCCATCTTGCTTTCGTACTCTTCATCTATTTTAGGTAATAAAGCTTTATTTGACAATTTATTCTTGCCTTTCTTAGCTTGTTTAGCAAACAGATTTGTATTAATAACAACACCCTTCAAAGAAGGAGATGCTTTAAGTGACGCATCTTTTACATCGCCAGCTTTGTCGCCAAAAATTGCTCTTAGCAATTTTTCCTCAGGAGAAGGATCTGATTCTCCTTTAGGGGTAATCTTACCTATTAAAATATCGCCTGGCTTTATTCTGGCTCCTACCCTAACTATACCACGCTCGTCGAGGTCTTTAGTAGCTTCTTCACTAACATTTGGTATATCCGAAGTTAATTCTTCAACACCGCGTTTAGTTTCTCTTACTTCAAGTGTAAACTCTTCAACATGTATTGAAGTGAAAACATCTTCACGAACCAACCTCTCACTAAGTACAATAGCATCTTCAAAGTTATAGCCTTTCCATGGCATAAATGCCACTTTAAGATTTCTACCTAAAGCTAGTTCTCCTTTTTCAGTAGAATAACCTTCAGTTAAAATCTGACCTTTAACTACCTTGTCTCCTTTTCTACAAAGAGGCTTAAGATCTACTGTTGTATTTTGATTGGTTTTTCTATATTTTGGAATATTATATGTTTTAACAGCATCTTCAAAGCTTGTGTACTCTTCCTCTTCTGTTCTTACGTATTTTATTTTGATTGTTGTAGCATCAACATAAATAATCTCGCCATCACTTTCGGCTACAACTTGAGTACGTGAATCTTTAATTAATTGTTCTTCTAATCCTGTACCAACTATAGGAGCCTCTGGACACATCAAAGGAACTGCTTGACGCATCATGTTGGAACCCATCAAGGCACGGTTGGCATCGTCATGTTCTAAAAATGGAATCAAAGCAGCTGCAATAGATGCTATCTGCATTGGCGATACATCCATCAGTTGTACTTGCTCGGGTTCTACTATAGGATAGTCTGCATCTTTACGAGCTTTAACCCTACTCAAAATGAATCTGCCATCTTTATCTAGTGGTGCATTTCCTTGAGCAATAATTGTATCCTCTTCCTCTTCAGCTGCTAAGTAAATAATACCATCCTGTGATGTATTTACTTTGTTGTCTTCAATTTTACGGTAAGGAGTTTCAATAAAACCTAAATTATTGATTTTTGCATAAACACACAACGAAGAAATTAAACCAATATTTGGTCCCTCTGGAGTTTCAATAGGGCACAAACGTCCATAATGCGTATAATGAACGTCGCGCACTTCAAATCCAGCTCTTTCTCTTGAAAGGCCGCCTGGCCCAAGGGCCGACATACGTCTTTTATGAGTTATCTCGGCCAATGGATTTGTTTGATCCATAAATTGAGACAAAGCATTGGTTCCAAAAAAAGTGTTTATAACAGAAGAGATAGTTTTTGCATTGATCAAATCAATGGGAGTGAATACCTCATTATCGCGAACATTCATTCTTTCGCGAATAATTCTGGCCATTCTGTTTAAGCCTACACCAAATTGGTTATATAATTGCTCTCCTACTGTTCGAACACGTCGATTGCTTAGATGATCAATGTCATCAACAATAGCCTTTGAATTTATAAGCTCTATCAAAAATTTGATAATCTCTATAATATCTTCTTTAGTAAGAACTCGAACAGAATCATCGATATTAAGATTGAGTTTTTTGTTGATTCTGTAACGTCCAACATCTCCCAAGTCATACCGTTTTTCTGAGAAAAAGAGATTATTAATAACCTCACGTGCACTTGCATCATCAGCCGGCTCGGCACTCCTTAACTGACGATAAATATGTCTAATTGCATCAATCTCAGTATTACTAGGATCTTTTTGCAATGTATTATAAATGATAGTATAATCTGATGAATGCTGTGCTTCTTTATGCAAAAGAATTACAGATACACCCGATTCTAAGATTTCGTTTATATTATCTTCATCTAATATGGTTTCTCTTTCGAGGATTACCTCGTTACGCTCTATAGAGGTAACTTCACCAGTGTCTTCATCAACAAAATCCTCCATCCATGATTTTAAAACACGAGCAGCAAGCTTACGTCCAACAACTTTCTTGAGACCAGTTTTTGTTGCTTTTACCTCCTCAGCCAAATTAAATATTTCTAAAATATCTTTATCACTTTCGAAGCCAATGGCGCGAAGGAGAGTTGTTACAGGGAGTTTCTTTTTACGATCGATATATGCATACAGAACATTATGAATATCTGTTGCAAATTCTATCCAAGAACCTCTAAATGGGATAACACGAGCTGAATATAATTTAGTCCCGTTTGCATGTACACTTTGACCAAAAAACACACCAGGAGATCGGTGCAATTGAGAAACAATAACACGCTCGGCTCCATTAATTACAAATGTTCCGCGCTCTGTCATATAGGGTATAGTCCCTAAATAGACGTCCTGTATAACAGATGCAAAGTCTTCGTGATCGGGGTCTGTGCAATATAAATAAAGCTTTGCCTTCAACGGAACACTGTATGTGAGTCCTCTGTCAATACATTCCTCAATTGAATATCGAGGTGGGTCTATGTAATAATCTAAAAACTCAAGTACAAAGTTATTACGAGTATCTGCAATGGGAAAATTTTCAGTAAAAACCTTGTAAAGCCCTTCGTTTTTTCTGTTCTCTGGTGGAGCATCTAATTGCAGAAAATCTTGAAAAGATTTAAGCTGCACTTCCAAAAAGTCTGGAAATTCCAGTGGATTTGCGATAGATGCAAAATTTATTCTACTGTTAATTTGGTTTAAAGACATGGGATAAATGAGTTTGTTGGAACTTATTAAGTATTTACACAAAAGGTTAAGAACCTTCTAATTGAAGATTCTTAACCAAACTTCTGATTTTATATCAGGTTAATGCTATTTAATTTCAACTTCTGCCCCTGCGTCTTTAAGTTGTGATGAAAGTGCGTCAGCTTCATCTTTTGATACTCCTTTTTTAATTTCAGATGGTGCAGAGTCAACTAGATCTTTAGACTCTTTTAAGCTAAGACCAGTAAGTTCTTTAACAAGCTTAACTACTGCAAGCTTTGAACTTCCAGCTGCAGTTAAAACTACGTCAAAAGCTGTTTGTTCTTCTACTTCGGCTTCTCCTGCAGGTGCTGCAACTACAGTTGCTGCTGCTGCTGCTGGTTCTATACCGTATTCATTTTTTAGAATTTCTGCAAGTTCGTTAACTTCTTTTACAGTTAAGTTAACCAGTTGTTCAGCAAAATCTTTTAAGTCTGCCATTTTTGTATGATTTTTAATTGTTTATTAATTCCTTGTTGTTTTGAAAATAGATTATTTCTCTGATAGAGTTTTGAGAACACCATGTATGGTATTTCCACCTGATTGCAGTGCAGATATAACATTTTTTGCTGGAGATTGCAATAAGCCAATTATATCTCCTATTACTTCTGACTTGCTCTTAATAGTTACAAGTTGAGGCAAGTATTCAGCACCTATAAAAAAGCTTTCTTGCACATATGCACCTTTGAGTGCAGGTATCTTACTTGCTTTGTATTTAGTGATTAACTTTGCTGGTGCATTTGCAACATTAGAAAACATGATAGCTGTATTACCTTTCAAGATAGAATCAAACTCATCATAGTTTCCTTCAAGTCTTTCAAAAGCCTTCTTAAGTAAAGTGTTCTTTACTACCATCAGTTTAATATCTTCTTTATAACACTCTCTTCTTAGTATGCTTGTTTTTTCAGCATTCAAAAAAGTGATGTCTGTCAAATAGAAGTTATCATATTCTTTGATAGTAGATGCAATATGATCTACAATTTTATTTTTATCTTCCTTCTTCATAGATGTTTACACTTGTTCTTGTTTTTGAATTTCTTCTATGGATTTAGGATCTACCTTAATCCCTTTACTCATCGTACTAGAAAGATAAATACTTTTAAAATAAACTCCTTTAGCCGATGTAGGTTTAAGCTTTTGTAGCGTAAGAATAAATTCTTTCGCATTTTCTCTAATCTGATCGGGTGTAAAAGATACTTTACCTACTGATGTGTGTATTATACCTGCTTTATCTACTTTAAAGTCGATTTTACCTTGCTTTACTTCCTTTACAGCTTGCGCCACATCAGGAGTAACAGTCCCACTTTTTGGGTTTGGCATTAAACCACGAGGCCCTAATATACGACCTAGCGCACCAATTTTACCCATTATGGCAGGCTGCGTTATAATAACGTCAATATCGGTCCAACCACCTTTAATTTTTTCAATATAATCATCTAGTCCAACATAATCTGCACCAGCTTCAGTGGCGGCAGCCTCTGCATCAGGAGAACATAATACTAGAACTTTGATTTCTTTTCCCGTACCATGTGGAAGAGATACAACACCCCTTACCATTTGGTTAGCTTTTCGCGGATCTACGCCTAAGCGTACATCGATATCAACAGAGGCATCAAATTTAGTTGTAGTAATTTCTTTTACTAATGATGATGCTTCTCTTAAAGAATAGGTTTTTCCCTCTTCAATCTTACTCAAAGCCAACTTTTTGTTTTTTGTTAGTTTACTCATGTCTTAATTGAAGTTTTAATTATTCTACATTTTCAGGGAACTTCCCTTTTACTGTGATACCCATGCTTCGAGCCGTACCTGCAACCATTTTCATTGCCGATTCTACAGTAAAGCAATTTAAGTCTGTCATTTTATCTAAAGCAATAACTTTCACTTGCTCCCAAGATACTTGTGCTATTTTGACTCTATTTGGCTCTGCTGAGCCGCCTTTTTTCTTACTTGCTTCAAGTAATTGAACCGCAATGGGTGGGTTTTTAACTATAAAATCAAAAGACTTATCAGAGTAATAAGTAATTACCACTGGTAACACTTTTCCTGCCTTATCTTGAGTTCTGGCATTGAATTGCTTGCAGAAATCCATTATATTAATACCCTTAGAACCTAATGCAGGTCCAACGGGTGGAGATGGATTTGCAGCTCCTCCTTTGATCTGTAATTTTAGTTGTCCAGCAACTTGTTTAGCCATTTTTTTGATTTAATTTAATTACGTTTTCGAAACACTAATAAAGAATAACATCAACAGATGCGTAACCATCCACGACTATTCTTTTTCAACCTGCATATACCCCAATTCTAAGAGAGATTCACGTCCAAATATCTTAACCATTACCTTGAGCTTCTTGCGCTCTTCGTTCACCTCTTGCACTTCGCCAACAAAACTGCTAAAAGGTCCACTTGTAACCTTCACATTTTCGCCAACGTAGTAATTCATATCCATTTCGTCGGCCATCTCATCCAATTCATCCATTGTGCCCAAAATTCTTTTTACTTCAGAATCTCTAAGGGGTTGTGGATTATCTGTATTGGGTAGAAAGCCTATAACAAAATTGATGCTTTTGAGTTCATGAACAACCTCCCCTATCAGTTCAGCCTCTATAAGTACATAGCCCGGCAAATAAGGTCTCTCTTGGAGAACTTTTTTACCAGCACGCACTATATAAGTCTTTTCTGTGGGGATAAGGACCTGTGAGACATATTTGCCTAAATCGGTTTTTTCAATCTCTGATTCAAGATATTCTTTGACTTTATTTTCTTTTCCACTAACAGAACGTAAAACGTACCATTTTTTTCCAGTTTCAGTCATTCTTAATTCAGATTATTATAAAACACCATATAGAAGTTTCAATATCCACTCAAACAAAGAATCAATACCAAAAACCAGTAATGCTATAATAAGGGAAGCAATCATAACAATAACCGAACTATTGGAAAGTTCTTCTCTTGAAGGCCAAGACACCTTGTAAACTAACTCAGTGTACGAGTCCTTGAGATATGCAGCTATTTTTTTCATTTAATTCCTGATAATTTTGCACGGGTCGTAAGATTCGAACTCACGACACCTGGTTTTGGAGACCAGTGCTCTACCAGCTGAGCTAGACCCGTGAATAACACGATAGTTGGTTACGTTACCATAACCAACTTATCGGTCTATTCTGTTTATTTCGAATTATTAATTCAATAACTCAGTAATCTGACCAGCTCCTACTGTACGTCCACCTTCACGAATTGCAAAACGAAGACCTACGTTACAAGCTACAGGATAAATTAATTCTACAGAAATTGTAACATTATCACCTGGCATTACCATTTCTACACCTTCTGGCAATGTGATCTCACCAGTTACATCGAGTGTGCGGATATAGAATTGTGGGCGATATTTTTGATGGAAAGGAGTGTGACGACCACCTTCTTCTTTCTTCAAGATATAAACCTCTGCTTTGAATCTTGTGTGAGGAGTAACTTTTCCTGGATGTGTAATAACCATACCGCGTTTGATTGCATCTTTGTCAATTCCACGAAGCAACAAACCTACGTTGTCGCCTGCTTGACCCTCATCAAGAATCTTGCGGAACATCTCAACTCCAGTAATAACAGATTTCTTACCTGCTGCTCCAAGTCCAATAATTTGAACCTCTTCACCAGTTTTAATAATACCAGTCTCAATACGACCTGTAGCTACTGTTCCACGACCTGTAATAGAGAAAACATCTTCAACAGGCATAAGAAATGGCTTATCAACATCACGTGGAGGAATAGGAATCCAAGTATCTACTGCTTCCATCAATTCCATAACTTTTTCCTCCCATTTAGGATCACCATTGAGAGCACCTAAAGCTGAACCTTGAATAATTGGAGTATTATCGCCATCAAATTCATAAAATTCAAGCAATTCTCTAACTTCCATTTCAACTAGCTCCAACATCTCTTCGTCGTCAACCAAGTCGCATTTATTCATAAAAACAACCAATTTTGGCACATTTACCTGACGAGCTAATAAGATGTGCTCACGAGTTTGTGGCATCGGACCATCAGTAGCAGCAACTACAATAATAGCTCCGTCCATCTGTGCAGCACCAGTAACCATGTTCTTTACATAGTCAGCGT
>CAYVLC010000010.1:0-23694 GCA_964452155.1 uncultured Dysgonomonadaceae bacterium
TTCTCAAACAAATTGCCTCTATCTCTAAAAGCGGATGCAAAGATAAAACCTTTTTTTAAACACACCAAATTTTTGGATGTGTTTTTTTAAAATAAAAACATTACAGTTGATTTATGAAATCAAAATAATATTATGCAGTTTTGCAATGCTAGTTTATTAAAAAAAAGCTCTAATCTCTTTCAGAACGGATACAAAGATACGGTAATTTAATATTACAATCCAAATATATTTGCTAAAAACGTAACTAATAAAATATATTTGCTTATAATGTGCTATTATAGAAGCTCATAAATATCAGAATGTTGATATATGAGCACTTTTATAAACTTCTGGTGTAATTTCAAAGGTCAATTTCTCTTTACCTCTTTCTATTTCAAAAGATAAAGTACGCGGAGTTTCCCAATCAATGTACTGATTAAAATTAAACAAGTATGTAAATGCTGTACGAAAACTCCTTTTATTTATAATCTTTGATACCTTATTATAATTACCTACTTCCCAGAACATACAATCTTTGTACCCATTTGTGTCTGTATAGCGGGTATTAGGATTACGCAAATCCATAGATTCACTTATAAACTGTCTGTAAGAGTGGGTAAGTTCTTTTAGATTATTATTTAATTTCACCCCTTGGATACTCTTTATAATGTCTCCAGTTTTAATACCAGCTTCTGCTGCAGGAGAATTTAAATCTACATAAGCAATGCTTGCAATGTTATCTATATTATAGTTCAATCCAGTATAATTATACTTTAAAAAATTCACCTCATAAGTTGCTAAGCTCATACTTCCTGGATATGGGTACTTAAGTAATATGAGAGGTAGATTAGTTTCTAGGTAATTTTCTAATCCGTAATTTGATTTCACACGCTCTTTTACTTCACACTCCCAAATCTGTACCATTTGACCTGGTTCGATATATTTTCTATCATAGAAACGATAACCGAATTCTAAAAAGTAGGGAACATTATTATTCTCAACAACTTCAGTGGGTGAGAAAACTGGAAGTTTAACCATTCTATTATTTTCAATATCAAACCGCCAGTCAGCAGCTACATCCGTGTTTTGAATTTGAGAATTTACTTTATAAGCAGGATTGCTCTGGTAGCTGTAGAATGTCTGTATAATAAAATCAGGATTTTCTGTATCTTTTTTTAGTCCTCTCTTTTTAAGCATTCGTTCAAATATGACAGAAATACGTGCGTCGATATCTGGTGTACCTTGAGCAACAGGAGCAAAATCAAAAGTCCGATAGTCTGAGAAAACAGCTTCTGGATTAGTTGTTATTTTCATAGGTATATGAAAAGTTCTGTTCTGAACATCTTCTAAGCTGTAGAAGGCAAAAACTGATGCAAGCTTAGATTCGTCTATTCCATTTCTACTTCCGCAATCTTTTTGAAATCTGATGGTTTTAAAATCAGTTTCCAAGTTTCTGATAGATATCTCTATATCATTCTGATTATTATTAAGCATCCATTCATTTATTGAATGATAAGGTTTGAGATATGTACCTTTTTTATTAACTTCGAGAATTATATCATTTAGTTTAAGGCCGGCCCTTTCGGCAGGTGATCCAGGAGTGATATTTATTATTACAGGTTCGCCGTTACCCCAATTAGGATTATTGCTAATTTGAAAAGCAAAACCAGCACGGCAAATAACCGGAGATGACTGAGCATTGATTTGTATAATAATTAAAGATAAAACTAATAAAGAAACTATTCGCCGCATTATAATAAAATTAAAAACATGAATAATAAAATGATAACTATTACCAGATAAAACAAAGATAAATGTTTTTTTCAAATAAAATTGTGTGCAAGATAATTAAAAGAGACCAGTAAAATAATTTATGAGCCTTTTTATTTTATCTTTGTATAGTTACAGCTAGAAATGAGAAGAATTTATGATTATAGACACTATTAAAAATGCATCTCTGTACTATAAGACTAATAAGAAATTTAAAATGGCTTTCGATTTTTTAGAAACTATCGATTTAAAAAATGCTAGTGAAGGTACTTTTGAAGTAGATCGTAGTGGTAATATTAAATCAATTATCAGCACAAACGAATTAAAAAACGAAAGTAATGCATTATTAGAAACACATAGAAAGTATATAGACATACACATTCCTATATCAGGAAATGAAATGTTTGGATGGAAATCAGCCAAAGAACTAATAAACAGTGCTGGGAAATATGACTTTGAAAATGATTTTGAGCTATTTTATGATAAGCCTAGTACATTTTTCACCATCACTCCAGGTAACTTTGTAATTTTTCTTTTAGAAGATGCTCATGCTCCCTTAATTGGAGCTGGGATATTGACAAAAATTATTTTTAAAATCGCCATAGATTGAAATATTCTATGATAATAACTTGAACCTATGCTAGAATTAATTAAAAATGACCCTTGGTTAGAACCTTACAAGCAGTTTATTGATAAAAGGTACAAAAAGCTTCTACTTAAAGAAAAAGAGATTACTCAAAACTACACCTTAAGTCTTTCTGACTTTGCAAACGGTCATAAATATTTTGGTTTAAATAAAACCTCAGATGGATGGTCTATTAGAGAGTGGGCACCCAATGCCACCGAAATATTTCTGATAGGCTCTTTCAATGAGTGGAAACAAGAAGAAAGATACAAGCTTAAACCAATAAAAGGAGATGTATGGGAATTATATTTACCACATGAAGACATTCATCATCTTGACTATTACAAGCTCTATGTTAAATGGGATGGAGGATCGGGAGAGCGAATACCTGCTTGGTGTAAATATGTAGTGCAAGATGATAATACACACCTATTTAGCGGCCAAGTATGGGAGCCAAAAGATGTATATATATATAAAAACAAACAATTTATACCTTCTACATCACCCATTCTCATTTATGAAAGTCATATAGGTATGGCTTCAGAAGAAGAAGGTGTTGGCTCCTACAAACAATTTAGAGAAAACATACTGCCAAAAGTAAAAGAAAAAGGCTACAATACAATTCAACTGATGGCCATACAGGAGCACCCCTATTATGGTTCGTTTGGATATCATGTGTCAAGTTTTTTTGCTCCCTCATCGCGTTTCGGAACTCCCGATGAGTTGCGTCAACTAATTGATGAAGCGCACGAAATGGGGATTGCCGTGATAATGGATATTGTACATTCGCATGCAGTAAAAAACGAAACTGAAGGACTAGGTAGGCTAGACGGATCATACGATCTTTACTTCCATGGCGACGAAAGGCGTGTTCACAAAGCATGGGATTCTCTTTGTTTCAATTATGGCAAAGATGAAGTAATGCATTTTCTATTATCGAATTGCAAATACTGGCTAGAAGAGTTTAAATTTGATGGATATCGTTTTGACGGTGTCACGTCTATGATATATTATAGCCACGGTTTAGAGGAGTCATTTATGGGTTATGAAAACTATTATAATGGCAAGCAAGACTTAGACGCAATTTGTTATCTCACACTTGCCAATAAATTGATACATGAAGTAAACCCAAATGCCATAACAATTGCAGAAGAGGTTAGTGGCATGCCAGGATTGGCTGTTGACCCCGATAAGGGTGGCTATGGTTTTGATTATCGCATGGCAATGAATATTCCCGATTTTTGGATTAAAACAATCAAAGAAGTCAGAGATGAAGATTGGGACCCATCTGCTATCTTCTGGGAGGTTACAAATAGGAGAGCCGATGAACAAACTATTTCATACGTAGAAAGTCATGATCAAGCACTCGTTGGCGACAAAACTCTTATTTTCAGACTTATTGATAAAGAGATGTATTGGTTTATGTCTAAATTCACACCATCAATGATTGTAGATAGAGGTATATCACTTCATAAAATGATAAGACTGGTTACAGCCTCAACAATTAACGGAGGATATCTCACCTTTATGGGTAATGAGTTTGGCCATCCTGAATGGGTGGATTTTCCACGTGAAGGAAATAACTGGTCTTACAAATATGCTCGCAGACAATGGAGTCTTAATGAAAACTCTGATTTAAAGTATCACTATATGGGAGATTTCGATAAGGAAATGATATCATTAATAAAATCTGAAAAGAGTTTTCAAGATTTACCAATTATAAAAATATGGGAGAAAAAAGGTGACAACGTTTTAGCGTATATGCGGGGGGATCTATTATTTATCTACAACTTCAATCCAACACAATCTTTTACAGATTACGGAATGCTTGTTCCCGAAGGTGAGTACAAAGTAGTTTTAAATACAGATGAAGAACGCTTTGGAGGTTTTGGTCTAACAGATGACAAAGTACATCATTTTTCTCATTTCGACGAATTGTATAAAAAAGAGCACAAAGGGTACCTCAGGATTTATATCCCAGCACATACAGCAGTTGTTTTACGAAAGATAAGCAAATAAATAACCTAAATAAAATAATAAAAATGAACTTATATCCATTAAAATTTCAACCAATACTTAAAAATATCATTTGGGGCGGTAATGAAATATCCAAATTCAAAAACTTTGAACAAGAAGAAACAGGCATAGGTGAGAGTTGGGAAATATCGGCAGTAGAAGGTAATGTTTCGATAATAAAAAACGGAGACTTTGCTAACACTCCACTTGATACATTAATAAGTAAAGCAAAAGAAAAATTAGTTGGCAAGAAAGTCTATGAAAAATTTGGCGACAAATTTCCACTCTTAATCAAGTTTATTGATGCAAGAGATGATTTATCAATCCAAGTTCACCCCGATGACAAATTAGCTAAGCATCGACACAACTCATTTGGCAAAACTGAAATGTGGTATATAGTAAAAGCTGAACCCAAAGCGTTTATATTTTCAGGATTTAAGGAAAATATTACTCCTGAACAATATGTGGAGAAGGTTGCGAATAAGACATTTACCGATGTACTCGAGAAGCATTTCGTACAGGGGGGAGAAGTCTTTTTTATTCCAGCTGGGCGAGTTCACGCTATAGGAAGTGGTTGTTTTGTTGCTGAAATACAGCAAACATCTAACATCACCTATCGTATCTACGATTATAACCGTAAAGATGCAAAAGGTAATACAAGAGAATTACATACAGAACTAGCTAAAGATGCTATCGACTACACTGTTTACGATTCGCACAAAACAAACTATAAATCAATTCATAACCAAACCAATGAGATTGTTAGCTGTGAATACTTCACAACAAACCTTCTTGAACTTGATAGAGCTTTTGAAAATAATATTTCAAATATTGATTCTTTTATTACATATATGTGCTTAGAAGGTTCATGTGGTTTAGAGGACAATAAACAAAATAAAATATCGCTGAGTAAAGGAGAAACAATATTAATACCAGCAGACACACAACAAATAGTTATTACACCTACAAGTAAAACCAAACTACTTGAAACTTTTATTAAATAAGTAAATTCTATTGTATAAATGAGAGGAATAATACTTCTAAATGTTGGAACTCCGGCTGAATGTACAAAACCAGCTGTAGAAAAGTTTATTGGTGATATGCTTGCTGATCCTTTGGTGTTAGATAGATTTCAACCCGCATCTAAGTTTCTAGCCAGAAAAGTTATAGCTCCTTTATCTGCATCTAAATCAATGGGTAAATACTCACTTATTTGGAGGAAAAAAGAGCCCACCATATCACCAATATTATATTATATGGAACAGCTTTGTTGCAAATTGGAGCAACAAAAAAATATTCCGGTAGAAATTGCAATGCGCTATGGATCTCCCTCTATAAAGTCAGCATTTGATGATTTAAACAAAAAGTGTGCAGATTTAACCGAGGTAATAGTTTTCCCTCTTCTACCTCATTATGCTCAATCATCAACTCAAACAGCTGTCGATGAAATCAGACGCATATATAACAATAAATCATATCCGTTTAAAATTAAAATGGTAAATCCGTACTATAATCACACGGCTTTCATAGAAGCTCTTGCTATACACACAAGACCCTATTTAAAAAATAGTTTCGATCGTTTAGTTTTCTCCTATCACAGTCTTCCCATCCATCAAGTAGAAAAGGCTTGGAAAAAAGGAAAAGAATTTGATTATGTGTACCAGCTAAAAGAGACAAACCAATTATTGGCTAAGAAGCTGAAAATAGACTTAAATAAAACATTATTGTTTTACTCATCACAACGAGGCAAAGGCTGGCTCAGCCCTTTTCTTGACAAAGACATTGCAGACTTGCCTAAACTTGGATGGAAAAAGATTGTAATAATTGCACCAGGATTCCCTGTAGATAATTTAGAAACCCTATTTGATGTTGATATAGAAGCTAGAGAGCTGTTTATGAAAGCTGGAGGTGAAGAGTTTACTTATGTTTCTTCGCTCAATGCAGAGGACTATTGGGTGGAAGCTATATGGAAAATAATTATAACTTCATGACATTAGACCAATCAAGAAACAGATTTACAGTTATTATAGCCAACGGAGAGTATCCAACACACCAATACCCAATATCTTTTATAAAAAGTGCTTCATATACCATCTGTCTGGATGGTGCACTAGAACTTACTTTAAAAAACGGTGTTATGCCCGATATAATTATAGGAGACGGTGATTCTATATTGCCAATACTAAAGGAGCAATATTCTCACTTGCTGCTACTTAACACTGACCAAAACACCAACGATCTAACAAAAGCCATAAACTATTGCAGAGAAAAAGGACTGAAGAACATAAAGATTGTTGCGGCAAGTGGCAAAAGAGAAGACCATACTTTAGGCAATATTTCACTATTATTGGAATATATGAATGATGCAGATGTAGAAATGATTACAGACTATGGGATTTTTACTCCTATTGTTTCTACTACGAAATTTGAGAGTATAGCTGGTCAACAAGTATCTATTTTCAATATAGACAACACCCCTATAACTTCACATAATCTGAAATACCCTTTAAGAGAAATGATATTAGATAATTTGTGGAAAGGAACACTAAATGAATCTCTAGGCAAATGGTTTACGATAGAAACAAAAGGGAAAACAATAGTTTATAGAGCTTTTGAAACAAAAGAGAAGTAGGAGAAACTATATAATTTCTGCACCCTTTTCATTTTGAATCTCTATTCATCTCATCCATAGCATTTTAAAACAACTCGCGTAATATTTCTATAGATTTAATTTCAGAAAAATCATACACATGCATCCTATAGTAATCCAGCATACGATTGATTAAAATATTCCTATCGTTCTGCGATAATTTATAAAGATGCATATTGTCATAATTAATACGCTTAAAAGTATCCAAGAAGTTGCTTTGCTGCAAGTTTAAATAGTGTGGATGCAGAGGCTTGGAATTAAAATACTCCCCATTTATCAAGTCGAAGTATGAGCTTGTTTTGTATTCGTCTAAATTGGGAGTTATTCCTAAAAACCGTGTAAGATTAAACATAAATGCAAGATGAAAATTAGCCAGCCCCTTCTCTTTTGACTCCAAATTAATAATAGACTCTTTTATAAAGCTAAATATCAGCCTATTATCATTAGTTTCTTGCAAAACTTTTGCAAGAAACTCTGATAAGAAGAAAGCAAAAGAAATTTTTACGACATTCACATTAATCGAGTATAATGGAAATAGACGTTGTACATCTTTCAAACGATGTATTTGACGCAATGGAAAGTGCTCTACCTCCATTTCTACAACTGATAGTGGAAAGAAAAGAGCTTGATTAATCTTACCTTTTTTACTTTTAGAGATGGGCAACAAGTAAGCAGCCTTACCAAAATCTGAAGTAAAGATCTGTACTATTGAGAATCTATCGTTGTACTTTGCAGTATTTAAAACTACTCCTTGAGTTTTATGAAGCATTTTGTAAATTTCTCTTTTCTCATTATTTATAATGAAAAATACTTGCCGCTAGCCAAGAGCTCCTTATATTTCTCTTCGTTGAATTTATAATAGAAGGCCCCTCTCTTAGACGATAAAGTATCCTTTATATCTAACTTATCTAAGATATTCATCATTGTAAGCTTCTTTCTAAAGTTTCGTTTATCAATTTCTCTTTGATATATTGCTTCATACAAATCCTGCAGGGCAGGCAAAGTAAATTTTTCATCAAAGAACTTAAAGATTATTGGTTGCATAGAAACTTTAAATCGCAGTAAAGTTAACGCATCTTCTACCATCTGGTTGTGATCGAAAATGAGCTGAGGAAGCTCTTTAATATTAATCCATCTGGCATCAAACTTTTGTGCCAAACTAGTATCAAATTCTTCTAGTCGAACTAATGCATAAAATGCTACTGAAATTACACGCCCTCCGATATCTCTATCTACCTCACCATAAGCATTTACCTGCTCCATGTATATACCTTTTTGTTGAGTATGATTGAAGAGTACTTTTTTTGCAGCATCTTCCAAACTTTCATTTTCAGCAACAAAACCACCCATCAATGACCACTCGCCAGCTAATGGCTCTAAAGATCTTCTAATGAGTAAAATATGCAACTCTTTATTTTTAAAACCGAAAACAATGCAGTCTGCTGCAACTATGAATTTAGCTTCGCTTAAATAGTATTGATTAATCATTCTTTTACATCTTAAAAATATAAGAAGTTGGAGTTTCATATAGCATGAATATAGTTACTCCAACTTCTTTTTTAAATCAGATTAATTAGTTAGAGTTTTCTAGCTCCATCGCTTATTACTACATCATAAACTTTTGGCTCGTGATGATATTTTTCTTCAAACTCAGCTTTGGCATCAATTATAAACTGATCGTACAATTCATCCTTTACTAAGTTAATAGTACAGCCACCAAAGCCACCACCCATAACACGTGATCCGGTTACGCTGTGTTTCTTGGCCAAGTCATTCAAGAAGTCAAGTTCTTCGCAACTTACTTCGTAAAGCTTACTCATACCATGATGGGTTTCATACATTTTCTGACCTACAGTTTCATAATCGTCTCTTTGCAATGCATCCGACACATCGTGTACACGCTGTGTTTCTTCAATTACATATTGTGCACGCATGTAGTCTTCTTGCGAAATATCAGCTTTCACATCGTTGAGCATATCCATAGATGCATCACGCAAAAACTCCACATGCGAATGATTCTTGCTAATTGCTTTTGCTGCTCTCTCGCACGATTCGCGACGTTTGTTGTATGCAGACGATGCAAGCTCGTGTGTTACACGAGTATCCAGAAGAACCAATTTATATCCTTTTGGGTCAAATGGAAAATATTTGAATTCCATTGTTTTAGTATCCAAACGCATTAAATGTCCTTTTTTACCAAACAAGGAAGCAAACTGATCCATAATTCCACATTTAACCCCAACATAGTTATGCTCTGTGGATTGGCCAATTCTTGCCAATTCGAATTTATCGATACCCAAGTTAAGCATATCATTTAACGCAAAAGCATACGTGCTTTCTAATGCTGCCGAAGAAGACATACCTGCTCCAAGAGGCACATCTCCAGAGAAAACCGTTTCAAATCCTTTAACCTTTCCTCCTCTTTTGATGATTTCTCTGCAAACACCAAAAATATACTTTGCCCATCCTTCTTTTGGTAAATCGTCTTCGTTCAATCCGAATTCAGATTTTTCACCTAGGTCTAATGCATGTGCAGTTATTTTGTCAGTTCCGTTCAGTCTTATGGCAGCTATCATACCTTTATCTATTGCGCCAGGGAAAACGAAGCTTCCGTTATAATCTGTATGCTCTCCAATTAAATTTACTCTACCTGGAGAAGTATATACTTCGGGGGTTTTATCCCCGAAGTGTTCTATAAATTTATTGAGTACTATATCTTTTGTCATTTTCTTTCTGTTTAAGAATTAAGCCACACCTCTACTCTGCTGGCATTGAGCCAGTTGCAGCCTCCACCGGCACTTCATCTTCTATATCTTCTACAGAAATATCTGTATTTACATTTTTAGAGCCAATTAAAGCATAGTATAACAAATATGCTAATCCTGCTATAATAACCCAATAACTTGGTAAGTAGTCTGCTATGTCTGCAACCCAACCTTGTATAGCTGGAAGAATACCGCCACCTACAACCATAGTCATAAATATGCCAGCTGCAGCAGCTAGGTATTTACCTAAACCTTCGACTGCAAGATTGAAAATACCACCCCACATAATGGAAGTACATAATCCCAACAAAACTATAAACATACCGTTTATAGGTATTTGTGCTAAACCAAACGAAAGAGCACCTGCAGCAGAACGTTGTAGAACAGGTAATGAGATCATTATAGATGTAGGTAATAAAATTGCTAAAAGGATAAAAACCAAACCAACCCCTGAAGCTGTACCCAACATTGCTCTACTTGAAACTTTGCCTCCTATTGAAGCACCTGCCAAACGACCTATTAACATAAGGAACCAATAAGTACCTGCAACAAATCCAGCAGTAGTTTTGCCTACAGCAGGAATATCAGATAACCAATAGAACATTACACTTGGATTACCTACTTCAATACCTACATAAACAAAGATTGCAATTGCGCCCAATACAAAATGTCTAAATTTTAATGCTCCTAACATTAATCCTTTTAGTGGTTCTTTAGTTTTTGCAGCATGTGGCTCTGGAATATTAACAGCCAAAAGAACAAAAAATACAACCGCAAAAACAGCCATTGCAATGTACATTACTGGAAAAACATCTGTAATGTTAGCTTTTGCAGCTTCACCAATCAAAATACCAACAAAAGCTGGAGTAAACGTAGCCATTACTGAGTTGAAAGATCCACCTACTTGAATAAGCTGATTTCCTTTGTTACCCCCTCCACCTAAAGTGTTCAACATTGGATTTACAACAATGTTTAAGAGACACATTGAGAAACCTGCTACAAAAGCACCAAGAAGATAAATACCAAATGCCATTGTTTCAGAAGCATGTCCTGAAAGAAACTGAACAAATATTCCTACAAAGCCAATGGCTATAGCAATTAAAGCAGTTCTTTTATAACCTACTTTTGTCAAAAGAATTCCGCCAGGGATTCCCATCACTAAATATGCAATAAAATTTGCAGCATTACCCAATAATCCTTGAAAGTTGGATGCCCCAAATTGCTCTTTTAAAACCTGCCCCATTGGTGCTGCCAGATTAGTTACAAATGAAATCATTCCGAAAAGAGCAATCATCATAATGATTGGGATAATCCGGTTTGATGCTTGATTAGTTTTTGTGTTCATACTTTTTTTTGTTAATTATTAATTTTAATATGTGATTATATAAATGTGTAAGCGTAATTATTTTTTGGTGGTAAACTTAAAAGAAGTTTTTGATTTAAATGTTTCACCTGGGTGAAGCTCTGTGGTTGGATAGTCTGGTTTGTTTATACTATCGGGGTAATGTTGTGTTTCAAAACAAACCGCAGCTCGTTCGGGATATTTCTTTCCGTTTTTGCCTATCAATTTATCGGTCATCCAATTGCCTGTATATAATTGCATACCTGGTTCACTTGTATAAATCTCCATAACAATTCCTGTTTTAGGAGATTCGCAGCGAGCACAAAATGAATACTCGTCTTTATATTTTTTGTTCAATACATACGTATGATCATAGCCTTTTCCGTACAATAGTTGCTGAAAATCGTCATCTATTCTTGCACCTATAGCATAAGGAGTAGTAAAATCCATAGGAGTACCCTTTACTTGTTCAGCAGGGCCATACGGAATCGCTGTTGCATCAGTAGGTAGGTAAGTATTGGCATTAATTGTGAGAAGATGATCGTTGATAGATAGGTCTCCTGCACCTGATAGATTGAAGTAAGAATGATTGGTTAGATTCAGAATGGTTGGCATGTCGGTAGTAGCAGTGTAATCAATTATTACAGTATTTTCACTCGTAATAGTATAGATTACAGTAACAGTGAGATTGCCTGGAAAACCCTCTTCACCATCTTTCGACAAATATTGCAATTTTATTGAATTTCCCTGCACCTCTTTCACATCCCAGACTACTGCATTAAAGCCCTTAATACCTCCGTGCAAACTATTGGGCCCGTTATTAATGGCTAGAGTATATATTTTGTCTTCGAGTCTGAAAGTGCCATTGGCAATTCTATTTGCCACTCTACCACAAATAGCTCCAAAATAGGGCTCTTCAGAACTTAAGTATGCTTCCATGGAATCATGTCCAGTGACAACGTCAACCAATGTCTCTTCTTTATTGGGAACCATGAGCGACACTATTTTAGCACCATAATTTGTGACAGTCAATTCACATCCATTTTTGTTAGTGAGAATAAATAAATTTGTCTTCTTATTATCAATTACTTTTTTGAACTCATCAACCTCAAGTCCACTTTTCGTAACAATATTAGTAGATTCCATATGTAATACCTATTATAAGTTATATGTTTTGTACATCTGTGTAAAAATAACACATCCTCAGCAATTTTTAGATCAAATAAATGTGTTGTAAAACATGTAATTGCAAATAGCCAGTGAAAACAGTTAGATTATTAATGTTTCTATTCTGTTTTTGAGTTTTTTGTGATTAACACCTTGTCTATTCTATTGCCATCAAGGTCGATTATTTCAAATGTCAAATTTTCGAATTCAAATTTATCTCCTAGTTGAGGCATCTTATTGAGGTTGGCCAAAACAAATCCTGCAATTGTTGAATAATCTATTTCATCAAAATCTATTACAAAATCGTCAATAAAGTGAGACATCAATTCTATGGAAGCATCTCCACTAACCAAAGCCGAATTGTCTTCGCGTATAAATATATCTGGCTCTATTTGTTCGTCTTCTTGTGGAATATCTCCCACAAGATTCTCAATAATATCGTGAAGTGTCATTATTCCCTCAAAATTCCCGTACTCATCTACCACTATTGCAATATACTGTTGTTTCTTTTTGAAAAGATCGAGCACGCGCTGAGCTCTTATGGTAGATGGTACGATGAGGGGCTCTTCAACAAACTGCATTACCGAAAAGTCTCTATCACTGAGTAGCTCTATTAGTACTTCTTTAACGGTAATAATACCTGTGAAGTTGTCAAGAGTTTCTTCACAAGCTATAAGCTTGCTATGACGAGAATTAAGAATTTTGTCAACAATGACTGTTTGTGAATCTCTTATATCTACCCAATCTACATCTGTGCGATGCGTCATTAGATGTTTGGCACGTTTGTCGGAAAAGTAAAATACCCTTTCGTGAATTATGTCCTGCTCTTTTTCTATAACACCCTGCATAGAAGCCACTTTAATCATTGTGCGAAGCTCTATTTCGGATACCACATCATTTTTTTTATGAATACCTAGCATTTTAGAAAGCTGATTAGTAGATTTGGACAGCAAGCTGACAAAAGGGTAAAACGTTTTGCTGAAATAAAGAATTGGTACAGCAACTATTTTTGCAACTTTCTCTGGATTATTTAGTGCTATAGTTTTAGGTACCAATTCGCCTATTACAATAGACACATAAGTTATAACAAATACAACCAAGACCATAGATATTTTATCTGCATAAGGCGCAAGGATAGGGTATTGTGCAAAAAAAGGAGCTAATTGGGCAGCAATAGTAACACCACCATAAACTCCATTTATAATACCAATAAGTGTGATACCAACTTGTATAGCCGAAAGGAAATTTTCTGATTTAGATTGAAGTTCAAGGGCCACTCTCGCTCCCTTATGTCCTTCGTTGCTAAAGGTTTCTAAACGAGTCTTCTTGCTTGAAACTAAAGCTATCTCAGAGAGAGCAAAAAACCCATTCAACAAAATAAGTACAACAATTACCAGAATATAAACCATCTAATGATTTTCTTTAATTCAGAACAGTGCAAATCTTTATTAAAACAAAGGAGAGGGATAATCGCCCTTGTCCACCAGTTCTTTAAATTTGCTCACAACAAAAGGTCTATCCTCTATATATGTTACACCAAACCATTGCGAAGTTGTGTCTAAAACTCTCATCTCGATCTTGCCATCAACAATTAAGTCATTTACCAAAGTAGGTATAAAAAACTCGGCTTTCAATTTATTTTCATTCTCTTTCAAGAATTCCACAAAGAAATCATCAGAGTATTCAAAGTAGTCTGGAGTAAACCCAAACATATTCATAGACACGGGTTTATTGTCGGGTATAGATATCCATTCATCGTTTTCGTCTTTAAACTTTACAATCCCGTCAATCCTTTTTATTTGCGTACGCTCTACTATGCCTGTAAGATTGCTCTTTATATCAGTTTCGCAAACACCTCGCGCCACAGTACCGCTTTCAGACAATGTGTTGCCAACCCTATAGCCTACCATACAATATTGGTTTTTGCTGTTTTCGAGCTGCGACAAGAAGTCGCATATTACCTCATAACTTTTTCTTCCATAAAAGTCATCAGCATTTATCACTGCAAATGGTTCTTTTATAACACTTTTGCCCATCATTAGTGCATGATTGGTCCCCCAAGGTTTAACTCTATTAGGGTTTAACTCAAAGCCTTCTGGTAGATTGTCTAACTCTTGAAAAACAACTTCTATTGGAAGCAAGTGCTCGTATTTTTTTGTAACTTTCTCTTTAAATTCTTTTTCAAACGATTGGCGAATCACAAAAACAACTTTTCCAAATCCTGCTTTTACAGCATCGTAAATCGAATAATCCATAATTGTTTCACCGTTTGGGCCCAATCCGTCCAATTGTTTCAATCCTCCGTATCTACTACCAAGCCCTGCTGCTAATACTAATAAAGTTGGTTTCATCTCCATTCTATCTTAATTATATTTAATGCTTGCAAATGTATGGCTTTTATATCAAAAAAAGAAAAGAATACAACAAAAATAGATTCGAATCTTCACTATCGAACTACAAATTCTACTAAAACGGCCATTATAACATCCTTCCCGACACAGAAACGATACATATTGCAAAGCAAATACTTTCTTTGTTTAGCATCTATACTTTTACACTTTTTTCAAAAGCTCTCCACAAATTATCATCGGGTACTGGTGCAGTTATATCTATCTTGTTTTTCGAAACAGGATGTACAAAATAAATACTGCGTGCATGCAAACTAATGCTTCCATCACGATTGGACCGTTTGGCTCCATATTTTAAATCGCCCTTGACGGGACAACCAATTTTGGCCAATTGCACACGTATTTGATGGTGCCTACCTGTCTCTAGTTGTATTTCAAGTAAAAAGTAATTATCTGATTGAGCAATTAATGAGTAGTGCATAACAGCCTTTTTTGTATTTTCCTTCTCGGTATCGTAGGCTGTCGATTTATTTTTTCTCTCATCTTTTACAAGATAATGAGTCAATGTACCTGCCGTTTTTTTTGGACAATTTTGAACAATAGCCCAATAGATCTTTCCAACCTCGTTGTCCTTAAACATCAGATTGAGTCTTGGCAAAACCTTGCTTGTTTTAGCAAAAACAACAACGCCACTTGTGGGCCGATCCAATCTATGGGTTACACCACAAAACACATTGCCTGGCTTGTTGTATTTTTCTTTCAAGTATTCTTTCACCATTTCCGTCATTGGTTTGTCGCCAGTTTTGTCGCCTTGTACAATTTCTGATGATGCTTTGTTTACAATTATAAGATGGTTGTCTTCGTATAGAACTGTCATATCTAAATATAATTTTTTTTTGTGTGTATATAATGTTACTATTAGTGGCAGTAATAGATTGTTGCTGCCTTTTGTTATGCCCCCCATAGCAAAATTGTATATATGTGCCGTTTTACCCTATCATCTATAATTGATTAATTAAGAATGCCACAAAATTACATATTTATAACGAGAAAACGGATTGTTATCTGAAATTCGTTCAAAGCCATATACAACAGCTTACATTGTTTTATAACTTGTAATTGAGAACTCCAAAAAAAGAGACAAAGTAAATATTGTGAGTACAGTATGCTTTAATCGCCTGCAAAAGTTTACATGTTTTTACCACCCCCTCATAGAAGCTTCATCTGCAAACCAATTTCTATAAAAAGTAGCTAATAGAGGCCTTTTGAAAAGATACTCACAATAATAAAAGTGCTGTTAACGGTCATGTATCCTGCTTGGATATAAACTACAGAATTGCTTTTTTATATGAATAACTCTTCTGCAATATTTCTTGCTTTCACCTTTGATGGAGAAATCTACTCTTCAAAAAGCAGTTGTATGCACTAAAATAAATAGAAACAACTTACTATTGTCTATCAAACTTATTGTTATATTTGAAAGGTCAACTATTCACAAGCTAGCATATCTTGGTCGGCTCATCAATATTAATAATTTCCTCTCAAATTTAACAGACTAATTCTCTATATTTGTACCCATGAAAACAATTTACAAAACAGAAAGCATAGAGCTGTTCACACCCGATCTGACGGGATTAAAACTTCCTTTTGTAGGTGGAGTAGTAGCTGGATTTCCCTCTCCCGCCGATGATTTTGTGTACGAAAGCATCGATCTAAACAAACTAATTGTGAAGCACCCAGATGCTACCTTTTATGCCCGGGTGAAAGGACAATCTATGGCAGGCGACTTCATGGAAGACGATCTGCTAGTAATAGACCGAAGCATAGATTGGACAGACAATAAAATTGCATTGTGCTTTGTAAACAACGAGTTTACTTTAAAAAGACTAAAAATAAAAGAGGGGAAATGTTATTTGATTCCATCCAACAAAGATTTTCCTCTTATAGAAGTAAATGACGAAGACGAAGTAGTTGTGTGGGGTGTTGTAACCTATTCTATCAAAAAACATTAATTGCCAGCATGTATAGTTTGGTCGATTGTAATAATTTTTATGCCTCGTGTGAGCGCGTTTTCAACCCATCGCTTCGCACCACTCCCATTGTGGTACTTAGCAACAATGATGGATGCGTGATAGCACGCAGCAATGAAGCAAAAAAACTAGGCATTCCTATGGGTGCCCCTGCTTTTCAGTACCAAAATGTGTTTCGTAAAGATGGTGTGAAAGTTTTTTCTGCTAACTTTCATCTCTATGGCGATATGAGTCGTAGAGTTATGAATATATTGAGTACTTATAGCCCTATTACTGAAATATATTCTATTGATGAATCTTTTTTGTCTCTCCATGGTATGGATATCGATTACTATAACTATGGATTGGATATGGTGGCAAAAGTGAGGAAGTGGACAGGCATACCCATCAGTGTTGGCACTGCACCTACTAAAGCTTTGGCAAAAGTGGCCAACCGTATAGCAAAAAAATTTCCTGATATCACAAACGGTTCATATGTAATAGATACTGAAGAGAAAAGAATAAAAGCCTTAAAGTGGCTACCCATTGAAGATGTGTGGGGGATAGGTCGACAAAACGCAAAAAAACTTTATGCACAAGGAGTGAAGCGCGCATACGATTTTACGCTACTGCCCGAAAGCTGGGTGTTGAAGCACATGACCATTGTGGGACTGCGTTTGCAGAAAGACCTAAAAGCTATCCCCTCTATTGAAATGGAGACCGAAGAGAAGAAACAGAGCATATCCACCTCGCGCACTTTCGACAGAGATTATAACACGCTGGCCGAGGTAAAAGAGCGTTTAATTGCCTTTACCACACTATCTGCAGAAAAACTACGTGCTCAAAACTCTCTTTGCAATGTGTTGAGCCTGTTTGTAGAAACAAATAGATTTAAAGAAACTGAGACCTACTATTACAAATCTATTCAGCTAAGGCTTCCTTTCTCAACCTCATCTACAATAGAGTTAGTTGCTTATGCTGTGATGGGGCTAAAGCATATTTTTCGCGATCATCTTCATTACAAAAAAGTAGGCGTAACACTTTCTCACTTTGTGGATGCCAATTGTCATCAACCATCATTATTTTTCAATTCCGACCCAAAGCATAAAGAATTAATGCGAGTGATAGACAAAATTAATAAAACCTATCAGCACAATGCTGTGCGACTAGCGGGAATGGATGAAAAGTCATTTAAAATGAAACAACAGTTCCTGTCACCCGCCTACACTACAAATATCAAAGATATTATTGAGGTTAGGTTGCACTGATAGATTGTATTTCTACACGTCATATTTATTTGTGCAAACACACAACACACTTAATGAATACGGTTGTTGACTGCAAATCTGAAGTTTCTCTCACTGCACAGCTCTATCATAGATTTTATATTGCTGCACATTTCTTATCAAAAAAAGAAACAAAAAAAGAGCGATAAAATTTACATCTTTTCGCCCTTTTCATGTATATATTTATTTAACTTCTTGTTAAGAAACAATTAAGTATTCATACCTCCACAAACATGTATAACCTGCCCACTAACATAGGATGACAAATCGGATGCTAAGAAAAGTGCCACATTTGCCACATCTTCGGGTGTACCACCTCTACGCAATGGAATTTGTTTTGCCCACTCGTTGCGAACCTCTTCAGATAAAGCACCAGTCATATCGGTGATAATGAAACCTGGAGCAATGGCGTTGACGCGAATGCCACGCGAACCAATTTCTTTGGCCATAGATTTTGTAAGCCCTATCATACCTGCTTTAGAAGCAGAATAGTTTGCTTGTCCTGCATTGCCAGATACTCCTACTACAGAACTCATGTTGATGATGCTTCCACTTTTTTGGCGCATCATAATAGGAGTAATGGCATGAGTGAAATTAAAAGCAGATTTTAGGTTTACATTTATTACCATATCCCATTGTTGTTCGCTCATGCGCATCATCAATCCGTCACGTGTGATACCTGCATTATTGATGAGTACATCAATAACTCCAAAATCTTCTTTTATCTGCTCTACTACTTTGTGCGTATCGTCGAAGTCGGCTGCGTTAGAAGCATATCCTTTTACTTTCACACCCAATGCAACAATTTCTGCTTCGGTAGCTTTCACATTTTCATCTATTGCAAGGTCGGTAAAAGCAATGTTTGCTCCTTCTTTTGCGAAATGCACAGCTATAGCCTTGCCAATACCACGACCGGCACCAGTAATGAGGGCTGTTTTCCCTTCTAATAATTTCATAGTTCCTGTTTTAATTATATTAGTTCTGAAAAATCTATTATTTACTTCTTAGTTATCCCCTGGAAAATTAAATTAGCAACAGTGTCCCTATCAATTGAATCTTTGGAGTCGTGGGTCATTACACCTCTTATATAGGGTAGCTCCAAACCTTTGAGAGCAAAGTGAAGTATGCGAGCAGTCTTTATGGAATCTTTGATTTGAAACTCGTTAGAAGCAACGCCTTCATCAAGAATCATCTTCAAAAAATGTATCTCTTGTTTGTCGAATGTTTTTCTCACATTTTCTACTCTAAATATATCGCGAAAGAAATCGCCACGCAATGTTCCGTTTCTTGTCACTACCTCTTTTATGATTTCTAATCGTGTTACAAAAAATAGCATTAGCTTATCGGTAGCAGTATGCTCTTTATTTACAGCCTCTTGCAATTGGACATACAAGTTTTGAAGCTCGGACTCTATTACTGCATTGTAAATTTCTTTTTTGTTGCTAAAGTATGTATATAGGGTACGCCTGCCACGTTGAGACGCTTCGGCAATATCATTCATGGTTGTATTCTCAAAGCCTGACTTTGCAAAAAGCTGCCTGGCCTTTTCTAACAACATCTGTTTTGTTTTTACTGAAGACATAATTGCACATTTAGATAACTAATGTGCAAATTTAGGTATAAATTTTGAATCAGTGCTAGCATAATAGTTTAAATTAGACGAAAATAAATCTAAAAAAACAATGTAGATTCCTATTTTAAGGCGTGCATATACATAATGACTAAAGAAAGAGAACCACACCGCTAGAAAACTCTAACACGAAATAGATAATAGAGCACAAACAAGAAAAACAGCAGTTATGCATGAAATAAATAACAATAGGTTTGTTTATCAAAAAACTTATATTAAATTTGCATTTATAAAACAAGATAAAATGACAAATAAATATTCTTGTAACGTGTGGCGCTGGTGCAAAATTCATTCTAAACAATGGGTCGAGACTAAGTATGTCATATAATTAAAAACAAATAGAATACATACAATAACAAAAAACAAAACCGCCTGTTGTTTATCACAAAAACAACTGGCGGTTTTTTTATTCATTAAAAACTCAATAAAATAGTTCATCATGGAAAAAAGGAAAAAATTTATTCTACCCGAAAATGAAATTCCACGCCAATGGTACAATGTTGCTGCTGAAATGAAAACCAAACCTCAGCCTTACATTAATCCAGGAACCAAAGAGCCACTTAAAGCCGAAAGTTTTTACTCTCTCTTTTCAGAGGAATTGTCCAGACAAGAAGTGAATGAAACCGATACCTGGATTGATATACCCGAAGCTGTGCGCGAGCAATACAAACTATACCGCTCCACTCCGCTTGTACGAGCCTATGGATTAGAGAAAGCACTAGATACACCTGCACACATCTACTTCAAGAATGAAAGTGTGAGCCCTATTGGATCTCACAAATTAAATACAGCTTTACCTCAAGCATACTACAACAAAATTGAAGGTGTTACAAACCTCACTACCGAAACTGGTGCAGGCCAATGGGGAGCAGCTTTATCTTTTGCTTGCAAGGTGTTCGACTTAGAATTGGCAGTATATATGGTAAAGATAAGCTACGAACAAAAACCTTATCGCCGCTCAATGATGCAAACATGGGGTGCACAGGTAATTCCATCGCCTAGCATGTCAACCAAATCGGGTAGAAAGATAATTACAGAAAACCCACTATATCAAGGAAGTTTAGGAACAGCTATATCCGAAGCCATAGAACTGGCTACACAAACACCCAATTGTAAATATGCCCTAGGAAGTGTGCTCAACCATGTGTCGCTACACCAAACCATTATTGGGCTTGAAGCCGAAAAACAAATGGAAATGGCCGAAGAATATCCAGATATTGTGATTGGTTGTTTTGGAGGTGGGTCTAATTTTGCCGGAATATCATTTCCGTTTTTGCGCCACAACATAACTGGTGACAAAAAAACCCGTTTTATTGCTGCCGAACCATCATCGTGCCCCAAACTAACACGCGGTAAGTTTAGATACGATTTTGGTGATCAAGCCGGATATACCCCACTGATCCCTATGTACACATTGGGTAGTAATTTTACCCCCTCAAATATTCATGCGGGTGGATTGCGCTATCATGGTGCTGGAAGCATTGTGAGCCAATTGCTAAAAGATGGATACATAGAAGGAATGGCTATAGATCAACTGGAATCGTTTGAGGCAGGAGTTATGTTTGCACAAACAGAAGGAATCATTCCAGCTCCAGAATCAAATCATGCCATTGCAGCCACAATAAAAGAAGCATTGAAGGCAAAAGAAGAGGGTGTAGCAAAAACAATTCTATTTAATCTCTCAGGACATGGACTAGTGGACATGGCATCTTACGATAAATATTTGTCGGGGGATTTAGTTAATTATACGTTAACTGAAGAAACCATTGCAAAATCGAGAGATATTGAGTGAAATCATGCTCAAAACTACTACTAGTATGCTTATCATTCAAAAATAGTTGATTTTATAACACATTATATTTGGAAGTGTCGATATATTTTTTTACTTTTGATATGTAATTAGATGAAAGAATTTGCCGCATTGGTCGATTGGGAAACTCATCAATTACATCCTAGAAACGAGTAAAGCTTTTGCTATTAATGGCGGGTCGCATCCTTCGGGATATGCATCTAATGCACAGCGAATTACAGAGACAGCGAAGCACTCAAATCCTGACTACAGGAGTTTCGTCTTATTCCACCGATGCGGCTTTAGTATAGAGAAAGCAGATTTGCAAATAATTTAATTTAATGCAATCTGCTTTCTTCTTTTTTAGTTCCATCAGAGACAATCTTACACAATGAATGGTTATTGGGAGTTATTCCTTGTTTTCTTTAGAATAGGTGCTTTCACCTTTGGAGGAGGCTATGCTATGTTGCCACTTATTCAAAGTGCTGTTGTGGATAAGAAAAAATGGTTGAGCGACAGAGAGTTTATAGATATGCTTGCCATTGCACAGTCTATGCCTGGCCCTATTGCGCTCAATACAGCCATATTTGTTGGCAATAAACACAAAGGCGTAAAAGGGAGTGTCTTTTCTAGCTTGGGTATTATTCTACCTTCGTTCATTACCATTCTTTTGCTGGTCATTGTCTTCACACAGTTTCGCCAAAATACTGCTGTAGAAGCAGTATTTAAAGGGATAAGGCCTGCAGTTGTTGCACTTATTTTTGCGCCCCTACTAAGAATGGGCAAAAATGCAGATATCAGATGGAGCAACTTGTGGATACCTATCTTAGTGGCTCTTATTGTGGGTTTGCTTCACATATCGCCCATTCTTATTATTATGGCTGCTATAGTGCTAGGGATATTATATAAGAAAGTAATCAAAAAAATAATCAATAGATAAAATATGGCACTCTTTCAACTATACCTCTCCATGTTTATTGCTTTCTTCAAGATTGGCCTTTTTGGGTTTGGTGGTGGCTATGCCATGTTGCCACTTATTCAGCAAGAAGTAGTAGTGACAAACGAATGGATCACCGTAAACGAGTTTACAGACATAGTGGCTATCTCACAAACCACACCAGGCCCAATATCCTTCAACGCGGCCACCTACATTGGCTACAAAGCAGTACACTCCACTGGTGGCACTGTGCTTGCAAGCATTCTTGGGTCTGCAGTGTGTACTCTTGCAGTGAGTCTTCCTTCTTTTGGAATAATGACATTTGTCTGTATCTTTTTCTTTAAGTTCAAAGAAAATAGGTATGTTCGTGCAGCATTGTCAGGCATAAAACCTGCTGTAATAGGTCTTATTGCTGCTGCTGGAATAATGCTAATTAATAACTCCAATTTTATTGACTACAAGAGTTGGCTTATCTTTAGTGCAGTTTTTTTGGCATCGGTCAAAAGAGTCGATCCGATATTACTGATTGCAATAGCAGCTATTGCAGGCTTTATTATCTATTGAAAAATTTATTAGCGAGGAGCTTAATGATACACCTGACTCTTTTTCTCGAGGCTGAACTGCATCCAATTCTAAGGAACGCCTGTAAAACTATGTGTTTATAATAAAATCCTTATAAAAATACTACTGCTAGCATGTCTATACCCAGCTATCTTATAAATAGAAGTATTAGTAGGCATTTTACTTACGCTTGCTTAGCAAAAAGCTGGTTCATCAGGCAGAAATAAAATCTACATCTGTAGATAAAGCGTTCATGCGACTAAAATCAAATTTACCACTGAGTATTTCGGAATGATGAGATGAAAATATAATTCACCACAGCCGATTTTGTGTTCGTAAGAGAAGAGTCAAATCTACATAAGTAGATTCCTCAATGATCAGAAGGGTAGCCAAATTAACCCCAGTATATTTGAGTTTTATGAGAAGAGAAATCAAATTAAACATCGAATATTTTGCAATAATGAGATGAAAGGGAAATTTACCAGCACAGACTGATTTTTTATGACATAAATCTCAATTCATCATGGAGGAAAAAAAATTTATTTCTTAGAAGCGAAATCTAATAAAATAATAGAAATACCCTATAGTAGTAATGAAAAAAACACTTCTGAATCTTTTGCAACAAAACAAACATTTCATCTAGCTCTACAAAATAAGCATATGCATAATTATTGGCCTATTAAATAATAATTGCAATACTATTTACTCTACAAAAAATCTTTCTTGTTTGGTTTTACAAACAATACTCTATTAATATTTTTGTGCTATTATTGCAATTTGACTACACAGGAGGGGCCATTCTCATTTTTTGAACTATCAA
>CAYVLC010000010.1:23794-31383 GCA_964452155.1 uncultured Dysgonomonadaceae bacterium
AAAAAAAACAGCAAACGTGATTTCCTAGTTTTCATGCGTATTGAAAAAAAAGAATATCTGATATTCTTTTTTACATCAGTTTTTTTAAATAGGATACTTGTTATTCTAAGAAAAATGTACTTATTTCCATTAATCATGGTCAATTGCCAATACGCCTTCGCATCGTTTAACTAACATCTACGTTATATATATATATCTTATCATCTATCTCACCTTTATTCTGGCATCTATTTTAACTAATTGAAAGGGCTAACAGTAGAAATGACCCTCTTTCGCTCTTTTTTCGTATAAATAAAACAACAGGTCTCCTGTTTTTCTTATTTCCACGTATAATTAAATAAAAACATGGAGCCTGTTCACTTAAAGAACCTAAGATGATTGTACATTAAGCATCCGTTTGTAGAAATCTTCAGACAGTATTAGCTTACCACCAACAGGTTTTGTTTTTGATATTTGCAAAAAGGTAGCAACGCATATCTCTGCGGGAAATTATAAGAACTGAATTTGAGAATGCAAATTTAGAAAATGCTGCACCAAAAGCCTTAAACGTTAAGTCTCTGGGACAAAAAATCTTCAAGAATATATATTACTCCTGAAGATTGTATTTTTATTGTCAATAATAATATAAACTTTAAGAAAGGACTATTCTATATATTCCTCTTAGTCCTTTTCTTCGCTTTTTTCATTGTTCTTCTTTCCACCATTGCCACGCAACAAGGCTATTAAGAGAAGAAGAAACACCAAGCCAATAGCTATCCAAAACCATAACTGAGCATAGAATGGACCACTATCTATAACGGTATCTTCCATATCTAAATCTATGTTGGATAATGAGTCTTGCCCCAAAATTGCAGTTGATATCAGAAAACTAAATACTAAAGCAACAATCCATTTACTTAAATCTGAAAAATGTCTCATAATATATCCTCTTTTAATACTTATAAAAATGCTGTAAGAAGGAGTTGTATTAATAAAACACCGGAAAAGAACAAAAGTTCAGAGCTTAAGGGGGCTTCTAAACCGCTGTGTCTTACCCCTCCTTTTCCTTCTTCGCAGCTGTTGTTTTAGTTTTTGTTGTAGCTGACTTAGTTGTTGTAGTGGCCGATTTAGCTTTTGTCTTTGTAGTAGCTGACTTTGTTTTAGCCTTAGTAGCCGTCGATTTGGCCTTTGGCTTTTTTTCGGTTTTGGCTTTTGCTTTAGTAGTTTTGGCTTTTGCTCTAGATTTTGAAGGCTCGGTCTCGCTGATAATCTTTCTTACATCTTCGAGTGTCAATTCTTCAGGCTTTACAGTTTTAGGTATTTTGTAGTTATTTTTCTCAAAAGATATATAAGGACCGTATCTGCCGTGCTGAACGACCAACCCCGGCTCCTCTTCAAAGACTTGTATAATCTTTTCCTTATCTTTCTTGCGTTTATCTTCTATTACCGCTACGGCTTCTTGTTCATTTACTTTATATGGGTCGAGCTCTTTTGGCAAAGAATAGAACTTACTATCGTGTCTGATGTATGGACCAAAACGACCAACAGAAGCGGTCATTTCCTTCTCTTCGTAAGTGCCCACCGTTCGAGGTAAATCAAAAAGCTTCATCACCTCTTCGAACGTTATAGTTTCGATAGACTGATCTTTCTGAAGTGACGAGAACAAGGGTTTTTCGTCGTCATCTTTGTCTCCTATCTGAGCAAGTGGCCCATAACGACCAATCTTTACAGAAACCTGTCTGCCAGTTTTGGGGTCAGTGCCAAGAACACGCTCTCCGGCTCGATGCTCAGTTTTCATATTGATGGCTGCCTCCACCTTTGGATGGAATACTTTATAAAACTCTTCAATAAGTTTTTTCCATTCTACTTTGCCTTCAGCTATTTTATCAAAATCTTTCTCGACTTTTGCAGTAAAGTTATAATCTAAAGTAGAGGCAAAGTTTTCTACCAAATAGTCGTTCACCACAGTACCTGTATCAGTAGGGATAAGTTTGTTCTTATCGGCACCTGCAATCTCTTTCTTGTTGGTATCTTTTATTTTGTTGCCAGTCAATTTAAGCACGTTGAACACCCTTTCGACGCCCTCCACATTTCCTTTTTCGATATAGCCTCGGTTTTGTATAGTAGATATTGTAGGAGCGTAAGTAGAAGGACGTCCAATACCCAATTCTTCCATTTTACGAACTAGTGCAGCCTCTGTATAACGTGGTGGTTTTAGTGTGAAACGCTGCGTGGCTGTAGTCTCCTGCATTGTCATTACTTCGCCATTTTTAATGGGAGGCAACAAACCAGAGTCTTTTTCTGTATCTTCATCATCGGTACCCTCAAGGTACACACGCAAGAATCCATCAAACTTTATCACCTCGCCAGTTGCAGTAAAACGGCCATCGGCATCAGATGCACTAATATTAACGGTAGTTCTCTCTAGCTGTGCATCGGCCATTTGCGAAGCAATGGCTCTTTTCCAGATAAGACTATACAGCTTCTTCTCTTGTGCAGTTCCGCTTACTTCGTGAGCATCCATAAAAGTAGGGCGAATGGCCTCATGAGCCTCTTGTGCACCCTTTGCTTTGGTGGTGTATTTCCTTATTTTCACGTAGTTTTTTCCGTAATGCGAATCTATTTCGGTTTTTGCGGCATTAATGGCTAGTCCTGAAAGATTTACAGAATCGGTACGCATATAGGTTATCTTACCAGATTCGTAAAGCCTTTGTGCCACCATCATGGTTTGCCCTACAGAGAAACCAAGCTTTCTTGATGCTTCTTGTTGAAGAGTAGAGGTGGTGAAAGGAGCTGCAGGAGTTTTCTTTGTAGGACGCATTGTAACATCTGCTACTTCAAAGGATGATGTTTTCAGCTTTTCTAACAATTCCTGTGCTTCTTCTTTTGTTTTTAATCGTTTGTTGTATTCAGCTTTTACCTCGTATGTTTGTCCATCTTCTTCTTTAGTAAATACAGCAACTATGCGGTATGCAGCTTCAGATGTAAAATCTCTTATTTCTCGCTCACGCTCTACTATAAGCCTCACAGCAACAGATTGAACACGACCTGCAGAAAGTGCAGGTTTAATTTTTCTCCACAAAACGGGCGACAGCTCAAAACCTACAATACGGTCCAACACACGACGAGCCTGTTGTGCGTCAACCAGATTGATATCAATTGGTCGCGGGTTTTCAATTGCACCAAGAATGGCTGTTTTTGTTATCTCATGAAATACTATACGTCTTGTTTCCTCCTCGTTTAGACCCAACACTTCGTACAAATGCCATGAAATGGCCTCTCCCTCTCGGTCCTCATCCGAGGCAAGCCATACAATATCTGCTTTCTTTGCAGCAGCTTTTAGCTCGGAGACAACTTTTTTCTTGTCAGCCGGAACCTCATATACTGGCGTGAATCCGTTCTCAATGTCAATGCCAAAATCCTTTTTCTTTAGATCACGAATATGTCCGTAACTCGACATTACATGAAAATCTTTCCCTAAGAACTTCTCTATTGTTTTAGCTTTGGCTGGGGACTCCACAATCACCAAATTCTTCTGCATAAGCTTCCTCTCTTTATTCTAAACGTATTATAATGAAATATTTCAGGGGGCAAAAGTACAAATTTTGTCTTACTATTGCGATTATTTGGGGTAATTAGTTGTTAAATGTAATTACTATTCTCTCTCATCATGTGGGGCAATCACTGTCACACCGTATATTGCAGACAATGATTCAGCAAGTTGCCGAGACTGAGATTGGCGAATATTTATTTCCATTTCGCATGTTTCGGTGAAGTTTTGTGTCCACCTTGCTTCTTCAAACTGATTCAAAATACGCATTACCTCGTTCAGTAATGAATATTGAAAATGCAAAACAAATGTGTGGTCTATTGTTTTCTCAACAATTACAGCATTTTCGATAGCTGCTGCTGCTGCTGCTTTGTATGCCCTAACCAAACCACCTGTTCCCAAAAGCGTACCTCCAAAGTAGCGCACCACGAGCACCAAAACATTGGTGAGCTCAAAAGAGTTTATTTGTCCTAAAATGGGTTTGCCTGCTGTACCCGATGGCTCTCCGTCGTCGTTTGCTCGATAATCCTCTCGCTCTGCACCTAGCATATAGGCCCAGCATACATGACGTGCATTGTAGTATTTCTTTCTATATTCCTCTAATATAGTTCTTAACTCGTCTTCGGTTTCAATTGGAATAGCATAAGAGATAAATTTACTTTTACGCTCCGTGATATAACCCTCGGCAATCTTCTGTATGGTTTTATAACTATCATCCATAAATACAAAAATACAATCATTTATGCAGAAATCAGTTTATTTATAATCTCATTGTTCAAAAAAACAGAAAAGCAACACCATCTAGGGCATTGCTTTTCTTATTGTCTGTTCGCAATTTCTGGCTTAAAGCAAAAAAATAATTTATATGCTTATCCGCATTTAGATGCACCACAATTACGACATGTCAAACATCCTTCTTGAAACACAAGTGTTTCGTGATTACATACAGGGCACTTTTCACCTTTCATTTCAGTTTCACTGGGTAAGTATTTTTTTAGAGCTCGTTCGACACCATTTTTCCAAGTATTAATGGTTTCATTGTCAAGCTCCAATCCAGATACAAGCTTCAGCACCTGATCTATTGGCATGCCATAGCGCAACACTCCTGAAATTAGTTTTGCATAGTTCCAAAATTCGGGGTTAAACATTCCGTCTAGACCTTCAATTGTAATTTTGTACCCTCGTCTGTTTCTAAACTGAAAATCGTAACGCTTATTATCGTCTTTATCGTACGATTTTATAACTGTTCCAGATGTAACTCTTTTTGGAAGAAGAAGCCCATCATCCTCGTCAGCCATTCCTGTAAATATTTCGTAAGGCCTATTATTTAATAAACCGATAACGGCAATCCATTTTTCTTTGTTATTCTGAAAACGAATCACATCGGCAGGTAGTTCTACCGGACGAGAGGTTACAACTTTTGGAAGCTCAAAACAGGCCTCTTCTTTTTTCTTCTCATCATTCGCAATTAGTACTCCCGAGCGCGATCCATCGCGATAAACTGTGCAACCCTTACAACCACTTTTCCATGCCTCCATATATAGTTTGCCTACCAGCTCTTCAGTAGCATCATTTGGCAGATTAATGGTTACACTTATAGAATGATCTACCCATTTTTGAATCCTTCCTTGCATTTTCACTTTTTGCAACCAGTCTACATCGTTTGCAGTAGCTTTGTGATAAGGAGATTTTGCAACCAACTCGTCGAGTTGCTCGTTAGAGTATTCTCTATGAACAGAATGCCCATTGGCTTCCATCCAAGTGCGGAACTTTTGATGAAACACCACATACTCTTCCCATGAGTCTCCATTCTCGTCAACAAAATCAATTCTTGTTTTTACATCGTTAGGATTTATTTTGCGTCTGCGTTTATATACAGGCATAAACACAGGCTCTATGCCCGACGTTGTTTGTGCCATCAAGCTAGTTGTGCCAGTTGGTGCAATGGTAAGGCAGGCAATGTTTCTTCTGCCATGCTTTGCCATATCTTCATAAAGTTTATTATCGGCATCTTTCAATCTATTAATAAAAGGATTGTCCTTTTCTCTCTCTTTGTCATAAATTTCAAATGCTCCTCGCTCTTTTGCCAATTCTACTGACGATGCATAAGCATTTAGTGCAAGGCTTTTGTGAACTGACTCTGAAAAATCTGTTGCTTTTTCGGTACCATAAGTAAGCCCCATAGCTGCCAGCATATCACCTTCGGCAGTAGTGCCCAAGCCAGTTCTACGGCCTTGAAGAGTTTTTTTCTTTATTTTCTCCCACAAATATCTTTCAGAGCTTTTTACCTCCTCTGTCTCGGGGTCATTATTAATTTTATCGAGAATACTTTCAATTTTCTCTGCCTCTAAATCAATGATATCATCCATTACACGTTGAGCTATCTTGATATGCTTTTCGAACAAATCAAAATCAAAGTATGCCTCTTTTGTAAACGGGTTCACTACATATGAGTAAAGATTGACAGCCAACAAACGACAACTGTCATAAGTACACAAAGGAATTTCTCCACAAGGGTTTGTTGCAACAGTTTCGAATCCTAAATCTGCATAACAATCTGCTACAGACTCATTAATGATTGTATCCCAAAACAAAACACCTGGCTCGGCAGATTGCCAAGCATTGTGCACAATCTTAGACCAAAGGTCTTTTGCTTTAATTTCTTTAGTAAACTTGGGGTTTTCTCCTTTAATGGGGTATTGTTGTGTATATGCTTCGTCATTTGCAACGGCCATCATAAAGTCATCATCTATTTTGACAGACACGTTTGCACCCGTTACTTTACCCTGTTCCATTTTTGCATCGACGAAATCTTCAGAATCTGGGTGTTTTATAGAAACTGTAAGCATGAGTGCACCGCGTCGACCATCTTGTGCCACCTCGCGCGTAGAATTTGAGTATCGCTCCATAAAAGGAACTAACCCTGTAGATGTGAGTGCTGAGTTTTTCACAGCCGACCCTTTTGGTCTGATGTGAGAAAGATCGTGCCCTACTCCGCCTCGGCGTTTCATGAGCTGCACCTGCTCCTCATCTATACGGATGATTGCTCCATAAGAGTCGGCAGCCCCTTCCATACCAATAACAAAGCAATTGGAAAGAGAGGCAACTTGATAATCATTGCCAATACCAGTCATTGGGCTACCCTGCGGAATGAGATAGTCAAACTTGTTGAACAAATAGAATAAATCTTCTTCGCCTATTGGGTTTGGATACTTGCTTTCTATTCTAGCTATTTCTTTGGCTAAGCGCCAGTGCATATCGCGGGGCGACTCTTCGTAAATATTACCCTCACTATCCTTAAGGGCATACTTACTGACCCAAACCTTTGCTGCTAGTTCATCCCATTTGAAATAAGAATGCGATGCCTTATAAGCCTCATTGAATGTGAAAATCCTTTTTTTCATTGTTGCAAAATGTTATATTATATATATTTACTAGGTATGAATAAGATCACAACTAGCTGTTATCAGAATTTCTCAAAACGAAATACAATGATAAAGAAAAGAATTGAGACTTCCCAATAAAGAACATTCAAAAAGTAGTTTTTGTTGATAAGTTTTTAATCCAAAAATACAATATGCTGAATATATATACTTTACCAAATTCACAAAAAGAGGATATATACTCATTTATAATTCAATCTATAAACATAACATATATTCTAAAATACTAATCTTGACTAAACCTTTAGTATAACTCTACTTAGTGCTATTTGAGCAAAACCATTGGCTGTAAAACAAATACCCTGTTTTCACGTTAATTACAATCTTCACTCGACATATAGTGGCAATATTGATACAAAAGAACAGTTACCAAGCACAGCTAATGTAATTTATGAAAATATAAGCATCATCACAGATAAACAATAAAAGTAATGCCATAGATAATTTTTAATTGTTTCAAAAATATACTTCGAAATTCATTGTAAGTAATTATAGCATTATGAACAATTAGTGATTAAATACGTTACTTTATTGTGCTTTTTCAACCTTTTTTAGGAAACAGAAAAAAAAATAAAATCACATACTACTCTTTCTATGATTAAAAGAATAAACCAGTT
>CAYVLC010000011.1:0-29297 GCA_964452155.1 uncultured Dysgonomonadaceae bacterium
TAAATTGTTTTATAGGTTTAGATAAAATATTTAAAAATACAAGATACGAAAAAACTATTACCAAGGCAATCTCCATAGTTGTTTTTTTATTGAAATAATGCGCAAAGCATAGCCAAATTAATGTTTACTGTGTCATAAGCTTTCTTGAGATAGTTGTATCTCTTGTGGGTAGTGAGGGTATCAGAGACGAGTTCTCTCTTCTCTTCATTGATCTCTTTGATGATTACGGCCTTCAGTTCTTGGGACATTCCTTTTGGAGATTCTCAATTTCTAGTTTCAGAAGTTGGATATCTTGGATGCCCAGATCGACTGCTTTTAAGAGTCCAAGAATCGGCCGTTTTATGAAATGTGTCTTTCTTTCATTCTTTCTATTTATGGTAAAGTAATAATACCTCAAACATGCTCTTTATTTTACATGTAACCACACATTAAACCATTTTCTTCGCTCTATTCTGCTTTTTTTTGCGGTTTTATTTTTCAAGCATAGGCTTCTTCATGCATTTCTTTGTCAAGAAAACCGATTTTAACTATCTTAGCAGAAATTAAATGTTGGTTGCGGATGAAAGATATAGAGTTCAATATAGAATTATACAAATCTTTATTTAGAGGGAGAGAAGATGTGTATGCTGTGCATTGGAAGAAGGGAGATAGAAGTGGTTATGTGCCTGCCTATCACGTTGACTGGAACGATTATAATAGACACAAAGCATCAGGTGGAACATTTGCAAATTACAATAAAAAGAGTTTCCTTCCTTTCGATAATAAAGCCATAACTGATCATCTAAAAGGAACTACAACACTGGGTATTTATCCTTTGCTTTCTGATAACACATCTTTTTTCATTGTAGCCGACTTCGATGAGGGAAATTGGCAGGATGCGATTTTGAAATTGTACAATATTTGTATCAAATATGAATTGTTGCCAGTCATAGAGCGATCCAGATCTGGCAATGGGGGGCATTTGTGGCTATTCTTTGATGAGCGTATTCCTGCATTTCAGAGCCGCAAAATAATGATAGCCTTACTATTGCAAGCAGCACTTATCTCCAAATTCGAAAAAGAACCTAGCTTTGACAGGTTGTTCCCAAATCAAGACATGCACTCTGGCAAGGGTTTAGGTAATTTAATTGCATTGCCTTTGCAAGGTGTTTCCATAAAAAATGGGAACTCGAGTTTCTTAGACCCCACTTCATTCGAACCATACCCCAATCAATGGGGTTTTCTGCAAACGATTAAGAAAACATCGAAGCAGAAAATAGAGTCACTGCATATTCAATTATCAGGGTTGGATAAAGAGCAAATAGACTCTTCTTTTACTAGCGAACCTACTTCTACACTCGAAATACTCATTAAGGAGCAGGTACATTTAAAGCGTGCACAATTAAATCCGCAATTGATAGTATTTCTACGTGATAATCTTAATTTTATCAACTCTGACTTTTTTGTGATGAAACAATTAGGTAAAAGCCCCTATAAAATAGAGAAGTATTTCAAGCTAATAGAGGAAACCTCGGAGGTTATAATTATACCTCGAGGTTTTATCTCAGAGATTATTCAGTTTTGTAAGACAGAGAAAATACCCTTTAAGATTATAGATAAACGAACTAAGAAAAAAGAAATAAATATTACTTCAAGTATAGCGTTGAGACCTCAACAAAAAGAAGTTTTAGAAAGATTAGATAAAAAGGATTTTGGTGTTGTTGTTGCTCCGCCCAACTCCGGCAAGACCGTTATAGGATTAGAATTAATTGCTCGCAAACGGCAACCAACACTTATTTTAGTTCATCGCAACCAACTTTTCGACCAATGGATGGACCGCATACAAAGTTTTCTACGAATACCTAAAGATAAAATAGGACAAATAGGAAATCAGAAAAACAAGATTGGAAAGGAAATAACTATTGCGATGATTCAGTCTCTAACGAGAAAGGAATCTTTGGAATATCTGACTAATGAGTTTGGAATGATTATAGTAGATGAGTGTCACCATATACCAGCAAAATCTTTTAGAGGAGTCATCTCTCAACTAAATAGTTACTACTTATATGGCTTGACTGCTACACCTAAACGCAAGAACAATGACGAGAAGTTGATTTATATGTACATCGGCAACATACTCTATGAAATGACGCAAGAGGAGCAACTCTTGGCGCAAAACATGAAAGCGGAGATAAATATCAAAGAAACCAATCTGTTTGCGCCGTTTGATTATAGAATTGATAAATATGAAATGATTTCTCAAATTCTAATACACGATACTCATCGTAATTCTCTCATAACTGATGATATAGAGCAGCATATAGCACGATTTAAATCAATATTGATTTTGACAGAAAGGAAAAACCATGTTGATATCCTTAATCTGTATCTCAAGGATAAGTATGAAACAATAGCCATTACGGGTGACGACTCGGAGCGAACTCGGAAAAGCAAGTTGGACCAAATAAAACAAGGGCATTTTAAGATTCTCATATCTACAGGTCAGTTTTTTGGAGAGGGGGTTGATATAGATTCTCTGGAATGTTTGTTTATAGTTTATCCCTTCGCTTTTCAGGGTAAGCTCATACAATATATTGGAAGAATACAGCGCTCAGGCAAACCTCCAGTAATATTTGACTATAGAGATTCTCAAATTGATTACTTTGAAAAGATGTTTAAGCAAAGAAATAGGTATTATAATAAATTGAGAAGGTAATCTCCCGAACGCACACCCAAATATAAAAAAACCACCCTCAAGTTTCAAACTCGAGAGTGGTTTTCTTAAATTTTAGACAAAGCCAATAAAGGTCAGTCCAATATATCTACTTGTTAGAAAGAGAAGTCTATACCTGCAGTGAATACTTTGTTGGTACGGCTAAAGACATCGCTGCCTTTAATCTTGACTTGAGTAGGATCTGTAATATCTGCTTTATTATAATTATCCGTACTTCTGGTGTAATCAGAATAATTGGTAAAGAAATAACCAATATTCAATTGCACATTCTTTGATAAGTTTACTGCGCCACCAAATCCTAATGAGTACGAGTTGACAGAAAAGCTAAGGTCAGATTGAAAAGCATCGCCTAAGCCGTAACGGGTAATTTGGCCTCCAGCACTCACCAAAAACATATCGTCTATACGATACTCAACACCTGCAAGGTATTCATTGGTGTTTCCACTTAAATGTCTTTGCTTGTTGTTGGCCATTGAGGCATCTTTATCAAAGAAATGATGATAACCTACACTTGCGGTTAGGCTTGGCAGTATATCATAAGATGCACCAATGGTGAACAGAGCTGGCGTGTCGTGAGCTGTGTTCACTCCATCTGCAAACAGACCTGTGTCATCTTTAGTTGTTTTATTTTCTACATCCAAAGCTGTTTTGAATTCATATTTGGCTCCTATGTTAAGTCCTTGATGCGAAAAGTGAACACCCACAATTGGAGCAATACCCCAACCCGATTGTTTGCTTTCTAAGTGTGCTCCATCGCCTGCTATTTTGCCAGGTAGTTGCAATTTATCTTTCATTTGTTGTGGGATAGAAGGGTTGTTATTTATCAATCCAAAGATAGGTGTTGGATTCATAAATCCACTCTGATTGGGAAATCCAATTGCAGCCAACCCTTTTGCGTCAACATCCAATTTCAGATTGGTGAGATGACCCTCGTATTCGTTTTGAATAATACTCAAACGAAAGCCTCCATATACAGAAAACATATCGTTTATTTGGTAGGCTCCACCCAGTTGAGCTCCAAAGATATAGTTTACACCATGCATGTACTGATCTACTGAGTAGCCTTTTGATGTGAGCGAAGCTCCAGGAATTGCAGCTGCCAGCCCCATTCCAAATTGATTGACTGTGGGTGGAAGCATCGATATTTGTGATTCGAACGATGGCAACCCATCATTGAATGTGGCTTTTCCGCCACCACCTGTCACGGCAAGATTGCCAGTAAGTGCCCATTTGCCTTTCCGGTAAACCCCCTGCAAGCTTGGTACTGCTGGTGCCGATGCTTTTCCAACAAACTCTTTAGAGTCTGCTCCTGTCATTGGGGGAAACGAAGAGGTGATGATTCGCTCTTGAAAAACACTCTGATTGCTTATGGAGAAGTGGAAACCTTCTGCCAATTTAATGGTCCCTGCCGGGTTGTAATAGGCAGCATCTGCATTGGTTGATGCCTCAAGGGCCATCAGGCGTGCAAATCGTGCACTAAGGTTTGTATTGGTGAGTATGCCTCCAGCAAAAACTGTTGCTGTCGTAGCTATCGATACTACAGCTAGTGCTATTAAGCTTTTGAGCCAAGTAAAATCTTTCATTATTTTTCTTTTATGTTTGTATTCTGTGCAGTTTTTGTAACTGCACACTATTAAGAATAATGTGCAAAGATAATTACTTTTAGAGAATTATTATCCTGTTGGCTATAATTTCTCTATCGCAATACTATCATTAACATTTTCACTTCTTGTACCTCAACAATCTCAACGCATTGAAAACAACTACCAGCGTAGATCCTTCATGAATTACAACTGCTACAGCCATATTGGCAAAGCCAAAGATAGTAGCCGGGATAAGTAGTGCTACAACTCCTAAACTAATAAAAATATTTTGCTTAATAATGCGGCGAGTTTTCCTGCTCAAGCCAATGGCAAAAGGGAGGGCATCTAGTGTATTGCCCATAAGAGCAATGTCTGCAGTTTCAAGCGCAACTGCCGAGCTGGCTGCACCCATAGCAATACCCACAGTGCTATGTGCCATAGCAGGTGCATCGTTCACACCATCGCCCACCATGGCAACTTTAGTTTCTGTCTCTTTTAGTTTCTTTATGGCATCTACTTTTTGTTCTGGAAGCAAACTGCCCCAAGCATCAGTAATACCTATTTCTTTTGCAACAGCATCTGCAACTTTTTGGTTGTCGCCGGTTATCATAATCATTCTTTTGATGCCTACTTTCTTCAATTGCTCCAATGTGCTACGGGCTTCTTTTCTGGGTGTATCCATCAATGCAATTATACCAATGTAACTGTTGTTAAGTCGTACAAGCATTGTGGTGTTTCCTTTTTCTTCCAGTGCTTCTACTTTTTTTGTAACAGCAGTTGAGGGTTTCAGCTCATCGAGGTTTTTATGAAGTTCTAGGTTGCCAATATATATCTTGTCGTTACCCAAGGTTGCTTTGACACCTTTTCCAAGAACAGACTCCAAATCTTGAGCCTCCAACAATTTGGCACCGTTTAAGCGTTTTGTGCCATCTCTCACAATTGCTTTAGCAAGAGGGTGGTCACTCAAACTCTCTACTGCTACAGCTATTTTTAGTAGCTCATACTCATCCATACTGTCAAGTGTAACCACTTCGGTTAGTTGTGGCATCCCATTGGTAAGTGTACCCGTTTTGTCGAAAGCCAATGCCGTCAATACTCCTAAATCTTCCAAAGGTCTTCCACCTTTTATGAGTACACCCCCTTTTGCAGCTCGGGCCACTCCGCTAAGAATTGCACTGGGTGTAGATATGGCTAGTGCACAAGGGCTCGATGCTACTAGCACCGTCATAGCTCTATAGAAACTATCGCTGAAGGTTTCATCTATCACAAGGAAAGCTCCTAGTAGTAACACAACTAATCCTAGAACTATTGGAACAAAATAGCGTTCAAATTTATCGGTAAATCTTTGAGTAGGAGATTTTTGTGTTTGGGCTTCATGCACCAAGGTAATCAGTCGTGAAAGAGTGGAGTCTTTGCTTTCTTTAATCACTTTCACCTCCAGTGAGCCGTTGCCATTGATTGTGCCAGAGTAAACCCTGTTTTCACTTTTGATATCTTTTTCTTTAGAGTAATCTATTTGGGTATCCACGACAGCCAATTTGTCCACCGGAATACTCTCGCCAGTAATAGATGACTGATCTACACTGCTTTGCCCATGTATGATAACTGCATCAACAGGTATCTTACTATTGGGCCTCACCACAATCACATCGTTCTTCCTTACACGGCCAATAGCTACCTCTTCGGTTTTACCATTTTGTTTCCGTAATGCTGTTTTAGGAGCAAGTTCTGCTAGGGCTTTAATAGATTTCTTTGCTTTGTTCATAGCATGGTGTTCTAATGCATGGCCAAGGCTAAAAAGAAAAAGCAGCAATGCACCTTCGACCCATTTGCCCAATATGGCAGCTCCAATGGCAGCAACCATCATAAGGAAATCGACTTCGAAGCCTCCTTGCCTCACTCTATCTAAGGCTTCTCTTGTGGTGTAGAAACCTCCAAAAAAGTAGGAGCCAATAAAGAAAGCAATGCTTATAGATGTTGGAACACTTGCTATGAAAGAGACAGCAAAGCCAATGCTCAAAAGTATTCCTGAAATGATGGAGAAAATCAATTCGGTATTTTGTCCAAAAACCCCGCCATGGTGCGTATGCTCATCTTCAACATGGCTTTTGGATTCGTTTTTTATACTGCGAAGATACCTTTTAGCATCTACAGATTTGTCGGGTATTGATAGGCCTTCCTTTTCTAAGATTTCTATTATTTTCGATTCCTCTAGCTTAGCTTTTTCAAACTCGGCTCTCACCATTCCTGATGCAGAAACCGATACTTCAAGCATGCCAGGCAAGTTTTTGAGTGCCTGCTCTATGTTGCGTGCTTGGCGTGTGTGACGAATGCCACCTACTTCAATCAGTTTATGTCCTATCTTCTCACTAATAGATGAACCTATTTGCTTTGCAATCTTACGAATGCGGCTTATAGATATTTCAGCAGGGTTGTAGTGAAAACAGAGATGGGGTACATCGCTATCACTATTTTGTTCAACGTGTACCTTCTCTATTCCTTCCTGTTCTTCGAGCAGCTTAATAAAATCTTGAACACATGGGTCTTTATCGTCAGGAACCTCAGGGAGTATAAGGGGTATCTCTATTTGTAGTTTCTTCATAATATAAGTTGTGAGAGCTTTATCTGTATTGAACAACAAGGGCTAGTTTTGTAGCAGACAAATATACAAATTTTATTGAACAACGATTAGTTGAGATAACAAAGTTGCAAGTGTTTGGTTTATTATCTAATCTATTCTTTAAGAAGAAGTAGCTTCAAGTTGTAATTAAATTTTGTTGTTAAATCTCAAACAAATAGAAAGTAGGGCATCTCTCTCTTTCTACAAGTTGTAAGTGTGGATAGATATTTAAATTTGTCGAGTTTTTTGTGTAAGTTTGTAGATTGTTTTTTATTAATACGAGAGCTATTTAATCAAAATAGATATATGAGTAATCCCAAGGAAATAGATATAAAAGGAGCGAGAGTAAACAACCTCAAGAATGTGGATGTGAAAATACCTCGCAACACATTCACCGTAATTACTGGTCTGTCGGGGTCTGGCAAGTCGTCACTTGCTTTCGATACGCTATATGCCGAAGGGCAAAGACGTTATGTGGAGAGTTTGTCTTCTTATGCACGCCAATTCTTGGGTAGGATGCACAAGCCCGAGTGCGACTACATAAAAGGAATACCTCCGGCCATTGCTATTGAGCAAAAAGTGAATACTCGCAACCCTCGTTCTACAGTGGGTACATCAACAGAAATATACGATTATCTTCGTTTGTTGTTTGCACGTATTGGCAAAACTATATCACCTGTTTCGGGTGTTGAGATTAAAAAACATTCTGTGGGAGATGTGGTTGCTCACATGAAATCATATAATGAAGGCACACGCATGGCAGTGCTCACCAGCATTGAGCTACGGAGCGATCGCACATTGCGTGAGCAATTGGAAGTGCTTCAGAAAGAAGGCTATACTCGTGTTGAATTTGAGGACGAGTTTTATAGGATAGATGATTTTTTGGCACGAGAGGCAATGCCAGCTGCAGATGATGTATTGTTAGTGATTGACCGTCTTTCTACAGGTTCGGACAAAAGTACTATAAGTAGATTTTCTGATTCTGTTGAAACTGCTTTCTTGGAAGGCAATGGCGACTGTATAATTAAGTTCTGGGCCGATAAAGGCACAGAGAGAGCTTTATTCTCCAATCGTTTCGAATCTGATGGAATAGTTTTCCAAGAACCTACAGATTTAATGTTTAGCTTTAATAGTCCTGTGGGTGCTTGTCCCAAATGTGAAGGTTTTGGTAAGGTGATGGGGATAGACGAGAGTCTTGTGGTGCCAGACAAAAGCCTTTCGGTTTATGAGGGTGCAGTGGCCTGTTGGCGAGGAGAGAAGATGGGCGAGTGGCAAAAAGCTTTTATAGACAAAGTCTGGAAATACGATTTTCCTATTCATCGGGCCTATTATGACCTCTCTGATGCCGAGAAAGATTTGTTGTGGAATGGCAAAGATGAGGTGTATGGTATTAATAGTTTTTTCAAAATGCTCGAAGAGAATCTTTATAAGATTCAATATAGAGTGATGCTGGCACGCTATCGTGGAAAAACAGTTTGTCCCTTGTGCAAAGGGGCACGTTTGAAAAAGGAGGCTCTGTATGTGAAAATTGGAGACAAATCGATAGCCGATTTGGTATTGATGCCTATTTACAAACTTAAAGAGTTTTTTGATTCCCTTGAGTTAGACCAAACTGATGCTACAATTGCCAAGCGTTTGTTGGTTGAAATAAAAAATCGTGTGCAGTTTTTGATGAATGTGGGGTTGTCGTATCTTACGCTCAATAGATTGTCAAACACTTTGTCGGGTGGTGAGAGTCAGCGCATTAATATTGCGTCATCACTTGGTAGTAGTTTGGTTGGGTCGTTGTATATACTGGATGAGCCAAGCATTGGTCTTCATTCACGAGATACAGAACTGCTCATCAATGTGCTTAAAGATTTGAGAGATATTGGTAATACCGTGGTGGTAGTGGAGCACGACGAGGAGATAATACGTGCTGCAGATTACATTATAGATATTGGTCCCTTGGCAGGACGATTGGGTGGTGAAATAATTTACCAGGGAGAGGTAGATAAACTTATTTCAAAATCTGATAGCTATACTGTGAAGTATTTGATTGGCGAAGAAGAGATAGAGGTGCCCCAAAAGCGAAGAAAGTGGAACAACTACATAGAAATAAAAGGAGCACGCCACAACAACCTTAAGAATATAGACGTGAAGATACCACTAGGTGTAATGTCGGTAGTGACGGGTGTGAGTGGCTCTGGCAAGTCGTCGTTGATAAACAATGTGTTTTACAATGCCTTGCAACAAAAGTTAAATGGCACAACTACAGAGAAAGTAGAGTATAACGAAATGGCAGGTGACTATGCTTTAATCAACAGGGTAGAGCTGGTAGATCAAAATCCGATTGGAAGATCATCGCGTTCCAACCCTGTGACTTACATAAAAGCCTATGATGAGATACGTAAACTCTTCTCAACGCAACCATTGGCCAAGCAGCTGAACTTTACACCTGCTTTTTTCTCATTCAATGTTGAGGGAGGTAGATGCGAAGAGTGCAAGGGCGATGGTGAAATTGTTGTTGAGATGCAATTTATGGCCGATTTGAAACTAACTTGCGAGTCGTGTCATGGCAAACGATTCAACTCTGATGTTTTGGAAGTTGAGTATAACGGCAAAAACATATACGACGTGTTAGATATGACCATCGATCAAGCAATGGAGTTTTTTGGAAGTAAAAAAGGAGCTACGGAGAAGAAAATTGTTAAACGCATGCAGCCTTTGCAAGATGTAGGGCTTGGATATGTGAAGTTGGGCCAATCATCATCGACGCTGTCGGGTGGTGAAAGTCAGCGTGTGAAGTTGGCTTACTTTTTAGGAGAGGAGAAAACAGATTCTACACTATTTATTTTTGATGAACCTACTACGGGCCTTCACTTTCACGATATAAAAACACTGTTAAAAGCATTTTATGCACTGCTGGAAAGAGGACACACCATTGTGATAATTGAGCACAACATGGATGTGATAAAATGTGCAGACTACATACTCGATCTTGGTCCGGGTGGAGGAGACAAAGGAGGCTATGTGGTTGGTGCTGGCACACCCGAAGAGGTGGTGCAATCGGAAGAGTCTTACACTGCTGAGTATTTGAAGGAGAAGTTACAAGTATCTTAACAGAGATAGTTTTACGAAAAAAAGAGTGTTTAATTATTTCTCAAAATAAGCTTTAATTCAAAAAAGAACTAACTTTGTTTTGAAAAAGAAAAAAACCAACAGATTTATAATTCATAAATAAATCATTGAAGCAGAAAACAACACTAAATTATAAATTTTTCATTAGAATAAATCATTATGAGTAAAAAACCAGTATCGCTAATTATATTAGATGGTTGGGGAATCGGTAAAGATTATCCCGGTAATGCAGTAACACGCGGAAACACACCTGTATTTGATAAACTTATGCAGGAGAACCCAACTAGCACATTAGACGCTAGTGGAGAAGAGGTAGGTCTTCCAGCGGGACAGATGGGGAACTCAGAAGTAGGCCATATCAATATTGGGGCAGGAAGAGTTATTTATCAAGAACTTCCACGCATATCTAAAGCTATTGAGGATGGAAGCTTTTTCGAGAAAGAAGAGTTTTTAGCTGCCGTAGAAAATGCAAAAAAGAACAATGGGAAAGTTCATCTTATGGGTTTAGTTTCTAATGGTGGAGTTCATAGTCATGTAGGACATTTATATGGTCTATTGGAACTAATGAAGAGACAGGGCCAAGAAGAAGTATATGTTCATGCAATATTAGACGGAAGAGATGTGCCACCAACAGTTGGCAAAGAAGACATAGAGAAACTAGAAGCAAAACTGAAAGAAATAGGTGTTGGAAAGATAGCCACAGTGACCGGAAGGTACTACACAATGGATAGAGACACTCGATGGGAACGAACAAAACTTGGATATGATGCATTGGTGCATGGCGAAGGAGTTGAAGCTAACACTGCTGTAGAAGCTGTTGAGAACTCATACAAAGAGGGCGTTCAAGATGAGTTTTTAATACCAGCTGTTATCAAACATGACGGACAACCAGTTGCTAAAATAGAAGACGGAGATAGCGTTATATTTTTTAACTATAGACCCGACCGAGCAAGACAAATAACTCGTGCCATTGTAGATGTTGATTTTGAAGGCTTTGATAGAGGTAATAAAATAGACACTCTATTTGTAACTATGACTGAGTATGACAAATCTATACAAAATGTGTTGGTTGCATATACAAAAACTGCACCGGTTAATACGCTTTCTCAACATGTAAGTTCTCAGAACCTAAACCAGCTGAAGATAGCCGAAACTGAAAAATATCCACACGTTACATTTTTCTTTAATGGAGGAATTGAAGAGCCATATATGAACGAAGATAGGGTCTTAATCCCTTCTCCAAAAGTTGCAACTTACGACCTGCAGCCTGAAATGAGTGCTGAGGGTATAAAAGATGCCTTGATAGAGAGAATAAACATGGATAAATACGACTTGATAGTTGTAAACTTTGCCAACCCCGATATGGTGGGCCACACAGGGGTAATTCCAGCGGTTATTAAAGGAGTAGAAACCGTAGATACATATCTTGGCGAGATTTTAGAAGTATTAAAAACAAAAGGCGGACATACTCTTATAACTGCAGACCACGGAAATGCGGAGCAGCTTTTGGATGATGAGGGTAACCCATTTACAGCTCATACAACTAATAAAGTGCCCCTTATATATGTAGGAGAAAATAAAGTTGAGCTTCAAGAAGGTAAGCTTTGTGACCTTGCTCCTACTATATTGGAGCTCATGAAAGTAGAACAACCAAAAGAAATGACAGGAAAGAGTCTTATAGTAAAAGCATAATATAATGGGGAGTATAATTTTGAATTTTAGTTTTGATATTATACTGGATTCTTGTTAAGCAGATAATAAAGGGGTTGTTCTTAAGAAAAGAATAGCTCCTTTATTTTTGATTATTTCGGTTTGCGAGGATCAAATGTAACACATAGTATAGTCTGAGCCATTAAAAAAGAAGCACAAAGAAACAATAGCCAACTGTATTAAAACATTAGAAGAAGTAGACTTGGCTTATGTAAAACTGGGGCAAGCATCTTCCACCCTATCGCTCGCTGTGAGCCACTATGTCAAGTTGATTTCCTTTCCAAGAGAAGGAAAAACAGACTCCACTCTTTTTGTTTTTGGTGGATCAAAGAGATGATAAAAAGTGAAGATTTTTATACGGCGGAATATTTGAAGAGGAAATTGTTGAAGATATCTTAATTCCTAAAAGACTTTCAAATGTAAAAAGAGAAAGATATGAGTAAGAAAAATGAAATTAAGAAAAGCACAGAATTACAACAGTTGAACAACTTTGTAATCTTTGAAACCGAAAGTGGTAAAGTTAATATTGATGTCTATTTTCAGGGTGAGACGCTTTGGCTTACTCAGAAGTTAATTGCAGAGCTATTTGAAAAAGGACGTTCTACAATTACAGAGCATTTAAAAAAGATTTTTGATGATGGTGAATTAGACGAAGCTTCAGTCTGTCGGGATTTCCGACATACTGCTGAAAATGGTAAACAATACATTACAAAATATTATAACCTGCGAGCTATTACCGCAGTAGGCTATAGAGTAAACTCACATAGGGCCATAGAGTTTAGAAAATGGGCTACAGAAATTCTGCACGAGTACATCATCAAAGGATTTGCAATGGATGATGAGCGTTTGAAGCAAATCAATCACTTTGGAATAGACTATTTTGATGAGATGCTCGAGCGTATTCGAGAGATTCGTATTAGCGAAAGAAGATTGTATCAAAAAATCACTGATATTTATGCCCTTTCTGCGGATTATGATAGCAAATCTGATATCACCAGACATTTTTTTGCTACGGTTCAAAATAAACTGCATTGGGCAATAACAGGCAGAACTGCAGCTGAGATTATTTATACCGAAGCCGATGCGAAAAAGATATACATGGGCTTGAAAAACTGGAGGCAAGCTCCTGATGGTAAAATCCTGAAAAGCCATGTGTCAATTGCAAAAGACTACCTAAACGAAGAGCATTTAAAATCACTTCAACGAATTGTGAGCTCCTATCAGGACCTTGCCGAAAACAGATCAATTAATCACATCGAGTGATGAACATGAAAGATTGGGAGCATTTCTTGGTTCAGTTTTTAGAACTTACTGATTATCCCATACTAAAGGATAAAGGCAAAATATCGATGTTAGATGCAAAATTAAAGTCGAAAATGAATATGATAAATTCAGAATTGTTCAAGATGAAAATTGTATATCAGACTTCGACCTCGAAATGAGAAGGTTAGAACAAAAACTGAAGAGGAAGTGAAACTGATATAATAGACAAAAACTTCAACCCCCTAAACATTTTCAATTAGCACGTCCTCTACATATCCTCCAAAGACAAACCTTTATATTCAATTGAGTAATCAGGAAATTTAGCAACTATCTTTCTGACTTTATCTTCTAATACAGAGAGTTTTATTTTCTGTGGGTTTCTCTTTACGTCATAAAATTCTATTGTCTTATTTATTTCATTTATTGCTACGATATCAATTTCATCTTCACTCTTCTTGTTCCAATAACTTTTCACGTCTGAGTATTTCATTGTTTCCATCAGTTTAGTTCTGAAATACTTCTCCAAAATGAGACCGCTTTACATATCATAATTTCTTTCTATTATCTATTTTTACAAAACTATAGTTGCCAATCTCGATGGTACTCCTACACTTAAAGATAAATCTGAACCAAAAGTTTAGGAAGTTGTCTTCAATCTTATATCTATTAGATCGGCTACCTTCTTTTGCCATAAGAGGTAATGCGTCCGAATAGAGGTTCTTTAGAATGTTCAAGAATGCGTTTCATTTGGGAGTAAACAGAACCGCAAAGCTCTAATCCGCATTATTCACGTTTTTAGCTTTACGTAGATGCTAGGCCTCGAACTCCACCGATATAGGCCACTATTTCAAGGAGTTTGGAACAAAGCAGATGCGTGAAGATAAAAGCGAACATTGCCCAAAAGTGGGCATCCACATAAGAGCAAAAATAATCTATATGCTATTGATTACAAGCAAGATAATATATATACACTTAAGGAGTGATGAATAATGCGGGCTAAGTTGATATGGCTATTACTCTTGGCTGAATCCCAGATGTTTTGCATGTCGCTGTATATGAAGTTGTTGATGCTCGCAAACTCTTGAAAATCATCAATTATCAAGGTAAAGTTTACTTTTTCTGACAGTTGTATCAAGGCATTGAAAAGGAGAGCAAAAACGGCGAAGGAACCTAAAGGATAACTGAGCTTTTCTTCCGCTTTGCGTGCAAACTCATCACAAAGCAACTTTTTCTTTGCCACAAAGAAATAGAGCATTGGTATCTCTCCATTGGTGTGTTTGAGTAGTGTTGTTTTCCTACACGTCGCCTGCCAACAATCATTGTCATTTGTGCCGACGTAGCCGATGTTTTTTCTATCTTTCTTAAAGCGTCTATTTCTTATTCTCGATTGTAGAATTTCATAATTATTGGTTTATTAGCGCAACCACGGTTACAGCAATAGAGGTTGCATTAGCCAATTTGCTAATTAATTTATAATACACAAACTCTTATCAATTAGTTTATTGATATCTTTTTACTTCATCTTTTATAGTCCAATATATACGCTCTATAACTTTAGCCAAAATCTTTCTTTAATTTGTCATTACTAAAATAGCTTAATTCATTTAAAAGTAGTAAGTTTGCGAGACAATATTAATACATATCACATCATGCGAAACTTTATTCCTTTTATTTTACTTTTAATGCTGTTCTCTTTATCTACTGTTGCATCACATGCTCAACAAAGAGACCCCGTGATTGACAAGATTATAGAGATTGGTAAAACAGACAATCAGACTATGCAGCATTTAGACATACTTACCAATCGAATTGGTGGACGGCTCATTGGGTCAGGAAATTATGAAACAGCTGTTGCATGGGCAAAGAGTGAGTTCGAAAAATGGGGTATGGATGTAGTGTTGCATCAATCTGGAGTTTTGCCTATTGGCTTCAATCGTGGTCCATGGTTTGGGAAATTGATAGCAGGCGATAATAGTTTTAGTGCACTTGAGTTTGCTACTCCATCTTACACAGTTGGCACAAAGGGTGTGCAGCGTGGTCATGTACTTATTGAGCCAAAAACGCAACGTGAGTTTGATAGAATGAAGGGTGCGCTGAAAGGTGCATGGGTGTTGGTCTCTGGCACAAATACGGGTTTCCCTATAGACTACTCTTCTAATGCCGAGCAACTGCGAGTTGCTACAATAGAGCAGAACGCAAAAATTGAGATTAAAAACGATGAAATACGTAGGTATAACTGGGAGAACCGAAAAGATGGCAAGCAAAAGGATTTGTTACCATTAAAGGAGGAACCTGCACTTTTTTACACTCAGATGGTAGAGGCGGGTATTTTGGGTATTATCCAATCGAGTCCTGTGCCAATTACTGCCCTTTATGATCGCAAGAATATTGACAGTATGAGTTGGGACAATCTGCCTAAAATACCAGATATAAAATTGAACCAACACCAGTATGCTAAAATAGAGCAGATGGCAAAGGAGCGACAATATTTTCAGCTAGAATTTGATATCCGTAATCATTTCAGAATGGGTCCTATTCCTTATTACACTGTGTTTGGATTGATAAAAGGAACAGAGTTCCCGGATGAGTATGTCATAGTGGGTGGTCACTTAGATGCTTATGATGCAGCCACAGGTGCTTCGGATAATGGTGCAGGCGTAGCTCCGTCAATGGAGGCTTCAAGGCTGATTATGAAGGCTGGAGGAAAACCTAAGCGTTCTATTTTGGTTTCTTTATGGTCTGGAGAAGAGTTTGGCTTATTGGGTTCAAATGCATGGCTGAAAGATAATGCTGATAAACTCGGAAATGTTTCAGCAATGTTTAACCGCGATGGAGGCCCCACTGTTCCTACTTCTATTTCTGTTCCACAAGCTATGTTAACCGATTTCAAAGAAATATGTGAGCCTATTGGTAATATCGACCCCAAATTTCCATTTAAAGTAAATATAGCACCACCTCGAGACAGGCCTGCTGTAGGTTCTGGCACAGATGCTGGAGCTTTTTTAGCTGCAGGTGTGCCGGTTGTGCATTTAAGTACAGAAGATATTTGTGGGTACAACTTTAGCTATGGAGAGATATGGCACACTACACGCGATACATACGAAAAGTGTCCTGCAGACTATATGGATCATACTTCTATTGTAAAGGCAATAGTAGTGTATGGCGTTGCCAATTTAGACTATTTGTTGCCAAGAGACGGGTATTTTAAATAGAGAGAATTAAAGCACAAAGTAATATTAGATAAACACAAGTTTTGTAATCTAATATATGATTTGTGTACATATTCTTTGTATATCTTCGCTCTAATCGAAACTTAACCATTTTCAATTGTCAAAAATTTATTACCTTTGCATTCTATTTTCTATAAGGTATAAATTGACTGACAATGAGTAAGAAATTTCCTGAATATAACGAATTTGATTTATCTGCGATAAACAAAGAGATGCTTCAACAATGGGATACACTTGATGTGTTCCAAAAAAGCTTGTCAACCCGAAAGGGCCAACCCGAATATGTTTTTTATGAGGGGCCGCCATCGGCAAATGGTATGCCAGGTATTCACCACGTGATAGCTCGTTCTATTAAAGATATATTTTGCAGGTATAAAACTATGAAGGGCTTTTTGGTAAACCGAAAGGCTGGTTGGGATACTCATGGGCTACCAGTGGAACTAAGCGTTGAGAAGTCGCTTGGTATTACCAAAGAAGATATTGGAACTAAAATTTCTGTTGACGAGTACAACAAAGCCTGCCGTGTTGAGGTGATGAAATATACCAAAGAGTGGGAAGATTTGACACGCGTGATGGGCTATTGGGTTGATATGTCTGACCCTTATGTTACTTATGACAATCGTTATATCGAGTCGCTTTGGTATCTCCTCAAAGAATTGTATAAAAAAGACTTGTTATACAAAGGATATAGCATTCAGCCATATTCTCCAGCAGCTGGTACTGGCCTTAGCACACACGAGCTGAACCAACCGGGTTGCTACAAAGATGTTACAGACACTACCTGTACTGCACAATTCAAAATAAAGAATCCTTTTGAAGAGCTTACTCAATTTGGCGAGTCATTTTTATTGGCTTGGACCACTACCCCTTGGACACTCCCTTCCAATATGTTGTTGGCCGTTGGTCCAAACATAGAGTATGTGGCTGTTCAAACATACAATCAATATACAAGCAAACCAATGACAGCTTTGCTTGCAAAGAGCTTGCTACATACTTATTTTCCTGAGAAGAACGCCATGCTACCGCTCCAAGATTATAAAGAGGGTGATAAAAAAGTGCCTTATAGGGTGTTGGATAAAGTGTGGAAAGGGAGCGATCTTGCAGGATTGCAATACGAACAATTGATTCCATGGGTAAAAACATCTGACAATGCATTTAAAGTAATTACTGCCGATTTTGTAACCATTGAAGATGGTACTGGTATTGTGCACATTGCACCTACATTTGGGGCAGATGATGCTCGCGTAGGAAAAGAGCACGATGTGCCCGGGCTTACACTTTTAGATAAAGATGGCAACATGCGTCCAATGGTAGATTTGAGTGGCAAGTATTTCATACTGGATGACTTAGACCCTGCTTTTGTTGCCAATAATATCCATACAGAACTCTACAGCGAATATGCCGGAAGGTTTGTGAAGAATTCTTATGACGAAAGCCTTACAGAAAATGATGCAACACTTGATGTGGATTTGTCTGTAATGCTAAAATTGCAGAATAGGGCTTTTAGAATAGAGAGGCAAATTCACAACTATCCACACTGCTGGCGTACAGATAAGCCCGTGCTTTATTATCCAATGGATAGTTGGTTCATTAGAACAACAGCTTGCAAAGAGCGCATGATGGAATTGAACGAAACTATTAACTGGAAACCACAATCTACTGGAACAGGACGTTTTGGTAAATGGTTGGAAAACCTACAAGATTGGAACCTGAGCCGCAGCAGATATTGGGGAACTCCACTGCCTATTTGGCGTACCGAAGACGGTAAAGAAGAGAAGTGTATTGGTTCGGTAGAGGAGCTTTGCAATGAAATGAAACAAGCACTTGATGCGGGAGTAATGACCCAATTGCCATGGCCAAACTTGAACCTTGATGATTGCAAAAAACTTAATTACAATCAATTAGACTTGCATCGTCCTTATGCCGATGATATAATACTTGTATCGGAAAGTGGTAAACCCATGAAACGCGAACTAGACCTTATAGATGTTTGGTTCGATTCGGGTGCTATGCCCTTTGCTCAGTTTTTCTATCCTCACATTTCTGATGAAGATTTCAATAAAGTATATCCTGCAGATTTTATAGCAGAGGGTGTTGACCAAACACGTGGATGGTTCTTCACACTGCACGCTATCTCTACAATGATAAAAGACAGTGTTGCATTCAAGAATGTAATTTCTAACGGATTGGTATTAGATAAAAATGGCAACAAGATGTCTAAACGTTTAGGCAATGCTGTTGATCCATTTATAACTATAGAAAAGCACGGCTCCGATCCATTGAGATGGTACATGATAACAAATGCAGCACCTTGGGACAACCTCAAGTTTGATATTGAAGGTGTTGAAGAAGCTCGTCGCAAGTTTTTTGGAACACTCTACAATACTTATTCGTTCTTTACGCTGTATGCCAATGTAGATAACTATAGCGGCAAAGAAACTGAGATTGCCCTAGAGAAGCGACCCGAGATAGACCGTTGGATTATATCGCTCCTAAACTCGTTGATTAAAGAAGTCGATGATGCTTATACAAATTATGAACCTACAAAGGCCGGACGTGCCATTGCTAGTTTCGTAAACGACAATTTGAGTAATTGGTACGTACGCCTAAACAGGAAACGTTTTTGGGGTGGTGGCATGACAGACGATAAGCTGTCGGCTTATCAAACACTTTATAAATGTTTGCTCACTGTGTCTAAACTCATGGCACCTGTTGCTCCTTTCTATGCAGATAAACTCTATTTAGATTTAATTTCAGTAACTGGTATAGAGAATTTTGAATCGGTACATTTGGCTCACTTCCCGGTAGCAAATCAAGCCGTAATAGACAAAACTCTTGAGCAACAAATGTACTTAGCACAAACGGCTTCGTCTATTGTATTGGCGTTGCGCCGAAAGGTAAATATTAAAGTGCGCCAACCATTATCGCAAATAATGATTCCTTTTGTAGATGAGCAGCAAAAAGAAAATATTGAAGCTATTTCGTCGCTTATTTTAAATGAAGTGAACGTTAAGGAGCTCCACTTTGTTGATTCAACAAACGCCATGTTGGTGAAGCGTATAAAACCCGATTTTAAAAAACTTGGCCCACGATACGGAAAGATAATGAAGCAATTGGCCATTGCCGTGCAGGCAATGTCTCAGGCCGATATTACTAAACTTGAAAAAGAAGGAGGCTTCAACTTAGTTGTCAACGGAGAAGATGTTGTCATCGGATTGGAAGATACCGAAATTATCTCAGAAGATATTCCTGGCTGGTTAGTTGCAAATCAAGACAAGCTTACAGTTGCTTTGGACATAAATATAACTGAAGATTTGCATAAAGAAGGTATTGCTCGAGAATTTGTAAATAGAATACAGAACTTGCGAAAATCGCAAGAGTTTGAAATAACTGATAGAATAGCTATTGCTATTTCATCAAACGAAAAATTAGATTCGGCAATTAATGATTTCTCAGACTATATCAAAGTACAAGTATTAGCTGAAACAATAAATATTACCAAAGAGAGCCACAGCTCAGAGATTGAGGTGAATGATGAGGTAATAACCATTGATGTATCGAAGATTTAATGTTAAAGGTGCTAATTATAACATGCTTATTGCTAAATTTGCACTAAATATAAAAGCTATTAAAATAATAAAACAAATAATGTGGCAACACAATATCAACTACACTATTAAAGGGTAAGATTATGAACAAAAAGACAAGATATTCAGACGATGAGCTCGAAGAGTTTAAAGCCATAATCATGGAGAAGCTTGAGGCCGCAAAAAGCGAATTTGAGAATCTGCGTGCAGCAGTTACCAATGCCGACGGAAACGACACAGGTGATACATCTCCAACATTCAAAAATATGGAGGAGGGAGCATCCACTCTTAGTAAAGAAGATGCAGGACGTTTGGCTCAACGCCAAATGAAGTTTATACAAAACCTCCAGGCTGCCCTTATTCGTATCGAAAATAAAACTTATGGTGTGTGCCGTGAGACAGGTAAACTAATTCCTAAAGAACGCTTACGTGCTGTGCCACATGCTACATTGAGTATAGAAGCAAAGGAAGGACAAGCAAGAAGATAGTTATTACTAGAATTTAAATTTATGAGAGAAAAAATCCCTAAGGGACTTGTTGCTGTTTTAGTAATAATTTTTATTTTGTTGTTGGATCAAATCTCGAAGATATGGGTCAAAACAAACATGGCTTTATTCGATTCGATAGAGGTTACAAAATGGTTTAAAATATACTTTGTAGAAAACAATGGAATGGCATTTGGGATTGAAGCTATTGGGAAATTATTCCTTTCAATATTCAGAATTATTGCTGTAGTTTTTATTGGTGTTTATTTGGCAAAAATTATTAAAAAAAGCTACAAGATTGGTTTCATTATTTGCATTTCAATGGTTTTAGCCGGAGCATTCGGAAATATTATTGATAGTGTGTTTTATGGTGAGGTTTTTAGCGCAAGCTATCCTGGTCATGTAGCTACCGTTGTGCCTATAGGAGAGGGGTATTCGTCGTGGCTTCATGGAAAAGTAGTAGATATGCTCTACTTTCCACTCATCGAAACCACTCTTCCCAATTGGATACCTTTTTGGGGAGGGGCAGAAATACTTTTTTTTAGATTTATTTTTAATTTAGCAGATGCTTCTATTTCTGTAGGGGTAATATTATTATTGTTGTTTTATCGTAAGACATTGTCGCATTCACTTCAGACAGAGAGAGATAGACAAAAAGAAATTATTAAAATGAATGAATAATCGATTTAAATACCTGCTTTTTCTGATTTTTACGATGATGTTTTTTTCTTGCCAAAACCGTCCTAAAGAGGTCTTACCAAGGAAAAAAATGGAGAATGTAATGTACGATATGTACATTGCTGAAGCAATAATTGAAAATGACTATCAGAAGTTTGATCTTCCTGAAAAAAAAGAGGCCCTAATTGACCAAGTACTCAAAAAACACAAAATATCTGAAGCACGTTGGGATACTTCTTTGTCTTGGTATTCAGATAATATTGATCAGTATATTCAGATAAACGACTCTGTAAAATCACGTTTACTACGCAATCAAAATATAGCGCAACAGTTAAAAAATCAGCAAGATGCAGATAATAATAAGTTTGAAGTAAAACCAGCCGATTATATTCCTCCAAATTTTTATCTTGCTGGTTTAGGGTGCGACAGGGGTTTTAAATTTAGTCTCGATTCGGTTCAACTAGCAGAAAGATTTGCAGATGAAGATACCATTTTTTTCAAATTTAATGTCTTAGGCGTTTTTCCACACGATTTCTATTCATTAAAAAGCATGCTCCTGATTCAGTATGCCGATACTACCATATTTCAATCGTCAAAATTGGAGGAGAACAAATTGTACAGTTTTCCACTCGCAAAACATATAGAGCAAGACACTATAGTCTCATTAAGTGGCTTTGTAAACTTAAGCGGAAAGTTTCCGCCCGTTCCTATTCAGCTATATAAGATATCTTTGGCAGGTATCGAAAAAAATGATTCTACAACACAAGATGTAGAAGGATTAAGCAACGAGAAGTTGTTGCAAGAGCCAAAAATAAGAACACGATAAGTTGAGTTTGCTTTTACTTATAAATTACACCAGAAAAGATTAACTATTATATAAATCTATAATTAACGAAAACGGTGATGAATAAAAAAAGAGTTTATAATTTTGGAAATGGAATTGCTGAAGGTAGAGCAGATATGAAGAGTTTGCTTGGAGGAAAAGGTGCCAATCTTGCAGAGATGAATTTAATTGGTGTGCCAGTACCTCCAGGGTTTACAATCACCACTGAAGTGAGCGCCGAATACAATAAGCTTGGCAAAGAAGCTGTTATCGATCTCTTGAAGGATGAGGTTGAAAAAGCTGTAGCTTTTGTTGAAAACCTTACATCAACTAAATTTGGAGATAAAGAAAACCCTTGTTTAGTATCTGTTCGCTCGGGAGCACGTGTTTCAATGCCAGGAATGATGGATACCGTATTGAACCTTGGTTTGAATGATGATGCAGTAGAAGGTATAGCAAAAAAATCTGGTAATCCAAGATTTGCATGGGACTCATATCGTAGGTTTATTCAAATGTACGGAGGTGTAGTACTTGGTATGAAACCCGAGAACAAAGACGATAGAGATCCTTTTGAAGAGATAATGGAGAAAGCAAAAGAGGATAAAGATGTTGAATTGGATACAGATCTAACTGTAGAAGACTTAAAGATATTGGTAAAAGACTTTAAGCAAGCAGTAAAAGAGCGTACTGGTCACGATTTTCCTGAATCTCCTTGGGAGCAATTATGGGGTGCTGTGTGTGCTGTTTTTGATAGCTGGATGAATGACAGAGCTATTCTGTACCGTAAAATGAACAACTTTCCTGACGAATGGGGTACAGCGGTGAATGTGCAAGCCATGGTTTATGGCAATATGGGCAATACATCGGCTACAGGCGTAGCTTTTACCCGCGATGCTGCAACAGGAGAGGACATATTCAACGGGGAGTATTTAATAAATGCTCAAGGTGAAGATGTGGTAGCAGGTGTTCGTACTCCACAAGAAATTACTTTAGAGGGGTCAAGAAGATGGGCAAAATTGCAAGGTATAGACGAACCAACAAGAGCTGCCAAATACCCTTCATTAGAAGAAGTGCTACCAGATTGTGCTGCAGAATTGATTGAAACCCAACAAAAACTAGAAAACTATTTTAAAGATATGCAGGATTTGGAGTTTACTATTCAAGATGGTAAATTGTGGATTTTGCAAACACGAAATGGTAAGCGTACTGGTGCAGCAATGATAAAGATTGCCATGGACATGTACCACCAAGGGTATATCACTGAGAAGGATGTAATAATTCGTTGTGAAGCCGAAAAGCTTGACGAACTTTTGCATCCTGTATTCGACAAAAATGCTCTAGCCACTGCCGAGCGTCTTACTAATGGTCTTCCTGCTTCGCCAGGTGCTGCGGCAGGTCAAATTGTTTTTCATGCCGACGAAGCTGAACAGTGGGCCAACGATGGAAAGCAAGTTATACTTTGTAGGGTTGAAACCTCGCCCGAGGATTTACGTGGAATGAATGTAGCAAAGGGTATTCTCACAACGCGTGGAGGAATGACATCTCATGCTGCTGTTGTGGCTAGAGGAATGGGCAAATGCTGTGTGTCTGCTGCAAATAACACTACTATTGATTATAAAGCTCGTACCATGAAGATAAATGGTGTTGTGCTTAATGAAGGCGATTGGATTTCACTGAATGGAACAACAGGAAACATCTACAATGGTAAAATTGAAACTGAAGCTGCAGAGATAGGCGAAGACTTCAACGAGTTGATGCGAATTGCTGATAAGTATATGAAATTAGGTGTTCGCACCAATGCCGACACACCTCATGATGCAGAAATAGCACGTAATTTTGGAGCTACTGGAATTGGGCTTTGCCGTACAGAGCACATGTTCTTTGAGGACGATAAAATTTTGTCTATGCGAGAAATGATTCTTGCAAAAGACGAAGATGGTCGTCGTAAAGCCTTAGCAAAATTGCTGCCATTGCAAAAGAAAGATTTTAAAGGTATTTTCACGGCCATGAAAGACTTGCCTGTAACTGTGCGTTTGCTGGATCCTCCATTGCACGAATTTGTTCCACACGACGAAAAGGGACAAGAAGAGATGGCCAAAGTTATGGGGGTTTCTTTCGAAGAAATTAAGGAGAGAATCAATGGCCTAATAGAATCGAATCCGATGTTGGGATTGCGTGGTTGTCGTTTGGGAAATTTATATCCCGAAATAACTGAAATGCAAACCCGTGCTATTATAGAAGCTGTTGTAGAATTGAAACAAGAAGGGATTAATGCAATTCCTGAAATAATGGTTCCGCTTACAGGAATATTATATGAGTTTCTTGCACAAAAAACAATCATTGACGATACTGCCACTAAAGTGTTTGAAGAAAAGGGCGAAACTGTTGATTACAAGGTTGGAACAATGATAGAAATACCTCGTGCTGCTCTCACTGCATATAAAATTGCAACTGCAGCTGATTTCTTTTCATTTGGCACAAATGATTTAACTCAATTGACCTTTGGTTATAGCCGTGATGATGTTGCTAAATTCCTACCTATGTATATCAACAAGGGTTTTCTCAAGCACGATCCTTTTGCAGTGATTGATCAAAACGGAGTAGGCCAATTAGTGAAAATGGCTACAGAAAGGGGGCGTTCTGTAAAGCCCGACCTAAAATGTGGTATTTGCGGAGAACATGGTGGTGAACCTTCTTCTGTGAAGTTTTGCCACAGTGTAGGGCTCAATTATGTTTCTTGCTCTCCATTTAGGGTGCCAATTGCACGATTAGCCGCAGCACAAGCTGCCTTAGAAGAATAGGACGAGATATATAATATAACTAAAGTTGAAATATAAAACAAAAAAGTGGAACCTCTATGTTTCCACTTTTTTTTGTTTTAAGCTACTGTCCTATTCTTTGTTTTATACCATTCTTATTGTTTTACAAAAGCATCGTTTAGTGCAATAACAGCATCTTCGTAATGTTCTCTTTTTATTACAAACTGCATATTTACTTGATTAAGCGATTGTCCAAAACTCTCTATGTTTATACCTTCTTCATATAGGGCTTTACTTGCTTTGTAAAGAAAGCCAGGAAGAGCAATATTTGTACCCAAAACGCTTACAATAGCTGCTGGCAGGGTAGTTACCCTATAATAATTGAAGGTCAACTCTTGAATTAGTTTTTCAGACTTTTCGTTTTCCCAAATAACAGAGGTGATAGAGTTGGCATTCGTCGATTTTAGGATATAGCTTACTTTATGTTTTTGAAAATAACTCATAATCCCCAAGTCAAAACCTACCTCACCAACCATCATAGGGTCATGTACTTCAAGAGCAATTACTTTTCTTGTTCCTGAAACTATCTCTGCTCGAGGGCGGGGTGAGATGTAATCGCGTGAAATGAGTGTTCCTGGGTGTTCTGGTTCAAAAGTATTTTTGATACGAATGTTTATATTTGCTAGTTCAAGTGGTTTTGCTGCTTGTGGGTGGATGGCCTCCATGCCTATATCTGCCAACTGGTCGGCTATGATAAAATTGGTGTAACCAACAGGTATAGAATTCTCTACCCCAACTATTTTAGGATCGGCACTCGATAGGTGATACTCTTTATGAATAACAGCTTCATCTGCTTTTACTTCCACAGCAATTTTACTAAATGTAACTTCAGAGTATCCTCTATCGAATGCTCGCATAATACCCTCAGTACCCTTGGTGTAGCCAGTGGCAACACATAGAACTTTTCCGAAATCTATGTTGCAAAATTCTTTCTGAATGCGCTCATCTATTGTCAAGGGGACATTATCATTAAAACCACATAGGTCTATAAATCGTGCATTGATGCCATTGTTGATGAGTATATTCACTGAGTTCCATCCTGAGTGTGCTTCGCCAATGGAGGCTAATATCTCTCTTGCTGCAAGTGATATATCTACCATGTTTACATAGCCAGAGGCCATTACTTTATTGAGGCTATAAAGAAGTGTTTTTGCTTGATCTACACGAAAACGAATAAAGTCGCTAGCTTCTTTCAAATCGAGACCAATGTCTGCAAAGCCATCGTTTATCAACAATAATCGTTTGCAAAACGAATCGAGCGCGCTACTAAAATCTTCGCCATTTAGAAATTTATTGTATATACCTGGTTCATCGGTCTTTTTGTGTTCTAACAGCCAGTTTGTAACATTATTGTAGGCAGAAACAACGAATATACGATTGTATAATTCGTCGTTAGCTCGGTTTCCTTTGATGATATTTTTGAGAACATCTTGAAACTGTGACATAGATGTTCCACCAATTTTTTCTACTGTAAGCATAAGTTTTAAAGGTGTTTGTTTTAGTAATAAAAAAACTAAAATTTTATCAATTCTCTATATAAACGTTGTATAGGCAATCCCATAATATTGTAGTACGAACCATTGATGCGTTTCACACCAATGTAGCCAATCCACTCTTGCACACCATAAGAGCCTGCTTTGTCAAAAGGGGAATATTGCTCTATGTAGTAATCTATTTCTTGGTTTGTCAATGACGAAAATTCTACTTCAGAAACAACAGAGAAAGATGTTCGTTTTGAAGTAGATGATAAGCACACACCAGTGATTACGCGGTGTGTTTTATCCGATAGCTCTTGCAGCATCTCTTTAGCATTTTCTTTATTGGTGGGCTTTCCATAAATTTTTCCGTCAAGCAGCACTACTGTGTCAGCAGTTATCATCAACTCATCCTCTTTGAGATGATAGATATATGAACTTGCCTTTTTTATTGCTACAAATTCAGCAACTTCGTCAATGAGTAAATCTTTTGGATATGATTCATCAATATCTGGAAGCACCTTTATTTTAAAATCAACATTTATTCCTCGTAACAACTCTTTTCTGCGAGGTGAGTTGGACGCAAGTAGTATTTTATAGTTCGTTATTTTCATAACGCTTTACGAAGATTCACAAGCTTTACAAGCAACCCTTCTAATTGATCGAGTTGTAGCATGTTGGCACCATCTGATTTAGCTGCGGATGGAGTAGGGTGGGTTTCTATGAACAGTCCGTCTGCACCAACAGCAATAGCTGCTTTGGCAATGGTTTCAATCAGCTCTGGCTGCCCACCAGTTACACCTGATGACTGATTGGGTTGCTGCAAACTATGTGTAACATCCATTACAACAGGGAAACCGAACTTCCTCATGGTAGGAATTCCACGATAATCTACAATTAAATCATTGTACCCAAAAGTAGAACCTCTCTCTGTTAGCATTACATTGAAGTTTCCAGAATCTACAATTTTTTGTGCGGCAAACTGCATGCTCTCTGCCGATAGAAATTGTCCTTTCTTAATGTTTACAATCTTACCTGTTTTGGCTGCTGCAATTAAGAGTTCTGTTTGACGGCACAAGAAAGCAGGTATCTGTAATACATCAACATACTGCGCCACCGTGGGAGCTTCATGAGATTCGTGAATGTCGGTCACTACAGGTATGTTGAGAGTAGTACGTACTTTATGTAGAATCTTTAATGCTATTTCATCGCCAATTCCTGTAAAAGAATCTACACGCGAACGGTTAGCTTTCCTATACGACCCCTTGAAAACATAAGGAATACCAAGTTTGTCGGTTATTGTTTTAATCTTCTCTGCTATACTGAGAGCCATCTCTTCGTTTTCTATTACGCAGGGTCCTGCCATTAAAAAAAACGTTTCACTTTTGAAATATGATAAATCCATCTTTCTGATACAATTTATAAATTTGCTGCAAGATACAAAAAACCTTTTATTTTAGAAGATTTGTAATTGGTACATTTTGTGGCTGCAATATTTATTAATAGATTAAAACAGTGCTAAGATGCAATTATGGATATTTGGTTATAACAAAACTGTTCAAGTTTGATGCCTTGATAGCATGCAGTTGCAGACTATTAGTTTTCAGATTGTTGTAATATTTAGTCGGTATATATTCATTATTGTTCATCAAGCTTGTACACTAATTTTGGCATAAAAAAAGATGACAAATATAATTTGCCATCTTTTCTTTTATTTAATGTGTTTGCAAGATTACTATCTTAGTTAATCCCTAATTTAGCTTTCACAAGTGGGTTTGCATCAATTGCTGTTGTGCTATGATAGGCAACTGATCCTGATGCTAAATCAAAAATATAAGTAAACCCTTTTTCTTCACCTACTGCTTTTATTGCTTTCTGTAGTTTATCTTGAATAGGAGCAAGAAGTTTTTGTTGCAAGTCTTGTACTTCTTTTTGGCTGTTTTGCATAAATGCTTGGTATCTTTCTTCAATTTGTTGAATCTGTTTCTGACGATCCATCAATAAGGCTTCAGTAACATCATCAGTAGAGTTTTTAAATTCCTCCATTTTGTTGTTATACTCATTTTCTAAAGCAGCTGCATTTTTTTTCACTTGTTCTTGTTTTGTGTTTAGCTCAGTTTCAACTGTGCTCAATTCAGGCATAAGGCCAAAAATTTCCTGAGAATTGATATAGGCAATTTTAGTCTCTTGAGCCATTATTGCAAGGGGGGCAATTGCAAACAGTAAGATAATTAATTTTTTAAGCATAATAGATTTTATTTTGTTTGTTTTCTTTATTATTTAATTTTTTGCTGGGCAAAGATAAATGTTTTATTTAGAATATCCTAACTTTGCCAATACTTCGTTACTAATATCAATATCTGGTGATGCAAATATCATTGAAGTAGCTGATGCCCTGTCAATAACGGCCATATATCCATTGGATAGAGCAATCTCTTTTATTGCATTATACACGGTATCTTGTATAGGTTCGATTACTGACTGGCGGCGTTTAAACATTTCTCCTTCTGCACCAAAATACTTGTTGCGTAGTTGCTGCAATTCGTTTTCTTTTGCAACAATTGCATTTTCTCTATTTGTTTTTTCGTTTGGTGAAATAGAAGCTACATTGGCTTGATAAGATTTGTACATATTCTGTACATCTTTCTGCATTTTTTCAACTTCCTCTTTCCATTGTTCACCTGCTTTTTCCAATTCTTGATTGGCTATTTCGTAAGTTGGAATGCTTTCTAGGATATACTCCATATCTACTAATGCATATTTTTGAGCAAAACCTCCGAGTGCGAAAGTAAAGAACAGTGCGATAAATAATAATGTTTTCTTCATAATTTTTCAACGTTTAATTTGTGTAGTACTATTGACGAGCTTATTATGAAATCGTTTATAATCGCTCTTGTAAATTATGTTAATCGAGTGTTGCTTTTAAAACTCTTGTCCAATAATAAAGTGAAACTGGCTTCCGCCATTGTCTCTACCACTTCCAATTTTATCAAAACCATAAGCCCAGTCAATACCCATAAGCCCAATCATAGGAAGATGTATGCGTGCACCAATACCAGCAGATCTTTTTAGATCGAAAGGATTGAAGTCTCCAACGTTCTGCCAGGCATTTCCAGCTTCAATAAATGCTACACCATAGATTGTAGAGCTTGGTTCGAGAATGAATGGGTATCTAAACTCAAGACCTAATC
>CAYVLC010000012.1:0-7572 GCA_964452155.1 uncultured Dysgonomonadaceae bacterium
AAAAAAAGCATCAGTTTTGTCTTTTCTATTCAAAAATGGTGGAGTATGTGATTTTTCAGGAAAACGACAGGGCTTTACTTTTCGTAAACTACTATTTGCTACACTGCGTGCAGTTGTGTGGAAATGTAAAGTCGGGCATTCTTCGTGGATTTAATACGCGTGTATATAAATAGGCAGCTGGGGTGTAATATTACACTAAAATTAGTAATATCGTATTGAACACCCTACCTATGTCATAACCACCATTGTCATTCCCTAACTCTTAATATTTTACTCTTTTCTCTCAATTCAAAGTTCAATTTAATTAGTAAACCATGTTTATTTTATATATTTTTGTATCTGTTAATTAATCAGATGTTCAAAAAACAAATACAGAACACCCAAATGAAAATGCAAAAAACATTCCTGTTACTATTATCGGTGCTATTTCTTTTTTCATGCACTACCAATCAAAAAGAGGTTATATCTACAGCTCATCTAAATCTTACACCCCACCCACAATATGTAAACCTAAAAGGTGGAGAGCTTGATCTTTCTAAAGGATTGAGATTTACTACCAACTTAACTGACTCGCTCAGTACAGACTTAAAGGAGTATCTCAGTGAATGGGTGGTTTTTGACGAAGCGTCTTTATCGAAACTAGAGCTCACTATTGCCCCTGGCTTCTCGTCAAACAAAGAGGGGTATTTGCTTTTAATAGACAATAATGGCATCACCATCAAAGCAAGCAATTTTGCGGGTGTTTTCTATGGAGTGCAAACATTGAGCCAGCTACTGGAATACAACTCCAACAATGCAACCTCGGTACCCTATATAGAAATAGAAGATTTGCCTCGATTTGCTTACCGAGGCTTTATGCTCGATGTGTCGCGCCATTTCTTTCAGCTCGATTTCGTTAAAAAACAAATAGACTTAATGGCTCACTACAAGCTAAATACTTTGCACTTACACCTAACCGATGGGCCGGGCTGGCGTTTGGAAATAAAACAATACCCACAACTTACCGATATGGCTGCATGGCGCACCCACGAAACTTGGAAAGAGTGGTGGGCCACATCGCCCCGGCAGTACGTAAAAGAGGGCTCAAAGGGTGCCCATGGCGGATACTATACACAAGACCAAGCACGCCAATTGGTACAATATGCTGCAAAGAAAAACATCATGGTAATACCAGAAATAGAGATGCCCGGACACTCCGAAGAGGTGCTTGCTATGTACCCACAACTCTCTTGCACAGGCACACCCTACACAAGTGGAGAGTTTTGTATTGGTAACGAAGATACGTTTACATTTCTCGAAAATGTGTTGAGCGAGGTTATCGATATTTTTCCCTCGGAGTATATCCACATTGGTGGCGACGAAGCTGCTCGCGCACACTGGCAAAAATGTCCCAAATGCCAAGCACGTATCAAAAACAAAGGCTTGCAAGACGAAAACGAACTACAAAGTTACTTTATCAAGCGTATCGAGAAGTTTCTTCATAGCAAACAGCGCCGACTGCTCGGTTGGGACGAAATATTAGAAGGTGGTCTTGCTCCCGATGCTACTGTAATGTCGTGGCGTGGAAAAGAGGGTGGCATCAAAGCTGTCAAGAGTGGTCATCAAGCCATCATGACCCCAGGAGAATTTTGCTATTTCGATTTCTATCAAGCCAACCCCGACACACAACCCGAAGCTATAGGCGGATACCTGCCCCTCGAAAAAGTGTATGCATACAATCCGGTGCCCGATACATTGACAGCCAGCCAGGCCTACAGAATATTGGGCGTGCAAGCCAACTTATGGACAGAGTATATATCTACCCCCAGCCATGTAGAGCATATGATATGGCCGCGCCTTCTAGCCCTCTCAGAAGTGGCATGGACAGAGCCTGAAAAGAAAGATTGGGAAAATTTTAAGGTGCGCGCCAACAATGCCATTCCGGTGCTACAGAAAAAAGGCTACAAGCCCTTCACGCTTTCAGACGAGGTGGCTTTTTCGCACGACCTAGACGACGAAAAAGATGCCATCATGGTAACACTCTCTTCAGAGAAAGCTCCTGCCGAAATAAGATACACAACTGACAATACTAACCCGACGAGAGAGTCGTTTCTTTTCAAAAAAACATTTGCTGTAATAGACTCTACACAGATTACAGCACAGGTCTTTCAGGATGGTAGGCCCATTGGAAGACCCATTACACATCGCTTCGATTATCATCGTGCCATTGAGAAAGAAATTACCTACAATGTACCCATCAACCCTTCTTACCCTTCTTCTGGTCAAGATGCTTTGATAGACGGCCGCAAGGGCGGTCTAGCACACGGCGATGGCCGTTGGCAGGGTTTCACAACCAGCCTTGATGTTACCATTGATATGGGCAAAACAGTGCAGTTGCACAATATAAATGGCCGATTTATGCAAAGCATTGGCCCTAGAATATGGTTTCCGAAAGAGGTGGTAATCTCTGTCTCTGATGATAATAAGACTTTTACCCAGATTTTTCAAAAAACCACTACCATATCTCGCCAAAAAACAGGCACCATAATAGAACGGTTTGGTTGGCAAGGCACTACCAATGCCCGATACATAAGGTATCAAGCACCAGCCATTGATGAGAAGGATGGGGCATGGGTTTTTGTTGATGAAATTGTTGTATGGTAGAATGCAAATGCCCTACAAGTTTGTAATACACAAAACTCGTAGGGCATTTACTCTTTGCTAGCAAAACAAAAAAAACAGCGGTATCATTATTCACATCATATCTTCGTAAAGATATAAAATATACACTACTATACGTTTGTTTTATATTTCAGCAATCTACTATCGCCTCTCGTTGTAAACACCCAATTCGGCAATTGCAGCAGTCTCGTTGCCACTACACTCATCAATTAGAATTTTTATTTTACTACCCCAAACACGCTCAAAGCGGTGTATCTTAACTTTATTGTCTCCACCTCCTACTAAAAATGTTTTCCACTGGCCATTCTCTTCATACTGGAGGCGGTATTTTTGAATATTCTGTCGAGCATCAACAATAGTTACCATATTAAATGGTTCGTTCTTACCGAAATCAATCTCGAGCCATGGATGCTCTATTGCTCTATTTGACTCCCATGCTGTACGAAAATCATCATCATTGGCAAAATCCATAATCTTAGTGTCGTAGGCCCAGCTTGCATTGGCTGGTTTGTTTTTTGCAATATTAGTTGCAATAATAGGGGCATCATATTCTTTAAGGGGCAGTTGCCAATTATCATTATTCTCCCAGTTTTCGCCTATCACCTTTAGTGCCTCTATCGCATTCTCATCTATCAGTCCATCTTTATTGGGAGCCACATTGAGCATAAAGTTGCAATAGGCATTATTAAAGGGTATAATATTTTCATTGATCACTTCAAGCGGATTTTTAACTGGAGTGGTAGGAAAAGACTCTTTCCAAAACCAACTTTCTTGTAAAGTAGCACACGATAAGGAAGGTAAATGATTGGTTTCTTTAGAAATATGCTGACCTGCGCGTTGTTCGTACGATTTGATATCGGTATAAAACAAAGCCTCAGGTGGATATTTGGCTGCATTCAGGTCCATCACCAAACAGTTTGGTTGAATACTCTTTACCAGCCGATAAATATCTTCAAAGGGCACGTCTTCGTATGATATTCTGGCCCATGGTGCATCCCAACCGTCTATTACTAAAGCAGATATTTCGCCATAATTAGTTAATAATTCGGTAAGCTGTGCTTTTACCATCTCAACGTGATTTTGAGTTATTTGATTGGGCCTAAGCTTATGATGTATATCTAATATCGAATAATACAACATTGTTTTTAATCCTTGTTCCCTAAAAGCCACTACATATTCTTTTACCACATCTCGTTTGAGAGGACTATTCATAACATTGTAATCGGTAGTTTTTGTATCCCAAATACAGAATCCATTGTGGTGCTTTGTGGTGAGGCACCCATAAGACATATTTGCACTTTTTGCAGCTATGGCCCATTGTGTGCAATCGAGTTTTGTTGGATCAAAGATTGATAAAGGTGCATCTGGGTTGGCCCAATCATGATTGTTGTACGTAGCAGTGTTGTAGTGAATAAACATGCCAAAGCGTAGGTCCAAAAAATCTTGCTGCAATTCTGTGAGAGGCTTGGCCTCTACTTGCGTATTATCTTTATTTACGGCATTAGCACCAGTAAGTGTTGCAGCCAACAATATAGAGCTAACTATCAATGTTTTTTTCATATTATCGTTTTTTTAAAGATTGTGTGCTTATTTATTTTCTTACAATCAGAAACTTGCTTGTGCTTCTCTCAAGCAAGTACTTTTTTGTTGAATGTATGTGGTAGCAAAGCGCAAATATACACATTAGCGCCTATAAAGTAGCCACAAACGAAACGAAAAGACATATCGCTTACATTTATATCTTTTTTCTAAGCTAGATATTTATAATAAAAAAGATAGATGGGTAGCCAATAGAGCGTATAGTTGTGTAATAGTTGTAAAGAAAAGAATTTATAAACGATACGTTTACAGAATTTAAATTGAGAGAGTGTGTACACACAATTTGAAGTATCAACAATAAATCCTCTCTATCTCTTTGAAATTATCGAAAAAAACCTTATATTCGCTCGCTAACAATTTAAATGTTGACCAGATGCTTGTAAGTTGCCACTAATACCTTAGTTAATAATGATATATACATAATATTTAAGACAATGAATTTGCTCGAACAATTAAAAAAACAGACAATCGTGGTGGCCGACACCGGCGACTTTACATCCATAGAGATGTACAAGCCCATGGATGCCACAACCAACCCTTCGCTGATATATGCAGCATCTCAAAACCCACGGTTTGCGCCACTGTTGCGCGAGGCCATTACGTATGCCAAAAACGAATCGACCGATAAGGCCACTCAGCTCAACATAGCAATGGACAAGGTGGCTGTAAACTTCGGTTTGAAGATATTGGAAATTGTACCCAACAGAGTTTCTACTGAAGTAGATGCCCGGCTTTCGTTCGACAAAGAAGCATCTATTGCAAAAGCGCGCCAGTTGATAGCCTTGTACGAAAATGCAGGTATCGGGCGCGAAAGGGTGCTCATAAAACTGGCCGCCACTTGGGAGGGCATTGGTGCAGCTCAGGAGTTAGAAAAAGAAGGTATTCATTGCAACCTCACTTTGCTTTTTTCTTTTGTGCAGGCAGTTGCTTGTGCCGAGGCTGGGGTGCGCTTGATATCTCCATTTGTGGGGCGTATATTAGATTGGCACAAAAAAGATAGAAATGTAGAGGAGATTGCTCCCAAAGACGATCCGGGAGTATTGTCGGTAAAAAATATATACAATTATTACAAAAAGTTCGATTACGAAACTCAAATCATGGGTGCTAGCTTTAGGAATATTGGGCAGATAACACATTTGGCCGGCTGCGACTTGCTTACCATTTCGCCCACATTGCTCAAAGAGTTGTCATTCTCTACAGGTACATTACAAGTGAAACTAAGCCCCGAAGCAGCCAAGCAAAGCGACCTTAAGAAAATAACGGTTGACGAAAAAACATTCCGATGGATGCTCAACGAGGATGCCATGGCTACAGAAAAGCTGGCCGAAGGTATTCGCAATTTCACGAAAGATTTAGTAAAATTGGAGAAACAGGTGCAGTCTATGTTCTAAAAAAAGGAAGAGATTAGCTAGTAATTGTGCGCAGTTTGAACAATATATTGAAGCCCTATTCAAAAAAACATTGTGTTATTTTGAATAGGGCTTTTCTTTTTTTTGCAAACTATATTCTTGTAGCCACAATAGCCGCAGTGTATATATTGCAATCTTTATTTGTGAAAGCAGGTAACAAATAGAAAGTAGAATAATCAAGCAATCTTTGCACTACACAACACAGAAATTTTTGCTTTCACAAGCAAAACAGACTATCATTTTTGCTTTTCGAACTCGTGGGTTTTCAAAAAAACACTTCATACACAAATCATACTGCTACCACTTCACTATTACATTATTTTAGTTTTGCTGTATATTTTGGTTCGCTATTTTGCTTTTTGATTCGTATTTTGTATCGTTTTTTTGTCAAAAACACAAAAGGGGAGGGGTTGCGTAGGCCTACAAAAGTAGAAACGCAATGCAATTCGACCGTCGTAGGGGTACGCAAGGTCACAATAAGTTACTTTCATCGTTGTTTAGCTCCTCTTACCTCCAATTTTTTTTGCTTTACAATCAGCGGGATAGAGTGATTTTAGTTCTTTTTTTGCATAATATGGTATTTAGCATTGTTTTTTTGAATTACCCTTATACACCAATTTCCACCACTTCTATAGTATCAATATAAAAGATTATAAAAGCATTGATAGTTTCGTCCTACTATTCATTACCAACAAGCTGTTTGGCACTTAATATCGCAAGTGGTTGCTGGATGTTGCATTTTTGAAAGATAAAATGATTTAAAAGTGTTGATTAATACAGGAAAAAATTATCTTTGTAATGTTATCACAAAAATATGTGTTGTAATTGTGTAGGTAGAGATGTTATTTTACTAGATAAATAATTGATACGAGTTGGTCGGTAGATTTCCACACACACGCACAAACACAACATTCATCGACGAGTAAACTAAGAGAGAGCTACTATAAAGCTACCCAAACTAAGAAAATAAAGAGTAATCCAACAATATGAAACATTTATACTCGATTGGGCTATTGCTAAACTTCTGTTTTTGTCTGTGTGCCAACACAGGACTAAAAGCAAAGGCAGACACTATTACACACAACACCTTCAATAAAGATTTTGTTTATACAATCAAAAAGGCGCATTCGGCAATGACAATAGATGGAGTAATTGATGAGCCCGATTGGGTAGTTGCTCAGAAAGCAGACAATTTTTATATGGTGTCGCCTATCGATACAGGTTTTGCCAGCCAACCATCTGAGATACTAATGACCTACGACGATAAAGCACTCTACTTGGCTCAAATATTTTGGGATACCATTCCTGGTAAAAGAATTATGGAGTCGTATCGCCGCGATTTTAGCTTCAATAATAACGATAATCTTTTGGTTTTCTTCGATACTTTTCTCGACCAAACAAATGGTTTTTCCTTCGGAGTTTCTGCCTCTGGTGCAAAATGGGATGGACTCATTCACGATGGTGCTCCTATCTCACTAGATTGGGATTGTAAATGGGAGTCTAAAACCAAACACTACCCCGATCGTTGGGTAACCGAGATGCGCATTCCGTTTAAATCTTTGAGTTACCCAAAAGGAAGCCAACGATGGAATGTCAATTTTAGTCGCTTAGATTTAAAATCGAACGAAAAATCTTCGTGGGCACCAGTTCCACGTCAATTTCCCACAGCATCATTAGCATATACCGGTGTGATGAATTTTGAAGAACCTTTGCCCAAACCCAAACCTCAAATCTCGTTGATACCTTATGTTTTTGGGAGCTACACCAATAATCGTGAAGCAGCAACTGGCAGTAAGTACCACAAGGATTTTGGTATAGATGCAAAACTAAGCATCTCTACGTCGTTAAATTTGGATCTTACCTACAATCCAGATTTTGCTCAAGTAGAAGTGGACCAGCAGGT
>CAYVLC010000012.1:7672-29155 GCA_964452155.1 uncultured Dysgonomonadaceae bacterium
CTACACAAAAGTCTGATGATTTTTTGGCGCGCAATTTTACGGTAGCTTCTATACAACGCAAAGTGTTTTCACGCTCCAACATCGGAGCCATCTTTGTGAATAAAGAGCATTTTGGAACTCCATCGGGCGTAGCACACTACAACCGTATAGCAGGTATAGACTACAACCTTGCTAGCAACGACAATTTATGGACGGGAAAGTTTTTTTATCATCGCTCCTTCCAACCAAACAATCCGAGTAAACAATATGCACAAGGAGCAGATATTGTGTATAAAACAAAAAATATTACAGCAGAGCTCTCGCAACTCTCCATTGGCGAAAACTATAATGCAGAAGTAGGGTTTGTGCGCCGCCGAGGATATAACTACCTAAACCCCGAAATTGCTTATCGGTTTGTGCCCAATAAGCAGATTGTGAGCCATGGTATATCGCTCGATACAGAATTTTACTTTAGTCCTAGCTACCATAAAATTGAACATGAAAATACCATTGAGTATAGTTTTCAATTTAAAAACCTCTCTAACTTGAGTGTAGGCTATCAGGATTATTATGTAGAGCTACAACACGATTTTGATCCTACCCAAAAGGGTATAAACTTTTTATCTGCTGGTACAAGTTACAACTTTGGTGGTGCTTTTATTGCCTACGAATCTACCCGTAAAACCATGTTCAATTGGACGGCCGAAGTGGCCAAGGGAACTTTCTATAATGGCAATATTCAATATGTTACGGGTACAGTGGGATATCGTTTTCAGCCTTACGTAAATCTTACAATGAATTATAATTACACCCACATAGATTTACCCACCCCGTTTGAAAATACCAAATATTGGCTTTTGGGGCCAAAGGTAGATGTAACATTTACCGACAAGCTTTTCTTCTCGTCTTTTGTTCAATACAACGAGCAAATGGACAACATGAATGTAAATATGCGATTGCAATGGCGCTACCAACCTATTTCTGACATATATCTGGTATATACCGATAATTACATTCCTGGTAGTTGGAATCTGAGAAACCGTGCCTTGATGCTGAAAATGACCTATTGGTTTAACTAAAGATTGCCTTATATAGACAGCACGACCTCGAAGAGGTCACATGTTTCTAGCCTTGGCATGAAGGTATAAACAGCACGACCACTTCGTGGTCGCATCTTTTTACTGAAGCACAGTGCTATAAACATGTAATCCCTTCGTGATTAGTCGCAGACGGACAGATTGTGAGTGCATTTATCTGCGTTCATCAGTTCAATCAGTGTCATCTGTGTGCCAATATCTAGGCCGTAAAGGCCCATACTTGCATTTCCCCCGTGTTTCAAATCTCGAGTTTCGATTTCTGCATTTCTCCGCTAACAGCCAATGGCTAACGCCTAACAACTATTCTTCTAGTACCAAGTCCGTAGTTCCTAGTCTCTTTCAAAAGATTCCTCACTACGTGTCGCAATGACAGGGATTTACGTTCAATTCTTAATTCTTAAGCCCTTTTACAGTTCGCACCTACGGAGCTCAAGACGCAGTGTGTATCTGTTTACTACAGACAGTGCTACTCCTACGGAGTGCTAGTTGCCATCAATTTTTAAGGATTTGCTCATCAATTTTATTGTTTTGTTATTTGGAGCATTAAAGTATACCAAAGCAGGGATGCTTTGGCTACATTCACTTCGTGTCTGAATGACAGAGGTTTATACGTGACAATGGCCGTTAAGGCCTATACTAAAAATCATTTTCAATTTTCAATTAACTAAGCATTTCAATGTCAACTGTCAATTAATTAAGGCCATCAACGCATCTCCTAGTCCCTAATTCCTAATTCCAAGTCCCTATTAAAAGATTCCTCACTACGTGTCGGAATGACAGGGGTTTATGAGTGATAGCTATTCTAGTCCCAAGTCACTAGTCTCTAGTTCGTAGAACAGAGAGTTTTTAGTTATAAACTTTCATGCGTTTTCAAAAAAACAACCATTTCCCAATCATAAACACCAGATATATCCCTATAAACGCAAAGAAAATATGCAAAAGGATATATCCACAACCAATTCCAAAAGATGCTGCACCTTGTGCAGCTCCTCTTTTACTGCCCGATGTGATGTAACCAAGTACTGCGCCTATAGCTATCGCTATTAATAGTATCCAAAGCCAAGTCATAAAGTTGTGTTTTAAATTGTTTTGTTGTTAAAGAGTGTCATTGTATTTATATTGGTGCTGTGAAGATGGAATAGACTAATTTATTTTCTTTCTTTTCACCAAAACAACAATAGTAACAATATAAATGCCCACTATTGCAAAGGGTACTACCACAAATCTTTGTGTAGGAAATGCATACCATACTACCAGCACCATAATAGTTCTCACTAATGCATGTAAGAGGCCAATCCAATGCTTGATGATCCAAGAGAAGGGCACCCACATCAATCCTGTTAGAATACCCACAGATAATGGTAGCGAAGTGTAGTCAACTAAGAAAAATGGTAGTGCAATGGAATATACCAGAAGTGCTTGCACCACTGTGAACATGAAGAGTTGGTCGAATTCGTTTTTAGGCTTCTTTTTGTCTAGAAAGTTTTCGCCCGTAAACTTAGAGATAAACATTCCCAGATAGACTATACTACCAGTAGCAATAAACAATGTCCAAACCACATATTGAATGGGTAGGACGAGTGCTGCAATACCAGATACTAGCCATGCAATTAATCCGGCTATGGGGGTTGCCAAAAAACTTCTGCTGGCAAACTCTTTTCTTTGTTGTAGTAGTGTTCTTTCTATTGGTTTCATAGATAGTATTGAAATATAAAGCAATTAAAATCCAAAATCATCAATATTATGCTCCACTTTTTCCTCATGCTCCAATTCAATTATTTGCTGTTCTTTCAGGCCTTCCACATAAATAGCTTTGAAAGGGATGGCAGGACAAACATACTCACAGCCTCCACAACCCACACATATAGATGGTTCGATATGTGGAATAGTGAGTGTTCCTTTGTAGGGAATCATGCTTACAGCCTGCGTTGGGCAATGCTCTGAGCAAGCACCACAGCTAGTTTCGTCGTAATAGACAATACAGTTTTCGAGAATGAAATTGACTTGCCCCATTTGTGTGTGGTGTTTCTCTTCTTTGGTGAGTGGCAATATAGCACCTGTGGGACAAACATCGCCACAAACTGTGCAATCGTAACTACAGAAGCCATGATCGAAATAGAGCTTGGGTTGCATTATACCGCCCAATCCGTATTCAAAAAGGGCAGGTTTGATGACATGCGATGGGCACTCGGTTACACACAGATGACACGATATGCATTTCTGTAGCAACCTATCTATGTTTTGCACACCTGGAGGGGCAATAGGTTGTTGGCGTTTGAGTTCTCGTTTCGATAAAATGCTTGTAGTTGCTTGTGCGAGCATACTTGTTGCCGCCAAACCAGTTGTAAATGTAGCAGAGATGAAACGTCGTTTCGACTGATCTACAGCAGTATCTACTGAAAACTCTTTTTTTGTCTCACTCTTCTTGCTCCATATTGGTTTGTAGTGCATAGCATCGCGCTTGCAAGCATCTATACAATTGAAGCAATTGATGCAACGACTATAGTCAACAGTGAGTTTTTTGGAGTCGATACACGATGCTTTGCATTTCATGGCACAAAGGCCGCAACTATTGCACTTGATGTTATCGAACTGAACTCTGAAGAGAGAAAAGCGACTAACAAAGCCCAACACAGTACCTACAGGACAAAGCGTATTGCAAAAGGTGCGACCATTGCGCCAAGCCAAGAACCCAATTCCCAGCAAGGTAATAAGTGCTATTATAGTCGAAAAAATGCTGAGCGAATAGATGCTTACACGAAAAAATGTGTAGTTGTTGAATTGCGTAAAAATAGATTCCAACAGATTGTTGCCCGTCAAATAAAATGGTCTAAACAGATGGGTAACTATTCGCCCATAAGCACCATAGGGGTCTAGCAGTCCCAACAGAAAGGTAAACCCAAACAGGAACCCCAGCGTAACAACCAGAAGTGTAGTGTACCTGAGAATTGTTTTGGCGGGGCTGTAAGTATAGCGTTTTTTTCTCTTCGCTTTTTTCGAAAGCCAACCCACAATGTCTTGATAAATGCCCATGGGGCAAATACTAGAGCAATAGATACGCCCAAAAATAAAAGTCAATACCAGTAAACTTCCTAGAATAATAAGATTGAGCGACAGCAGTGCCGGTATAAATTGAATCTTTGCCAAAAAATGAAGGCTCTGTGGCATTAGTTCTCTAAAATCGAGAAAGAAGAGCGTTATTAATGAGAAAAATATGATAGAAACGCTAATTCGTATTTTTTTAAGCATAGGTGTGTGTAAGCTGATAAACCAATTTTGCAAATACAACTTGTTTTGCAGTAGGTGTATAGGTGTATATTGTTTTTTTAATTCTTAATTCTTTAGCTTCTAGTTTTTAGCTTCTAGTCGCTAGTTTTTAGCTCCTAGTTCCTTTCAAAAGATTCCTCACTAGGTGACCGAATGACAGGGGTTTACGTTTAATTCTTAATTCTCTGCGTCCTCTTTGCCTTCTTAGTGCCCTCTGTGGTGAAACCACTTGGACGTAAGCCATCAGTCGTATTCCCTAGTTCCTAGTCACTAGTCCCTGGTTTCTTTCAAAAGATTTCTCGCTCCGTGACGGAATGACAGGGGTTTACGTTCAATTCTTAACTCTTAATTCTTAATTCTTAATTCTTAGTTCTTTATATACGTATCCGTTTAATATTCAACTTATCCAAATCCATTGTGCCCAGCTTCAACTCTTGCGCTTTGCCTATATGCGATACTTTTTCTAGAGGCATTTTGCGTACCTGATTAAAGAAATTGGTTGCTGCAGTGTCAACAGCTACAATATCTTGCGACATAAACAATCCTTTTGATAATACAACATCTGCCTCCGATTTTCCTCGTGGTCCGCTAGTTTTCATCAATCTGTATGCATCTACTATATTCAAAACTGCCCGTTTTTCGTACGTGCATATATCGGCAATACATTGCTGCAGGTCGTTGGCATGAAAGAAGCCCCTGTCCCACACAATACCCATGTGGTTTTTCATAGAAATAGTTAGTTGTGCACCACCATGGTTTTTAAGTACGGGCACATTTATCCATTTATCGCAATCTACAATTGCCTGGTGTACTTTGGTTGTTTTAAGGCTGCGTCCCTTTGGTATCGAAACTGTTTTGTAGTACGACTCTTGGTCGGCAGGCACTACTTTGGCTCCAGCTGCTTTTGCTGCTTCCTCAATACCACTGTTGGCATAGCATTTTCGCCAATTGTCGCATGTGTGATCAAATACTGTTACTTCTTTTGCCCCAGCCTCAAAACATTGTTTTATTATTTCAGTAACTAGTTTAGGGTTTGTATTTGCTGCCATTTCAATAGGCTGGTCCCATCCAATATTGGGTTTTACTACCACTTTGTCGCCTGGGCTGATAAACTTGCTCATTCCGCCCATTTCTGCTATGGCTTTGCGAAACATGGCTTCGGGTTCTCCACCCATTACGGCTACTAGATCGTAAGAGTTGGCTGCATTTTCTGTTTTAAACGATTGCGTGAGCAAACTCATTGCATCGCTCTCTTTTATGCTAAAAGCTGCACCGGTAAGTGCTACTGCTCGTAAAAAGTTTCTTCTGTTCATAGTTGTGGGTATTTATTAAATGTATGTATTCAAGTCGTAAGTTAGTAAGTCGTAAGTGTTTAATTAGTAAGTTAGTAAGTCCCTATTCTCTTGTCTCTTGTCTCTTGTCTCAAGTCTCTAGTTCCAAGTCCCTAGTTCCAAGTCTCTAGTTTCGAATCTCGACTTCCCTTCAACAGATTCCTCACTACGTATCGGAATGACAGGGGTTTAAGTCAATTGTCAACTGTCAATTCTTAACTCTTAATTCTTAAGCCCTTTTACAGTTCGCACCTACGGCGCTCAAGATGCAGTGTGTATCTGTTTACTACAGACAGTGCTACTCCTACGGAGTGCTATTTGCCATCAATTTTTCAGAATTTGCTCAATTAAATGAATTTGTTTTATCCTTAATCATCAGTCATATCAGCATCATCCGTGTTCCAATGGCTAACGCCTAACAGCTATTCTAGTCCCAAGTCTCTAGTTTCTAGTTTCTAGTTCGTAGTCTCTTTCAACAGATTCCTCACTACGTATCGGAATGACAGGGGTTTAAGTTTAATTCATAATTCTCTACAATTGTATTTGTACTCCTCCAAACACTGTTGTCTTGGGCATAGGGTATCCTGCATTCATTTCATACGCTTCTCCCAAGAGATTTTCGCCTTTGGCAAAAAAAGTAAGCATCGGAGTAGCTTTATAGTTAACACGCCCATTCCATAAGTTGAAGCTCGCGGTTTGATCTTCTGGTACTTGTTTTGATTTTATTACTGTATATAATTTAGAGACAACTTGTATTCCCGTAGAGAAGCTCCATCTCTCTTTAGTGAAATTGCCGCCTACATACAATTTATGCTTAGGTGCTCCCAATATGGCATGCTTCATATCCAAGTAGCTATAATTGGCAGAAAGGTTGATTGATTTACTTATCTGCAATTTTGAGCTTATCTCCACACCTTTGTTTTCTACTTTTCCACTGTTTAAGTTGATGGGTCTGCCATCTACAAAGTTAGTCTGTATCATATTCTCGCCATCTATATAGAATACATTCAACCCCATTGATAATCTGTTTTGAAGTAAGTTTTGTGTGTACGAAACTTCGTAGTTCATCAATCTCTCTGGTTTCAAGTCGGGGTTTTGAGGAGGAAACATATACATCTCTCTAATGGTAGCATTGCGAAATCCTTTGCTTACCATTGCTTTCAACACATTGTTGGAAGTAGGTGAGTAGCTAATACCCAATTGAGGTATCCATTCAGCACCATTCTTTTCGTGATAGTCTAAGCGAACCCCTGCATTGAGCCAAAGTTTGTTGGCAAGTAGAGATTGTTGGGTATGCACATATCCGGCTACTTCGTATAAATGGACGTCGACAAGTGATTTATCCTCCATTTGAATAGAGAATTCATTCCAAGCTTTTCCTCCAAATCGTTGCAAATCTATGCCTGTTGTTGTATTGTTGTTGGTGAATAGAGAATAAGACTGATGCGCCGATAGGCCCATCATTTGATCGGTCGATTGAAAACGATAGGGTAGAGGACTCTCTCCAGGTTTGTATCCATCATTAATCTCATGCGCACCAAAATTGTAATATAGTTTTAATGCTCCCGATGTCTTATCAAAGTTGTTCTGAAAAGCAGCAGATGTTACTCCTCGCATGACATTGGCATCGTTATCTATGATTTCGTTTGTAACAGGACCAGGGTTAGAGCTTTTGGTAGTAGATAAATTCAAATCAATATAAGAGGTCCAATTTGAGTTAAACTCATACCCCAACTTACCATATCCATTCAACTGTTCAAATTGCATGTTATCGCGATGTCCATCCGACCGATTATATCCAATATTGAATGTTCCTTGTAGCGCATTTTTTCTTGCAACAGCAGATGCTTCTGCACTTAGGGTGTTGTAACTTCCATACATAACTTGTGCTGAAGCGTGATTCTTATTAGCACTGGTTTGTTTGGTTATAATATTAATGACCCCTCCCATAGCATTCGATCCGTAAAGCATAGAGGCAGGGCCCCTTATTACTTCTACTTTCTCGGTCATAATAGATTGGTAACTATCGGCAAGCGGATGGCCCATGAGCCCCATATATTGCGGATTGCCATCTATCAATACTAAGACTCCTGCTGTGGGTGCACCACCAATTCCTCTTACATTCATTGCGCCTGCAGCTCCTGCTGCCACGCCATATCCCATTACTCCACGCTGAGTTATAAACAGACCAGGCACTTCCTCACTCAACAATGGTAGAAGTGAGGGTTCGAGTCTGTTTTTAATTTCTCTGTTGCTGACAACTGAAATACTCATGGGTAGGTGGCGTATGCTAATAGTACGTGATGTACCAGTTACAATAACCTCGTCAAGCTGTATGCTATCTTTTATGTTTTGTGTCTCCTGTGCGTGTGGTTGCTGTGCAAAACAGATGCACAAACACATTACTAAAACAAGTTTAATTTGATCTGTCATCATATAATCCAAGGGAATCGAAAGCAGGCTTCGTTATACAACTCATAGTCTGCATTGCCATTTACAGCAAATGTTTTTACGAGTGCTGCATCTTGCAAAAGGGAAAGTGCTAAGCGCACCGTTGCACCACTCTTAACACGGTCTTCAACCAAAAGAATAGTTTTGTTTTTGAAGTCGAAACTAATTGGTTCTAATAGTCGAGGCGCATCGAATTTAGGTTTTTGATGAGGATCGCGTAGGTTTATTTTCAATAAATTTAGCTCTATATTTAGCCTCTGATTAATGATTGCCGCTGGAATAACCCCCCCATTGGCAATGGCAACTATCATATCAAAATTTTCGGTAAACTTTATTGCTTTAAACTTTAGCAATACCTCTTCAAAAGATTTGGTGGGGAGCATAGGCACATAGTGTTTTAGTGAGAGAGAGCAAGCAATGCTTTAGCTTCTATTAAGGTGCAGTATGGCGGCCCAAATTATTCAGCTTTGCGGCTCATAAGTTTCAGCACAAAGTATCCGCCTACAATTTGCAATAAAATTCCAGGCATACCCAAGCGCACGTCTTGCAGGGCAACATGTAGGTTTTGGGTAAGTATCCACTCAAAAGCAGTACCAACAAACTGATATGCCAGCACTGCCAGCAAAACTCCTAGAAAAGAAACCCCACCAAAATGTTTTGCGGCTAAACTGGCTGCAATTACCAACACAATAGATTTAATCATTATTGCTGGTAGCACCGCCACAGGAGGCATTGCAAATAGCAGTGAGTTGGCTAGGGGTGACAGTATTGCTGTGAGCATACCCACAAAAAATCCGTATCTATAGGCCGCCACTAACGTAAAAAAATAGATGGGCAGAAGTATCAGACCGCCTTGTGGTATCAAATGGGCCAGTTGTGGAAACACTAAGTTTCCTAACACAAAAAGAGAAGCAAGCACATAGGTTTTTGAGTTGCTAAGGCTCAGGCAATTGAGTTTTGCTGTTGTGATCATAGAGTATAGGTTTTTAATTAAAAAAATGCTACTGGGTGTGCTCTAACTATATGCAGAAGCACTAGATAATACAAAAATAAGAATTTATTTGGAGTATCAATTATGTGAGCATCATTATTAATTTAAAAAACAGTAAAATGTAAATAGAAACAGAATAGCTGTTACTTACAAACTCAGTGTTGTTCTGGATGGCGCCGATTCCCGTATCGGTGTGGTTAAAAAAGAGACTAGGGACTAGAGACATGCGGAAATCAAGACTTGAAACTCGAGACTAGGAAATGCATTGATGGCGTGCGGCCAATTGGTTTTACCACAGAGGACACAGGGAATTAAGAGTAAACAGTGAGCAAGCAGTAAGCAGATTACAATGTATCTGTAGCACTGTAGAGACGGCGATTTATCGCGTCTCTTTCTCTCTAAATCATTTATACCCCCTTGTAGAAGAGACAGGTCGCGACCTCTCCTTTTGTAAACAAAATACAAGATTGAATGGCATGCTGCCGCATGTGAAATATTGGCCAACGGATGAAGCGGATGCGACTGATAAGCACGGATAAATGCACTCACAATCTACCTGCCTGTCACTAATCCCGAAGGGATTACATGTTGATAGCTCTGTACGAGAATAAAAGTTGCGACCACGATGTGGTCGTCTGTTTATATCTTTATGGTTGGGCTATAAACATGCAACCTCTTCGAGGTTGTGGTAGTTCTAATAAGCATTGCAAACGAGGGGGGTGCCATGTCTATCTCTACTTCATGCTCTGCAAATAGATGAGGAATCTGTTTCAAAAACTTTGCAAGTAGTCAAAAGATGCTTCACTCCGTTCAGGACGACATTGTTTTACGTCATTCCCATACCGTATACCAAACACCGCATACCATCACCAATCATTGTTGTCAATTTTCAATTACTTTCCCTTATAATCATCTATCTACATCAACATTTCTATGGCGCCCGAGATGGACCGATGAGCCGAAAAACAAGTGCGAAAGGTGGTGTAGCAAGTGACAAGGAACCAGAAACCAGAGACAAGAAGCCATTCGGTGCTAATGCAATCAGTCTAGCCTTTAGGCTAGAATTTTTGACGATTTCAGCCTTTTGCACGCTAGTTTTTTTGAGCAAAGCGGCCGCAGTATTGACTTTTTATAGGCCTTAATGGCCATTATCTACTACTTAAACGATTAAATCCATTCAACCTACAAAAGACACAATTAATCACCATCTCATCGGCACTTTGCTCCATTATGACAACAGCTATTTAACAAACTTTTGGCCCATGGGCAAGACTGTTTTGCCTGCCAGATCGTTTATTATAATGCCTGCCATCATATACCATGCAGCAAAGGCACAAACAATAAGGTCTATTGCCGCTAGAGCTTTTAGCTGCGGAAGGTAGAAATGCTCGAGCACCAATAAAATAAATCCAATAAGTAGTGTTCCAAAAGTGATAGTCATAGCTTTGTGTACACGTAGCGAGGCCACAAACATGATGGCAGTGTAGAGTGTCCAACCCAATAAATAAAAGCCTAAGTCTTGAGTGCTTGATGCATACACTCCGTAATGATTGAGCAACTTTATGATACTAAGCCCAATCCAAAAGGCACCATAAGATACAAAGGCACTGTATCCGAAGTTATTGCCCATTTTTTGTTCCTGAAAGCCAGCAATCATCTGTGCCAAACCTCCAAATATGAGCCCCATGCTTATTACAGGGCCCCAACTAACCAATCCTAGATTGTGCAATTGGAGCAAGAATGTAGTCATTCCAAAACCTGCCAATCCTACCACTGCGGGATTTCCACTTTTCATTTTTTTTCTGTTTTTTTATTGTGTTATTTTTACGGTGCAAAAGTAGTCATTATAATTGTGAAAAACTTAAATGAATTAAGAATTAAGAACGAAAACTCATAAACTCCTGTCATTCCGTGACCCCACCCAATTTATTATTGGGCAAAAAGAAGAAAATGACATTGAAATGGGATATTATACAAAAGTGTGTGTGTTTGCTTTACATTTTACTGTCAAGTTTTATTAAACAGTTTTGCTGCAAACATTTTACAGGTCGCACCTAAGGCGCTTGAGGTGACGTGGGTATGGGTTTACTACAGACAGAGTTGCTCCTCTGGAGCACTTGCAGCTAATATATTCATAAGGGTAGTACATTAGTTACTTAAATGTTGTATAATTAAATTGATGCGACCTGTTTTAATGAAAGGGTTTATATTTAAAATCAAAGCCTTTAGCTCCGTTAGGAGCCTTGCTGTGGTGTATTAAATTGATATTCCTTCTACACCAGAGCTCCGTTATATGCGAACTGTTCTTTGCGTGTAATAAGAAATAGAAAAAACACGTAATTTTACTGGTGAGCCGGTTTTAGGGCAAAGCCCTTTCAGCAAAGATTATATGAAATGTCTATCGCTTTACTCAGTTAATAAGTCAAAACGTAAAAGTTTTTATTGTCTCAGATATGGCATGTTGCAAAAATATGTCATTGGTGCGTAGTGAGGAATCTTTTGAAAGGAACTAGGAATTAGGGACTAGGACTAGGAAATACGTTGATTGCCTGCAGCCATAAAGACTAGAACACGCTTGACGCTGATTGGACGGATTGGCACAGATAAATTCAATCAATTTCAGCAAAATCCTTAAAATTGACGGCTCCTAGCACTCCATAGGTGCGAACTGTAAGTTGGTTTTAAGAAAGACAATAAAACAATTATAGCACTCATTGGTACAAGGCTGCTTATTATAAAACACAAGGGAAGATATTTATCATTATCTTGAATTTGTAATGCCTATTTCTTGACACAATATGTAAGCGATGCGCTGATATTTTGCATCTCTTAGAACCCCGAAACCCTATAGGGTTTTGTAAAACGATGTTCAGAGACGGCTAAGCGCCTTAGGTGTGTCAACTATGTGCTGATATGTAACAACTAGATATTAAGCACTAAGGAAGAGTGATTAAATGCCAAATGGAAATTAGAAAAAAATCGAAACTCAGAAAAAAAATTATATGGCTTAATGGCCACTATTAGCCACTAAACCGAATAAACATTTAAACCCATTAAGCTTACAAAACACACCATAAACCGTTGTCTCTAAAGCACAAAAGATACATTACAATTCGCAATTCGTTATTTATAATTTATTTCTCTTATTTCTCAATATTTTCTACTTGCCCTTGTGTCTGAGTGTGAAGTTGTTGTTGTTGTTGAAACCCGATAGGATTTGATACATCTTCGAATATTTCTAAATCGAAAAATTTCATTGCTGCCAATATATGGTCGAAAATATCGGCTACAATGCCCTCGTACTTTGCCCATACTGTGGTATCGGCAAACATGTACAACTCTAGCGGCACACCTTTTGAGGTGGGGTCGAGCTGGCGCACCATTATCATCATATCTTGCTTTATTTGAGGGTGGCTACGCAAATATCCCTCTACGTAAGATCTAAAGAGCCCCATATTTGTGAGGTTGCGCCCATTTACGGCTACCGTTTTGTCGGCACCCACCTCTTTGTTATATTTTTTTATTTGGGCATGGCGCTCATCTATATAGGCAGATATGCCTTGAATGCGTTTGAAGTGGTGCAGCTCTTTCTCATCTATAAATCTTATTGATGATTGTTTTATGTGTACCGATCTTTTGATGCGTCGTCCGCCCGTTTCTTGCATGCCCCTCCAGTTCTGAAAAGACTCCGACACCAATGAGTAGGGGGGTATATAGGAGATAGTTTTATCGAAATTACGAATTTTTACTGTGGTAAGGTTTATTTCTATGACATCTCCGTCTGCACTAAACTTGCCCATTGTTATCCAATCGCCAATGCGCACCATATCGTTGGCCGATAGTTGAATGCTGGCTACAAACCCCATAATGGTGTCTTTGAAGACCAACATAAGTATGGCCGATGCTGCACCAATACCGCCCAGCAAAACAGATGGGTTTTCGCTTATTAGTATCGATATAAGAATGAGTATTCCTATGGCATAGACAAATATTTTGACTACCTGAAAGTAGCTTTTTAGGGGTTTATCCTTCAGCGAATCTCGTTGAGATAGCATATCAGAAAACGTATTGAGCACTGCCGATAGTAGCCACAAGACGTAAAAAACAAGATAAGCATCGGCCATTTTATTGAAAAAAGCCATTGTTTTGGGAAAATCGAAAAAAATGGTAGGTATGGACCCTTTTATTAGGCTAAAGGGAACTATCATGGCTATGTAGTGCGGCAATTTTCTGTTGAGGGCAAATTGTAGGAAAGACAATCTTTTCATTTTTGATGTTCTCTCTAAAACGGCGGTCAGAATTTTGCGTGTAACTACTTGTAGAATATATACCAAGACTACAACTACCGCTATTAGAAAAAGCAGGTTGATGTACTTGATAAACTGAGCGTTTATTCCTAAATTGGCCAGAAATTCCATTGACCAATTTCTGATAAGGTTGGTCGATTGAGTTATTTGTTCAATCTGTTCTTGTTCGTTCATACGTCTATATTTAAAAAATAAATTGTAGGTGGTTCTATTTCCAAAATAGTATGCCGCCCCTTAAGTTATATACAGTGAATCCGTAGGTTGCCAATATTTTTGCTGCACCTATGCTTCTGATGCCACTGTGGCAGTAAACTGCTACTGGAATAGAAACATCAAGGTTTGTGTGCACAATATCCTCAAAGTTGGCATCGTATATATCTATAAGTTGTGCACCATCTATTTTGCGATGGTTGTATTCTTGGCGAGTGCGCACATCTACCAATTGAATTTTGTTGTTGGTAATGAGGTCTTTAAACTCGGCGGGTGTAAGAGAAGTAATATTGCTGCTCTTCTTGCTACGTTCAAAAAATGAAAATATTGTCATACAGTCTTTGTATATATAGTAGTAAGTGTAGAGAATGATTTGTAAATATATTGATAAGAACTTATATGGAACATTTTTTTGTCAAAAGAAGTTCATTCTGTTTTGTATCATCCTCGTACCGCTATCTATTGTGTACAACAATTTTGCTGTGCAAAGGTATGAAATATATTGAGTGTTAAAAAATATAGGGGCAAAAAAATGGCAGTTGGTTGACTAGAGGGCCATAGGCTGTTAGCAGTGAAATGCAGGAATTGAAACTCGAAAACTCTAAACTCGACCACTTCTTGTAACCACAATGTAAACGACCCCCCATCTATCAGCGCCAATAAGTCCTATCAGCGTGCCAATCATTTATATGTGATAGCATGATATGCAGGCAGATTTTTCCCAGTGGTCTGAAAAGACACTCAATGTAACACTCAATTCTAAATTATCAACTCTTTAAATCTTTTGTAGAGCAGTAGCAAAAATAGTGCAACCAATTGTTGAATAGCAAACTAGAGTGGCTGCGCCATAAAACCAGAGGGGCTTTGTCTGGATCATTGTCTGGATAGTAGTTGTATGGCACCCCCACTGTATTCAATCCCTTTTGCATGTCTCTCACATACTCTTTGTGTAGCGCCATTGGAGCATATTCTGAGTGGCCTGTTATGAAGAATTCGTTTCTGGTAGTATCTGCAATTAAGTATATACCGGCATCGTCTGTTTCGCACAGAATGGTAAGCTCGGGGTGAAGCTCTATATCTTTTCTGAGTATGGTGGTGTGGCGGCTGTGGGGTACATAAAACAGGTCGTCGAACCCACGAAACAACGGAAAAGATGTGTCTGATACAATATGTGGATATACGCCAAACAGTTTTTTCTCTAATTCGTATTTTGGCACTTCATGAAAATGGTGCAAAGCAGCCTGTGCACCCCAACAAATATAGAGCGAAGATGTAACATTGCGGCGAGCCCAATCGAAAATGCCCTGTAGCTCGGGCCAGTAACTTACCTCTTCAAAAGGGTGCAGCTCTACAGGTGCCCCAGTGACTATGAAACCATCGTATTGGTTGTCTTTTATTGCCGAAAAAGGTTTGTAATACTTATGTATGTGCTCAATAGGTGTGTTTTTTGGCGTGTGGCTCTCTAAGTAAATAAAATCTAAATGAATGTATAGCGGGCTATTACTCATAATGCGTAGCATATCTGCCTCGGTATCAATCTTTAGTGGCATTAGGTTTAGTATGGCCACTTTGAGGTGCGGTTTGGCATGTTTGTTTGTGAGTATAAGGTCGGATATAGAGAATTGCTCTTTTGCGAGCAGTTCTAGTGCAGGGAAATTGTGGGGTATATTTAGTAACATTTACTTAGTTGTTATAAAGATAATAGAGATTATATAGATTGTGCAGCGGGCAGAGCGTGTGTGCATTATCTGTTTTTGCGTGATTTGGGTTTGGTTTTTTTCTTTTCTACGCTCCAGCCAAATTTGCCAATATGTTTGGTTAGTTCGTAGTAGTTGCCATGCGCATAGGCTATTAGGTTGGCTCTCTCCATCTGAAACTGTCCGGTTGTGGGGTCGAAGTATTTGTTGTCGGCTTGCACATTTACCACCTCTGCAATAAACATGTGGTGCGACCCTAATTCTATTATTTCTTTTACCTTGCACTCAATAGATATGGGCGACTCTTGAATAATAGGAGTATTGATGACCTTTGATTTTGCGGGGGTAAGGTTCATTGCTTCAAACTTGTTGTTGTGAAGGCCCGATCTTACACCACACCAATCGGTTGCTTTTGCCAAATCTTTATTGGTGAGGTTGATTACAAACTCCATGTTGCGTTTTATAATATTGTAAGAGTGGCGCTCGGGTCTGAGCGATATGTAACATAATGGAGGATTGGTGCACACTGTGCCCACCCAACTCACTGTTGTTATATTGTACTCTTGGGGGGTAGTGCCACAGCTCACCATGAGGGCTGGCAAGGGGTATATCATTGTGCCTGGTTTCCAGTCTTGTTTCATTTGCTTTTGCTTAATATGATTTCTTCTTTATTTATTTTTATTTCACAATAGTGACATTGCAGTATCACTTTATCTTTGTCAACAACATTAAAGCGTGTAGGCATTGGTTCGTTGTTGGTTATACATTTGGGGTTGTTGCACTTTACAATTCCTGTGAGTACATCGGGTAGCGATACGCGTCGTTTCTCTACCACATCGTAGTCCTTTATAATATTGAGTTTCACTTTGGGTGCAACTAGGGCAATACGATTAATCTCGTCTTCTTCAAAAAACTTATCGGCTATTTTAATGATACCTTTGGTTCCCATTTTTCGGCTATTGAGATTGTTACCAATAGTAATTCTGTTTTTCAACTCATGCAGTTTCAGTAGCTTCACTACCTTAAAGAGTTGGTCAGATGGGATGTGGTCTATGGCAGTACCGCTTTTTAGTGCTGCTACTTGTAATGCTTTGCCCATATTGTTTCTATTTTATTATACTTATTTTGGTTTAGGGTGTATATCTTTCTCTGTCTCTCTCTGTTTGCTCCAATATGCATATAAAGTGGAGTAGAGGAAAGGGGGGTAGGTCTGTTTTAGTCCACATTTATGTTTAGCAGATCGCAAATAACGGCTTGGCGTGTGAAAATACCGTTGCGCGCTTGCTCAAAATAGTATGCTTTTGGATTATTGTCCACATCTTGGTCTATCTCTTTTACACGAGGTAAAGGGTGCAATACTTTTAGGTTGGGTTTAGAGTGTTTTAGCATATCGTTTCTCAGGGTGTAAACATTCTTTACCTTCTCGTACTCCATCAGATCTGTAAATCTCTCTTTTTGCACGCGTGTCATATATAGTATATCTGCACTATTGATAGACTTTGCAGAGAAATTTGTATATTCGTGGTAGGTAATTCCTTTTGTCTTGCACGATGCTTTGTGCTTTTCGGGAATTTTCATCTCCTCGGGGGCAACAAAATTAAATGTAGGATTGAAATGCGAAAGGCCCTCTATGAGGGAGTGCACAGCTCGCCCGTATTTTAGGTCGCCTACAATAGTTATGGTGAGATTCTCAAGTGTTTTTTGCGTTTCGTGAATACTAAATATATCCAACATTGTTTGTGTGGGGTGCTGGTTTGAGCCATCGCCTGCATTGATGATGGGTACTGGCGATACCTCAGAGGCATACCTAGCCGAACCCTCTAGGTGGTGGCGCATGATAATGATGTCGGTGTAGTTGCTCACCATCATAATGGTGTCTTTGAGCGACTCGCCTTTGGTGGCACTGCTAGTGGCAGTGTCAGAAAAACCCACTATGCGACCTTGCAATCTGTTGATGGCTGTCTCGAAACTCAAACGCGTGCGTGTAGAGGGTTCAAAGAACAGCGTGCCACACACTTTGCCTTTCAAGAGAGAGCGGTTTGGATTGTCCTTAAATTTAGCGGCAGTTTCGATAATTCGCATTATATCGTCTCTGCTATAGTCTCCTATGTTTACTAAGCTTTTAGGTTTCATATTTATTGTTTTGTATATGCTGGCCTTTTTTTTTAGAAGTTCAATACAAAAATATAAAAAAACCCTGCAGTAATCACTGCAAGGCTTGTTTTTATTATTATTAAGCTACAATTCTAGGTCTATGTCAAACAGTTCGTGCCAAGGTAGCCCTTGCACATTTAGTTGTTCCATAAACGGATCTGGATTAAATTGCTCTACATTATACACCCCCGGTTTGCTCCAAAGTCCTTGCATAAACATGCGTGCGCCTATAGTGGCTGGCACACCCGTTGTGTAGCTCACCCCTTGTGTCCCGGTTTCTTTGTAGGCTGCCTCGTGGCTACAATTGTTGTATATGTAATAGGTGCGCTCTTTGCCATCTTTTATGCCCCTTATGCGGCATCCAATAGATGTTTGGCCGGTGTAGTTTTCTCCTAGTTCGCCCGGATCGGGTAAAACGGCTTTTAAGAACTGTATGGGCACAATTTTTTGTCCCTGGTATTCTACCTCATCAATGCGCGCCATGCCAATGTTTTGTATTACACGAAGGTGTGTAAGGTACTCTTGGCCAAATGTCATCCAAAAGCGGGCTTGCTTGATGGTAGGAAAGTTTTTTACCAACGACTCCAACTCTTCGTGATAAATTAGGTACGACTCCTTTGGCCCAATCTCTGGATATGTGATTGGTTGGTGTATTTCGTGTGGTTCGGTTTCAATCCACTCGCCATCTTTGTAGTACTTACCTTTTTGCGACACCTCGCGTATATTTATCTCGGGGTTGAAGTTGGTGGCAAAAGCCTTGCCATGATCACCCGCATTGCAATCTACAATATCTAGGTAGTGTATCTCATCGAAATGGTGCTTTGCAGCATGGGCTGTAAAAATACTGGTCACACCGGGGTCGAAACCACAACCAAGTATGGCTGTAAGGCCTGCCTCCTTAAATCTATCGTGATATGCCCACTGCCAGCTATACTCGTACTTGGCTTCGTCTAGTGGCTCGTAGTTGGCGGTGTCCATATAGCTTACTCCCGCCTCCAGACAAGCATCCATTATAGTGAGGTCTTGGTAGGGTAGTGCTACATTGATTACTATTTTGGGTTTAAACTCATTCAATAGTGCTACCAGTTCTGGCACATTGTCTGCATCTACTTTGGCTGTAGCAATACTTACACCTGTACGTTTCTTTACATCTTGGGCAATGGCGTCGCACTTGCTTTTGGTACGACTGGCTAGCATGATGTCTGTAAAGACATCTTTGTTTTGAGCTACTTTGTTAGCAACTACGGTGCCTACACCTCCGGCACCTATTATTAATACTCTTCCCATGTCTTATTATATTTATTGTTATTTTCCTTTACCACAAATATAATACGAATCTCTCAATTTTGAACATAATATGGGTATCTATTTTTTTAAAGGGGGGCTTTTGGGAGCGGAGGGGGGAGTTTTTATAAAACCCCTGTCATTCCTACACGGAGTGAGAATCTGTTGAAAGAAACTAGAGACTGGAATAGCGGTTAGGTGCTAGCAGTGAGATAATTGACAATTAAATGCTCAGTTAATTGAAAATTGACAATGAATTTTAGTATAGGCCTTAACGGCCACTGTCACTCAAGAACCTTTCTCATTCCGAGACCCCATCCAATTTATTATTGGGAAAAAAAGAAGAAAATGACATTGAAATGGGATATTATACAAAAGTGTGTGAGTGTGCTTTACATTTTACTATCAAGTTTTATTAAACAGTTTTGCTGCAAACATTTTACAGGTTGCACCTACGGCACTTGAGGTGAGGTGGGTATGGGTTTACTAGAGACAGAGTTGCTCCTCTGGAGCACTTGCAGCTAATATATTCATAAGGGTACTACATTAGTTACATATTGTTGTATAATTAAAATTGATGCGACCTATTTTAATGAAAGGGTTTATATTTAAAATCAAAGCCTTTAGCTCCGTTAGGAGCCTTGCTGTGGTGTAGTAAATTGATATTCCTTCTACACCAGAGCTCCGTTAGATGCGAACTGTTCTTTGCGTGTAATAAGAAATAGACAAAACACATAATTTTACTGGTGAGCCGGGTTTTAGGGCAAAGCCCTTTCAGCAAAGATTATATGAAATGGCTATCGCTTTTATCAGTTAATAAGTCAAAACGTAAAAGTTTTTATTGTCTCATATATAGCATGTTGCAAAAATATGTCATTGGTACGGAGTGAGGAATCTTTTGAAAGGAACTAGAGACTAGGGACTAGAGACCGCTGTTAGGCGTTATCCATTGGCTGTTAGCAGTCTTAACTTAACCCTTAACCCTCTCTCATCTCACATTTCTTCAATTTTTATAGTACCAATCTAAAATATTTATTTAACTTCGTTGTAGTTTTGCAACAAAAAAATGGGACTATAATTGTGTGCGTTTGTTTTGCATATACCCCTTTGCTTGTTTTTGCAAATCTGTTGATATAGACAAAGATATGTATATATATATATTCATTTTAAATAAATAATTATGAAACATCAAATTAAGAAAAAGTATTGCGTAATTGTAGCAATGGTGGTTTTGTTTTTCTCATTTTCTACAAAGGGATATGCACAGGTGAACTCTAAAATAGAAGGGGTGCAGGTAGGCACTATAACATATAGCTATAGGAGCATGCCAAGCAAAAATCTTGATGCCATTTTGGGGTATGTTGTAGAGTCTGGAATAAGTTCTGTAGAGCTTATGGGGAGTGCTGTTGAAGAGTATGCTGGAGCTCCAAAAGGAAAAGATGCCGAAGCCACAAAAAAGTGGAGGGAAAGTGTGTCTATGGATAAGTTTGAGGAGATAAAAGCAAAGTTCGACAAAGAGGGTGTAAATATTCATATTCTCAAACTTGGTAGTCATAGGTGGTCTGAGGGTGAGATTGATTATGTTTTTAATGTCTGTAAAACTCTTGGTGCAAAGGGTATAAGCATGGAGATTTCTGAAGATGCTGCAAAGAAATTTGCTCCATTTGCAGAAAAACACAACCTATATGTTGTTTTTCACAACCATCTACAACCAGGCGACCCAAGCTTTAGCTTCGAAAAACACCTAGCGTATGGCTCCAACCTGATGTTGAATTTTGATGCAGGCCATTATTACGGAGCCACCGGAAAAGACCCAAAACTATTGATAGAGAGACTACACAACAGAATTGTGAGTGTTCATATTAAAGATAAAACTGGCCCCAATGCTTCATCTCCCAACACAAATATGCCCTTTGGGAAAGGCGAAACTGATGTAGCTGGCATTCTTCAATTGGTGAGAGAAAATAACTGGGATATTCATTGTGATATAGAGTTGGAATATGAGATTCCTGAAAATTCTGATGCTGTGAAAGAGGTGCAAAAGTGTTTAGAATATTGCCGTGCAGCATTGGAGGGTTGAGGTGTAGAAAAATTGAAACTAGGAACTCGAAAACTCGAGAATCGGAAAAATGCGTTAATGAGCTATGCTAAAGTGCCTTTATCACAGAGGGTACGGAGAATTAAGAATTAAGAAACCACTGTCATTCCGAGACCCCACACAATTTATTATTGGGAAAAAAAGAAGAAAATGACATTGAAATGGGATAATATACAAAAGTGTGTGTTTGCTTTACATTTTACTGTCAAGTTTTATTAAACAGTTTTGCTGCAAACATTTTACAGGCCGCACCTCCGGCGCTTGGGGTGAGGTGGGTATGGGTTTACTACAGACAGAGTTGCTCCTATGGAGCACTTGCAGCTAATATATTCATAAGGGTACTACATTAGTTACATATTGTTGTATAATTAAAATTGATGCGACCTATTTTAACAAAAGAGTTTATATTTAAAATCAAAGCCTTTAGCTCCGTTAGGAGCCTTGCTGTGGTGTAGTAAATTGATATTCCTTCTACACCAGAGCTACGAGGTGCGAACTGTACTTTGCGTGTAATAAATAAATAGACAAAACACGTAATTTTGCTGGTAAGCCGGTTTTAGGGCAAAGCCCTTTCAACAAAGATTATATGAAATGGCTATCGCTTTTACTTAGTTAAT
>CAYVLC010000013.1:0-29092 GCA_964452155.1 uncultured Dysgonomonadaceae bacterium
GTGGTATGTGTTAGATGAGTGAGAAAAATGAATATGAATGATATGGGAAATGAAAAATGCAGAGCAGGAGCTCCGTATATTCCAGGTATCCGTATATCCTGGGGCTGCACAATTGAGTGAATGAAAGAAACTGCAATACCTCCTAAAAGTATCGCTATTGCTTACAGATTGCAATGCCTTGGCATGTAACACTATCAAAATGCAATCTTTTTTAAATAAAAGCAGAGAAAAGTTTTGATATATCGAATATTTACTATTTCTTTGTGATTCAAAATAAGAATTAGCAGATGAACAATCATTTCAACAATATTATTATTTCTGTCGTACTACTTCTGGGATTAACTCAGCAGGTGAGATAGGAATATTTAAAAGTTAAAGCTAACAAGATATTTATAAAAACCTTTCTCACCGTGTGAGAGAGGTTTTTTTATTACTTAATAAATAGAAAAAACAGCATGGAAAGAGTTTACATTTTTGATACTACATTGCGCGACGGAGAACAGGTTCCTGGATGCCAGTTGAATACAATTGAGAAGATTGAAGTAGCCAAAGCACTTGAGATGCTGGGCGTAGATGTGATTGAGGCGGGTTTCCCTATATCTAGCCCCGGAGACTTCAACTCCATTGTAGAGATATCCAAAGCCGTAACATGGCCTGTGATATGTGCACTTACACGTGCTGTGGAAAAGGATATTGAAGTGGCTGCCGAGTCGCTTAGGTTTGCAAAGCGCAAACGTATTCATACAGGTATTGGCACATCGGACCCCCACATTAAGTACAAATTTAAATCTAATCGCGAAGAGATTATAGAGCGTGCCATCAAGGCTGTTACTTATGCCCGCAATTTTGTGGACGATGTAGAGTTTTATGCAGAAGATGCCGGACGTACCGAAAATGAGTACTTGGCGCGTGTGGTGCAAGCGGCAGTAAATGCAGGTGCCACGGTTATAAACATACCCGACACCACTGGCTATTGTTTCCCGCACGAATATGGCGCTAAGATAAAATACCTGATTGACAATGTTGACCTTAAGAATGCTATTCTTTCTACACATTGTCACCAAGATTTGGGTATGGCTACAGCCAATACAATATCTGGAGTTATAAATGGTGCACGCCAGGTAGAAGTTACCATAAATGGTATTGGTGAGCGAGCAGGAAATAGTGCGCTCGAAGAGGTGGTAATGGCCCTGAAAAGTCACAAAGATCTAGGCTATGAAACAAATATAAATGCAAAGAAAATATATTCTACCAGCAGATTAGTGTCGAGCCTTATGAATATGCCCGTGCAACCCAACAAGGCCATTGTAGGACGTAATGCTTTTGCGCATTCATCAGGTATTCATCAAGATGGGGTGTTGAAAAACGTAGAAACTTACGAAATTATTAATCCAAAAGATGTGGGAATTGATGATAGTTCTATTATCTTGACTGCACGAAGCGGTAGAGCCGCTCTTAACAGCAGACTCACAATATTGGGCGTGAAGCTAAACAATGAAGAGCTGGATGTTGTTTATGACAAGTTCTTGGCCCTTGCCGATAAGAAAAAAGATATTAAAGACGAAGATGTCTTGAAATTGGTTGGAAAAGAATCGGTAAAGAGTCGCATAAAGATAGACTACCTACAGGTTACAAGTGGTATTGGTTTGCGCAATGTGGCCAGTATTGGTTTGGAAATTGCAGGCGAGCATTTTGAGGCTTCGGCTAGTGGCAACGGTCCTGTGGATGCTGCCATAAAAGCGGTGAAAGAAATTATCAGGAGAGAGGTAGTGATAGAAGAGTTCTTGATACAGGCCATTAATCGTGGTAGCGACGATGTGGGAAAAGTACACATGCAAGTGGAACACCAAGGTGTATTGTACTACGGGTTTTCGGCCAATACAGATATTGTGTCGGCTTCGGTGGAAGCCTTTGTAGATGCTGTGAATAAATTTGTGGATTAAGGAAATAAGATAAATCATATATAAATTTTAAAACTATTATAATAGCTCACGGGCAAACAGAGAATAAAATATGAAAACATTATTCGATAAAATTTGGGACAATCATGTTGTGACTACCGTAGAAGATGGGCCAACACAACTTTATATAGACAGGCACTTGTGTCACGAAGTGACCAGTCCGCAAGCTTTTGCAGGATTGCGCCAACGAGGACTAAAAGTGTTTCGTCCGAAACAAACAATACTAACGGCCGACCATAACATCCCTACTGAGGGGCAAGAAAGCCCAATTAAGGATGCTATATCTCGCCTACAGGTAGATACATTGGCCAAAAATGCGGCACAGTTTGGTCTTACACATTATGGCTTGGGACACTCCAAGAATGGTATAGTGCATGTAATTGGGCCAGAAAATGGATATACCCAACCAGGTATGACCATTGTGTGTGGCGATAGCCATACTTCTACTCATGGTGCTTTTGGCACAATTGCCTTTGGTATTGGCACAAGCGAAGTGGAGATGGTGTTGGTGTCGCAGTGCATTTTGCAAACTCGCCCCAAAACTATGCGCGTAAACTTCGAGGGTAAATTGAACCCAATGGTGGGCGCAAAAGATTTGGCTCTCTACATGATTTCTCAACTCTCTACAAGTGGTGCTACTGGATATTTTGTTGAATATGCCGGTGAGGCTATTCGTGAACTATCTATGGAGGCAAGAATGACCATGTGCAACTTGAGCATAGAGATGGGAGCACGTGGCGGTCTGATTGCACCCGATGAGAAAACCTTCGATTACATACATGGGCGTGAGTTTGCCCCCAAAGGCGAAGATTGGGACAAGGCGTTGGCTTATTGGAAGACATTGAAAACCGACCAAGGCGCTAAGTTTGACAAAGAGGTAACTTATGATGCTTCGAAAATAAAACCAATGATAACCTACGGAACCAACCCGGGAATGGGCATGTACATAGATGGTAGCATACCAGACTTGGCCGAAATTGATGAAGCAGGGAAGAAATCTTTTCAGAATTCATTGAAATATATGGGTTTCGAGTCGGGCGAGAAACTAGAAGGCAAACAAGTAGATTATGTGTTCTTGGGAAGTTGTACCAATGGGCGTATAGAAGATTTCCGTTTGTTTACCGAACATGTGAAAGGCAGACAAAAAGCCGACAACATTACCGCATGGTTGGTACCTGGTAGTTGGAAAGTACGCAAGCAAATAGAAGCCGAAGGCTTAGATAAGATATTGAATGAGGCAGGATTTGAGCTACGTCAACCCGGTTGTTCGGCTTGTTTGGCCATGAACGATGATAAAATACCGGCAGGCAAATATGCTGTTTCTACTTCTAATAGGAACTTCGAGGGTCGTCAAGGACCCGGTTCTCGCACTATTCTGGCGGGGCCATTGGTGGCCGCTGCTGTAGCAGTGACGGGAAAGATTACTAATCCGAGTGAGGTATTCGATATAGAAACTGTGATTGCATAATAAGCTCCTGGGGAGTATGGAGCTCCTGCTCCTCGTGTATGAAGCAGAAGCTTCGTTTATCTCAGGAACAACAAAACAAAATAATAATTTCGTTACAATATCAACATGGAAAAATTTAAACAACTAACATCAACATGTGTGCCACTTCCGATAGAGAATGTTGACACCGATCAAATAATACCTGCACGTTTCTTAAAAGCCACTACACGCCAAGGCTTTGGCGATAACCTTTTTGCCGACTGGCGCTATCATAAGGATGGGTCTCCAAAAACCGATTTTGTACTGAACGATTCAACCTACTCGGGCGAAGTATTAGTGGCAGGCAAAAACTTTGGTAGTGGGTCTAGTCGCGAACATGCTGCTTGGGCATTGGGGGGCTATGGCTTCAAAGTGATTGTATCTAGCTTTTTTGCCGATATATTTCAAAACAATGCGCTCAACAATGGTATCTTGCCCATTGTGATAAGCGAAGAGTTCTTGCAAAAGCTTTTCAATGATATCGAAAACAATCCTGCCACTACAGTTACAGTAGATTTGATAAACCAACAATTGACCAACAATGTATCGGGCAAAAGTGAATCGTTTGAGATAAATGCATACAAAAAGAATTGTCTGCTCAATGGTTTAGATGATATCGACTTTTTATTGTCGAACAAAGAAAAAATAGAAAAGTACGAACAACAAAGAGCGTATAGTTATTGAGCGTTTGCTCTCGTTTTTTATAAAAAAACAAGTCAACAGGTATTATGATAGAGATAATGGATACTACGCTGCGCGACGGCGAGCAAACTTCGGGTGTTTCTTTTGCAGTGCAAGAGAAAGTGAGTATAGCGCGGCTATTGCTCGAAGATGTACATGTGGACCGCATTGAAGTGGCATCGGCCAGAGTTTCGGATGGTGAGTTCAAGGCTGTTCGTAAAATTGCAAGCTGGGCACAAGCAAACGGATTCATAGATAAGATTGAGGTATTGGGCTTTGTTGACGGACGAGTTTCTTTGGATTGGATTACTAGTGCCGGTTGCAAGGTAGTCAATTTATTGTGCAAGGGTTCGCTCAATCATTGTAAGTATCAATTGAAACAAACCGTAGAAGAGCATCTTGCCAAAATAGAGGAGGTCATTGCCAATGCCCAAGAGATGGGCGTTGAGGCGAATATCTATCTCGAAGATTGGTCTAACGGAATGAAAGATTCTGAAGAGTATATCTTCACATTGATGGACAAGTTGCAACACCAACCCATCCGTCGTTTTATGTTGCCCGACACATTGGGTATTCTCAATCCAGATAAGACTAGGGAGTATGTAAGCAAGATGGTGGCACGCTATCCACAGCTTCATTTCGATTTTCATGCACACAACGATTACGATTTGGCAGTTGCCAATGTGTACGAAGCCATTAAAGCTGGCGCAAAAGGTGTGCATGTGACCATGAATGGGTTGGGCGAACGGGCTGGCAATGCTTCATTGACCAGTGTGTTGGCACTCATTCACGACCATTTGCAACTAAAGACTAACATCAACGAAAACAATGTTTACTATGTGAGCAAAGTAATTGAGAGTTATTCGGGTGTGCGTATTTCTAAAAACATGCCCATCATTGGCGACAATGTTTTTACGCAGGTGGCAGGCATTCATGCCGATGGCGACAAAAAGAAAAACTTATATCAAAGTAATTTAAGTCCCGAACGATTTGACAGAGCACGAGAGTATGCACTGGGCAAAACATCGGGCAAGGCCAATATTATGAATAATTTGTTGGCACTGGGCATTGAGTTGGATGATGAGTCGATGGCAAAAGTGACAGAACGGATCATTCAATTGGGCGACAAGAAAGAGATTGTAACGCTCGACGAATTGCCCTACATCATATCGGATGTGCTGAAGAATGGCATGGAGGATAACGATATTCAAATGCTCAACTATTCTTTCTCATTGGTTGATGGGCTACGCCCCAATGCAACGGTGAAAATAGCTATAAAAGGAGAGATCTATCAACAAGCTTCTGTAGGTGACGGACAATACCATGCTTTCTCGAAAGCAATGTATAAGATTTATAAGAAACTAGACAAACCTACTCCCGAATTGTTGGACTATGCCGTAGTGATTCCTCCTGGAGGAAGAACAGATGCATTTGTGCAGACCATTATTACATGGAAATTTGAGGGCAAAACATTTAAAACGCGCGGACTAGATGTCGATCAAACAGTTGCTGCCATCAAGGCAACTATGAAAATGCTGAACTTGATAGAGAGTGGAAATATTCCCTCCATAAGATACATAGAGTTGTAACTCAACTCTCCACCCTTAAATCCCCTAAAAGGGGACTTTGGCAAAGTATCTTTAACGTGAACTCAGGAATTAAAATTTAAACAGAACAACAACCCTTCTATTGAAGGCCTCAAAATAGAAAATATGAAATTAAAAATAGCAGTACTCCCTGGCGATGGTATCGGACCCGAAATTACACAACAAGCACTAGATGTGACCAAAGCGATTTGCAAAAAGTTTAATCACACATTGGAGCACTCTTTTGCAAGTGTGGGAGCTTGTGCCATTGACGAAACTGGCAATCCTTACCCACAGGAAACACATGATCTGTGCATGCAGTCTGATGCAGTGTTATTTGGAGCTATTGGTCTGCCAAAATACGACAACAACCCCTCGGCAAAGGTACGTCCCGAACAGGGACTATTGAAGATGCGCAAAGATTTAGGATTGTTTGCCAATATTCGTCCAGTTACAACATTCCCATCGTTGCTGCATAAATCTCCGCTTCGAGCAGAGATTATTGAAGGAGCCGACTTTATGTGTATTCGCGAATTGACGGGTGGCATGTATTTTGGTCGTCCTCAAGGCCGAAGCGAAGATGGCAATACTGCCTATGACACCTGTGTTTATACACGCGAAGAGATAGAGCGCATATTGCATCTTGCTTATAAGTTTGCATTGCAACGCCGCAAAAAAGTGACTGTGGTGGACAAAGCAAATGTGATTGCAACATCGCGCCTGTGGCGACAAATTGCACAAGAGATTGCACCCCAATATCCCGATGTGGAAACAGAGTATATGTTTGTTGACAATGCCGCTATGCGCATTATTCAGTGGCCCAAAAGCTTTGATGTGATGGTGACCGAGAATCTTTTTGGAGATATTCTTACCGATGAGGCATCTGTAATAACTGGTTCTATGGGCATGTTGCCTTCGGCATCAATTGGACTGCACACCTCGGTATTTGAGCCCATTCATGGTTCGTATCCCGAAGCTGCAGGGAAAAATATTGCCAATCCTTTGGCAGCCATCCTTTCTGCAGCACTCATGTTTGAGTATGCTTTTGAATTGCCCGAAGAGGGAGCTTGCATTCGTGCAGCTGTTGCTGCAAGTATGGATGCCGGAATAGTAACAAGCGACATTGCCAATGGCGAAACACCCAGCACAACAACCGAAGTGGGGGAGTGGATTGTGAATTATATTTTGAAATAGTCTGAGGACGAGGAGCTACCGCTCCTCGTGAAAAAAGAGTGTAGCAGAAGCTACCCCCCCCCCAGAAAAAAAATACAACAATGAATAAAAAACAAAACTCTAAAGAGCAACTAGCTAAAAGAGAAGAACGCAATAGGAAAAAACGCCTGAATAGCTACACCAGCACATCGGGCCGACGCATGGCAGGTGCAAGAGCACTTTGGCGTGCCAATGGAATGAAAGACGAGCAAATGGGAAAACCATTGATTGCCGTAGTCAATTCCTTTACTCAGTTTGTACCCGGTCATGCACACCTGCACCACATTGGGCAAATGGTGAAACACGAGATTGAGAAATTGGGTTGTTTTGCAGCCGAGTTCAACACCATTGCTATTGACGATGGTATTGCCATGGGCCACGATGGAATGCTCTACTCACTTCCTTCGCGCGATTTGATTGCCGATTCGATAGAATATATGATCAACGGTCACAAAGTGGATGCGATGGTGTGTATTAGCAACTGCGACAAAATTACCCCTGGAATGCTGTTAGCCTCTATGCGATTGAACATCCCAACCATATTTGTGTCGGGCGGACCCATGGAAGCTGGCGAAATGGATGGAGAGCAAATAGACTTGGTAGATGCCATGGTGGGTGCGGTTGACGATTCAATCTCTGATGAACGACTTTCTCAAATAGAAAAGCTGGCATGCCCTACATGTGGTTCGTGTTCTGGAATGTTTACTGCCAACTCAATGAACTGCTTGAACGAAGCAATTGGATTGGCGTTGCCTGGCAATGGTACAATTCTTGCTACACATGCCAATAGGAAGCAGCTTTTTGTTGATGCTGCAAAACAAATTGTAGAGAATGCAAATGCTTACTATTTCGACGAAGACGAAACAGTGCTTCCACGCAATATTGCCACAAAAGCAGCATTTATGAATGCTATGACAGTGGATATTGCCATGGGAGGTTCTACCAATACCATACTACATCTTTTGGCCATTGCGCACGAAGCTAAAGTGGACTTCACGATGGACGACATAAATGCTCTTTCGAAGCAAGTTCCTTGTGTTTGTAAGGTTGCCCCCAACAGCGAGAAGTATCACATTCAGGATGTGAATCGTGCAGGAGGTATTTTGTCTATCATAAAACAATTGGCCGATGGAGGATTGATAGATACCTCTGTTCATAGGGCCGATAGACTGACCCTTGCGGAAGCAATAGACAAATATAGTTTAGAAAAAGAGACCATAGATAAAGAAGCAGAGCGCATTTACAAATCGGCCCCAGGTAGAGAATTTAATTTAGTGATGGGTTCGCAAAACAAAGTGTTCGATACATTGGATGCCGACAGAGAAAATGGTTGTATTCGCTCCGTTGAGCATGCCTACACTGTAGATGGTGGCTTGGGTGTGTTGAAAGGAAATATTGCGCTAGATGGTTGTGTTGTAAAAACAGCTGGTGTGGACGAGAGTGTATGGACGTTTAGCGGAAAAGCACGTGTGTTTCACTCGCAAGACGATGCATGCGACGCCATTTTGCGCGACAAAGTAAGTGCTGGCGATGTAGTAGTGATTGCTTATGAAGGACCCAAGGGTGGCCCGGGTATGCAAGAGATGCTATATCCCACATCATATATCAAAGCAAAACATTTGGGCGAGAAGTGTGCACTTATTACAGATGGCAGGTTCTCGGGTGGTACATCGGGTCTTTCTATCGGACATATATCGCCAGAGGCGGCAGCCGGTGGGGCTATTGGATTGGTAAGAGACAATGACATCATCGACATTGATATCCCCAATCGCACCATCAACCTGAGAGTGTCTGACAAAGAGCTGCAAGAGCGCAGAGAAATAGAGAACAAGAAAGGAAAAGAAGCTTTTAAACCCGAGCGCGACAGAAAAGTATCGCCTGCACTACAAGTATATGCACGCTTTGTGAGTTCGGCAGATTTGGGAGCAGTAAGAATAATAGAAGATTAAAAAAACAGAAATGAGTTCACAGTGAAATCAAGATAAAAAACACAAGGTTATCAAACCAAAATAGTTTATTGATATGGAAGCAACAACAGAAACAATTGCAAAAAAAGAGACAACAACAATGACGGGTAGCGAAGCGCTAATACAGTCGTTGATGTACGAAGGGGTAGATACCTTATTTGGATACCCCGGTGGTGCCATCATGCCGGTTTTTGATGCACTATACGACAAGAAGGATAAGATGAAACACATTCTAGTTCGTCACGAACAAGGAGCAGTGCATGCTGCACAAGGCTATGCACGTGTTTCGAAGAAAGTAGGCGTAGCATTGGTAACTTCGGGCCCTGGTGCAACCAATGCTATCACAGGCATTACCGATGCTATGATGGATAGCACACCGCTGGTTGTTATTTCGGGCCAAGTTACATCAACGCTCTTGGGCACCGATGCTTTTCAGGAAGCAGATGTTATTGGGGTGTCGCTACCAGTTACAAAGTGGGCCTATCAGATTCGTCGTGCCGAAGATATTGCTTGGGCAGTATCGCGTGCTTTTTATATAGCATCTAGTGGTCGTCCTGGCCCTGTGATATTGGACATTGCCAAAGATGCACAAATAAAAACGTGTGAATATAGCTATGAGAAAACTACTTCGTTGCGTAGTTACCGACCCTTCCCAGTGCCTTGCAACGAAAAAATAGCAGAGGCAGCAGAATTAATTAATCAGGCAAAAAAACCTTTTGCATTGGTGGGACAGGGCGTAATACTCGGAAATGCAGAGAAAGAGTTGATTGCTTTTTTAGAAAAAGCTCAAATTCCTTTTGGTTGGACTATATTGGGTTTGTCTGCAGTACCAACCGATCATCCGCTCAATTGTGGTATGCTTGGTATGCATGGCAATATTGGGCCCAATATAAAAACAAATGAGTGCGATGTGCTTATTGCTATTGGAATGCGCTTTGACGACCGTGTAACGGGCGACTTGAACACCTATGCAAAGCAGGCAAAAGTAATTCATTTTGATATAGACAGGGCCGAAGTGGATAAGAATGTGAAAACTACTGTGAAGGTATTGGGCGATGCCAAACGTACACTGCCCATGGTGACAGAACTGTTGAAAGAGAACACACATCCAGAGTGGTTGGCCCAATTTAGAGCACTCGATAAGAAAGAACACGATTGCATCATCAATAGCGAACTCTATTCTGAAACAGGCCCTCTTAAGATGGGCGAAGTAGTGAACAGAGTATCTGAAGCTACTCACAACAAAGCTATCTGCGTGACCGATGTAGGGCAGAATCAGATGATGGCAACACGCTATTTTAAATTTACAGAGTCGCGTAGCATTGTCACCTCTGGCGGATTGGGAACAATGGGCTTTGGCCTTCCGGCGGGTATTGGCGCAAAATATGGTGCACCCGAAAGAGAAGTGTGTATCTTTGTTGGCGATGGTGGTTTGCAAATGACCATACAAGAGTTTGGCACCATTATGGAATACAACATTCCGGTGAAGATAATCTTGCTCAACAACAATTTTTTGGGTATGGTGCGCCAGTGGCAAGAGATGTTTTTTGAAGAGAGATATTCTGAGACTAAGATGCACAACCCCGATTTTATGAAAATAGCAGAGGCTTATGGCATAAAAGGAAAAAAAGTGGTAGAGAGAGAAAACTTGAATGACGCCATTGCCGAAATGCTTGAGCACGATGGTGCCTACCTATTGGAGGTAGAGGTAGAAGCCAAAGGGATGGTTTTCCCGATGGTGCCTGCCGGGGGGTCTGTTAGCGATATTGTTTTAGGAAATGGACACTCTTTATAAAATAATTTCAACTGAAAATATAAACACTCTAAAAAGCATCAATCATGCAAGAAAAAACATTATATACCATCACCGTGTTCTCAGAAAACGTAGTTGGGGTGCTCAATCAAATAACAGCTATCCTTACGCGCCGACAGATGAATATAGAAACCTTGTCGGTTTCGCCATCTGCCATTACGGGCATTCATAAATTCACGATAACCACTTTTGCCGCAAACGAAGAGACGATGCAAAAGCTGGTAAAACAAATTGATAAACGTGTGGATGTGCTAAAAGCATACTATAATATAGATGAGGAGTTGGTGCACCAAGAGATTGCGCTGTACAAAATAGAAACATCTAAATTGGTTGCTACTACAAATGTAGAAGAGCTCATTCGTAAGCACAATGCACGCATACTAGATGTGAGCGATCATTCCACTATTCTTCAGAAAACTGGGCACTATGAAGAGACACAAGCACTCTTCGAAGAGCTGAGCAAGAGTATAGGTGTGCTGCAGTTTATTCGCTCGGGCAGGGTAGCAATAACTAAATCGAAAGTAGAACGTTTGAGCGATTTATTGGCCCGACGTGCACTTATTGATATAGAAAACGCAGCAGCACTCATATAAAATACAAGTATAAACAATAGAGAGACAAAAAAATTAACGCAAACAATACAATACAATACAATAATAAATAAAGAAATAATATGGCAACAATGAATTTTGGCGGAGTAGAAGAAAATGTAGTTACCCGCGACGAGTTTCCTTTAGCAAAAGCGCAAGAAACAATGAAAGACGAAACCATAGCAGTAATAGGTTATGGTGTGCAAGGACCTGGACAATCGCTCAACTTGCGAGACAATGGTTTTAATGTAATTGTAGGACAACGCAAAGAGAGCAAAACATGGCAAAAAGCCATTGATGATGGTTGGGTTCCTGGCGAAACGCTTTTCGAAATCGAAGAGGCCTGCCAGCGCGCAACAGTTATTCAGTATTTGCTATCGGATGCCGCTCAAATTGAGGTGTGGCCAACAGTGAAAAAACACTTAACTGCGGGCAAAGCATTGTATTTCTCGCATGGTTTTGGTATTACATACAAAGAGCGCACAGGTATTATTCCTCCTACCGATGTGGATGTGATTTTGGTTGCACCCAAAGGTTCGGGAACAAGCTTGCGTAGCATGTTTTTAGAAAACAGAGGATTGAACTCAAGTTATGCTATCTTTCAAGATGCAACAGGCAAGGCGTATGATCGCGCAGTTTCATTGGGTATTGGTGTAGGTTCGGGATATTTGTTTGAAACAACTTTTAAGCGCGAAGTATTTTCTGATTTAACTGGCGAACGTGGCACACTAATGGGTGCTATACAAGGTTTGATGTTGGCACAATACGAAGTGTTGCGTGAGAACGGACACACTCCATCTGAAGCTTTCAACGAAACTGTCGAGGAGTTGACACAATCGTTGATGCCCCTGTTTGCAGAAAATGGAATGGACTGGATGTATGCCAACTGCTCTACAACTGCTCAACGTGGTGCATTAGATTGGATGACTCCTTTTCACGATGCAACTAAACCAGTTTTCGAAAAACTGTACAAAGAAGTTGCCTCGGGTAACGAAGCGCAACGCTCTATTGACACCAACTCAAAACCAGACTATCGCGAAGGTTTAGAGAAAGAGTTGAAAGAGTTGCGCGAAAGCGAAATGTGGAGAACGGGTGCTGTGGTACGTAAGTTGCGTCCAGAGAATAACTAATACTCCCTAACAAGTGATGCAATTACTGAACTTTTCTAAGTGGATTGCAAAGAATATGTATAAAGGCGCAAGAAATTGCGCCTTTATTGTTTGTAAATGCCTGCACTCTGATTGCAGTTGCTGCTTTTTATCATGAAATTACACCAAAAGTAGATTGGAATACTACTAAGCAGCGTTGCAGAGCACCTTTCCTATTTCGGAATATAGCTTTGCATCGTTGCAGAGCACTGTTCCTATTTCGGAATATAGCTTTGCAACGTTGCAGAGCATCATTCCTATTTCGGAATAGTGCAAAACAACGTTGCGAAGCATAATTCCGAAGCGCTTTGTACACTTTTCTTGCTATTTAGTTGGCAAAGTGTCAAACAAATTCTCTTTTCTCTCTATTGTTTAGCTGTAAAGAGGAATGATATGGTAGCTTTTATTGTTAGTTTAGCCTAAGCATGGGTAGCATTTATGCAAACAAGCTTAATTTTCTCTTATTTAACAGTCAGCGCCGTTTAGAAACGCACACATTTAAATCTACTGAATGTTGATATCTTTGCCCTTTATTATTCTTGATAGTGATACTGTCACAGTGATAGGGGGTTACTCACATAAAAAAATGCCTTGCGCAAAGGATCTTTGCGTGCTTCGTCTTGACTTGCACTTTTTTTAGAAGCTTTTGTAAAAAAAACAGGTGTTGAAGATCAAGTTGTTTTAATGAAAATAGCTAAGTTTGTTGCTCTAAGGCATGTTTATGTTATGCATAGCGTCGTCAAAAAACATCGTTGGGTATAAATATAGTGTTATACTTTATATGATGAGATTGTGACGGAAATGATTTCGCAAATATGATTGGATAGAGGCAAAAAATAGTAGTACTTGACAAGAATTTTATAAAATGAAAAAAATGAAAAGGATATTGTTGTTTTTAGCTTGTTTTGTTGCCATAAATATCTGTTCGGCTCAAAAAGGGACTGGTGCTTTGCAGGTCACACCAAACGGACATTATTTGCAATACGATAATGGAACACCTTTTTTCTGGCTTGGCGATACTGCATGGGAATTGTTCCATCGTTTAACGTTGGAGGAGATCAATGAGTATTTCAATAATCGTCATGCCAAGGGCTTTAATGTTATACAAGCTGTTATTCTTGCAGAGTTAGACGGCCTTCGTGTACCTAATAAATATGGAGAAACTCCATTCATAAACATGAATCCTGAAAAACCTAATGAAAAGTATTTTGCATTAGTGGATTCGGTAGTAAGATTAGCTGCACAAAAAAATATAATCATGGCTTTGCTACCCACTTGGGGAGATAAAATAACGTTAGATTTTGGTGGTAGCGGACCGCTTGTATTTACAACGGAAAATGCTTATAAATATGGAGAATACTTAGGGAAAAGATATGCCGATTTTTCTAATATTGTATGGGTGTTGGGTGGAGATCGTCCACCTAAGGACAATTGCGGGAATTATATTGATGTTTATAGGAGTATGGCAAAAGGAATTAAAGAAGGGTCAGGAAAACAGACACTCATGACTTTTCATCCTGGAGGTTCTATTTGGGAGAGTTCTCCAATGGTGCATAATGAAGATTGGCTAGATTTTAATATGATTCAATCAGGACACGCAGAAATTGATCAGCCAGTCTGGAAAAATATACTTCGCGACTGGCATTTGTTGCCAACAAAGCCCACCATTGATGCAGAGCCGGCTTATGAAGACCATCCAGTAAATCCGTGGCCAACTTGGGACTCATCTAAAGGTTATTTTAGGGATTACGAAGTGCGCAAGCAACTTTATCGTTCTGTTTTTTCGGGTGCAATGGGTGTTACTTACGGTCATCACAGTATTTGGCAGTTTTATAATGATAAAGTAGAAAAAGTAAATCATCCCGATAGGTATTGGTTTGAAGCACTCGACAGACCGGCAGCTTTTCAGGCAGGATATTTGAAAATGCTCATAGAAACAAGACCTTTCATTGATAGAATACCCGACCAATCAATAATAACCGATGGGCAAGGGGTTGTAAATTCAGAATATGCCGCATCTTTTAGAGACAAAGAGGGTCGTTATTTAATGGTGTATTTACCTGTCGGAAAAAAAACAACAATTAATACATCCTATATTAATTCTGAAAAAATAAATGCTTGGTGGTTTAACCCTAAAAATTCTGATTTAAATTTTATTGGAATAAATAACAATATTGGGAGTGCATCTTTTACTTCACCAACATTGGGGAAAGGTAATGATTGGGTTTTAATAATTGATAATGGAACATTCTGATTTTAAGAGTTAATGAAAAGTTGGAAATAGATCGGTGCAGTGTGGAGTTATTACCGAGAATGTTGATAAGCTTCCGCTTTGTAGTAAAGCAAAAGATGGGGAGCGGGGCTCCACATGTCGCAACAAACCTGCTACCCAGGAAGGAGGAATAAGGAGCAGAAGCTTCCAGGCAATCCAGAAGAAGCGGGTAAGTAGAACATAGAAAATGCCGTTCCTATTCCAACAAAGGAAATAGAAACGGTATTTTTTTGATTGATAGTTGGTAAAATGAGTTTTGCTTTTTAATCAGATGTCAGGTCTAGCTTCTCATCATCTTTCGAACGATCGAAAAATGCCTTACGCAATGGATCTTTGCGTGCTTCGTCATAAGAAACACGATTTCTATGAATATCGACAGCCATATAAAGTGCCTGTCGAAACGATTCTTCCGAAGCTTCGTTTTTGCCAGCCAAATCATAAGCAGTTCCGTGAGCCGGAGATGTTCTCACTATGGGCAATCCTGCCGTGAAGTTGACACCCGAACCCATTGCTATGGTCTTGAAAGGTACAAGTCCCTGGTCGTGATACATGGCTAGTATGGCATCAAACTGTTTGTACTTTCTGCTACCAAAAAAACCATCGGCGGCATAGGGGCCAGAGCATAGAATGTCTTTCTCGAGACACTTCTGAATGGCGGGCTCTATAATCTCTTGTTCTTCTTTGCCCAACAAGCCGTTTTCACCAGCATGTGGATTGAGGCTTAAAACACCAATACGAGGGTTGTCGATAAAGAAGTCGCGTTTTAAACTATCGTTCAACGTTTTTATTTTCTCAATCACCAACTCTTTTGTGATACTGCCTGCAACTTCGCTAATGGGTAGGTGTGTTGTAACAAGTGCCACCCGTAGGTCATCAGAAGCCAGAATCATGAGTGCTTTGTGAGTTTTGCCATCGCCTGTTCTATTCTCCAAATACTCGGTATGACCACGAAAGTTGAAGTCTTGCCCCTGAATGCTATCCTTATTGATGGGCAATGTAACCAAAGCATCAATATCCAATTTGGTGATATCGGCTACGGCAGCTTCCAGTGCTACATAAGCGGCTTCGCCTGCAGTTTGGTTGGGTTTGCCCATCTCAATTTTCACATCGTGTGATACTGCATTTATAAAGTTGATCTGGCCCTCTTTTGCCTCGTGGCAATTTGCAATCATATTAAAGGGAATCGATTTGCTGTTTAGCACTTTGCGGTGATAAGAAGCCACTTTAGACGATCCGTATATAATGGGGGTGAGAAGCTCGGTTAATCGGTTGTCCGAAAAAGCCTTTAAAAGAATTTCGTATCCAACCCCATTGCAGTCGCCATGGGTAATACCAACTTTTACTAAGTTTGACATAAGTCTATCAGTTTTTTTATTAATTAGGGTGCGTACCCCAAAGATGCTTATTTTTACTATTTGTTCAATCTATGCACTAACTAGTGTATGACAGGAAACTTCTTATTTTGAGTATTTGAGCTTTTCCCTGCAAACAATAATTACTGTTGCGAATCGGAAATCTTAATGGTGTAAAACGTTCCTTCCAGATTGCGAATCAAATTTCTTTTTTTCTTTTCGGGTGCATACACTAGTACATCTACAAAGATAACTCTATTTGTATTTTCGTTTACAAATGCTTGCATCACAAAAGGGCCCCCCATCATATCGGTTGTCATTTCCCACAATCCTCTTAGCTCTGCTCTAAAAATACCATTAATCTCTAGTTTGCGATAGTCGGGAGTATATACTTTGGAAGTACTCATTTGAGAATCAAACGAACCTTTTATATGTTTTCCCAACACGCGATTGCGAATAGCAATGAGAGAATCTTTTTCAAAAACAGTTTCAGAAGTGTAGGGAATAGAGAAAATAGATACATCTTGGCGAGACTCGCCTGAATTGTTGGTTGCCCAAAAGAAATTCTCGTCTTCTGTTATGTTGCTCAGTCCTTTGGGGTAGGCTATTTCGAAACCAAAGGTATTGCGGATGCGTGTTTTTGGAGTAGCAGATTCTTTCTCTAACCATTGAGCTATACGCTCCAGCTCTTTTTTTACTAAATAATCTACTATCTGAGTTTGATTTTCTCTCAAATAGTTCTCAAGCGACTCTTTGTCGGGCGATTTGAGTGTAAGTACAACCTGGCCACTAGCATATTTGTTGAGTTCCGAACCCATTTTGGTTTGCGTGTATGCATTAGATACATCTACTTCAATTATATTTCGGGCCATCTTGAAAGTGCTCGTGAAATTCTTAGGGTCAATTTGTAGAATCTTGAAGTTGGCCTCGTTTTGTGGCATGCCCGCCATGGGCGAGTTCAACACATCGAAGAGTGCTCTTCCGTGTGGCTCTTGCCATTCGGCTTCGCCAATGATAGTCAATACCTCATTTGTTGCAGATGAAGAAGAAGACATCCATCCAGATGAAAAGTTAGTACAACCACCTAATGTAAGAGCTAGAATTGTAAATGCAAATAGTACTCTCAATTGTTTCATAATATATGGTTTTTTTGAGTGATATTTATCTGTTTGTTTAATAAAGCATCAAAGCTTGTTTTAACAAAAATACGATTATTCTATTTGGAATAAAATAAAACTCGATTATTTTTTTGTTATTAACTTATTGTCTGTTACTCAGCACTCTTTTTTGTTTCGTTTTGTTTTTCAGTCGATAGCATTCCGCATGCAGCCGAAATATCCTCTCCGCGCGAGGTGCGAATGGTGCAGATAATGCCCTTAGAAGTTAGAAAATCGCGAAACTTGACCATTGTTTCGTTCGATGCTGATTTGAGCGAGCTCCCAGGAATAGCATGAAAGCGAATAAGATTGACACGGCAATACAAGCCCGACAACAATTTGATAAGTTCGCGTGCATAGATAAGCGAGTCGTTAAGTCCGTCAAACATGATGTATTCAAACGAAAGTCGTCTTTGTTTGCTCCAATCATAGCCTCTCAAGAGTTCTATCACTTCTTCTATAGGATATTTTTTCTCAATAGGCATAATTGTCTGGCGTTGTTCCGAAATGGGGCTGTGCAAACTAACTGCAAGGTGACATGCACTCTCTTCGAGAAATCGCTCAAGTTTGGGAGTCACCCCAATGGTAGAAAGTGTGATTCGTTTTGGGCTCCAACCCAACCCATAGTCAGCCGTAAGTAACTCAATAGATTGCATTACGTTTTCGTAATTATCCAGTGGTTCGCCCATTCCCATGAAAACTATATTGGTGAGATCCTCAGAATTGGGCGATGAATAGACTTGATTCAGAATTTCATTAACCGACAGGTTATCCTGAAATCCCATTTTGCCCGTCATGCAAAAGTCGCAATTCATTTTGCACCCAACTTGTGCCGAGATGCAAAGCGTGAGTCGCTCCTCATCTGGTATCAACACAGATTCGATTAGTTTGCCATTGTTTGTTTTAAACAAGAGCTTTTGTGTGCCATCTTCCGACACTTGCGATTGTATGGGCAATGAAACCCCCACTTGGAACTTCTTCTTCAGTATATCGCGGTTGCGCACGGAGATATTTGTCATTTCGTCTATCTTCGATACACGTTTTACATAAACCCAGTCTGCAATTTGCTTGGCAGTAAACTTTGGTAAATTTAGCAGTGCTACTTCATTGGCAATTTCAGCCAAAGTCATCCCTAACAAATAATTTTCTTGTTTCATCACTTTTTCCTCTCTTTAATTATAGAAACAAAGATACGTACGATTTACAAATAATGAGGGGTGTTACCGCTTTATAATTGAAAAGTGAAAGTTGAAAATGACAATGATTGGGAATAATACTCTTCTATATATCCTATCAAGCTGAGTATTTGTTTAATTTTTGCAGAATACTCAAGTGGGTTCTCCGTTCGCGCCGATTTTCGAATTGGTGTGCTGCAAAGCAGAAAGGATTAGTAGAATATATTTTCGCTAGTTCGAAGAGTTATGAGTTTATGATTATAAATGAAATGCGGTGTTGGGTTGATTGTAGAGCTGTTAAATTTCTCTCTATATCATTGGGGTGTGGTGTCTAAAATTAATTAATAAATAAATGGACAGTAGTTAACGAGATTTTTTTTAAGTTTGTATTTACAATTCAATTAACTCATAATCCAGTATGAAAAAACTAGCATTTATTCTTTTTATTACCCTTTACACAAGCGTTGTAGCACAACAAAACTCTATTCTACTTTTCCCCAATGGAGCACCTGGTGAGACAGTACAGATGTCTGAACAAGAAGATATGACAGGCAATAAAACTGCTGGGTGCCCTGTGTCGCGCATTACCAATGTGAGCCAACCCACAATCACCTTTTATCCTGCTCCAGCAGATAATAATAGTGGTGCAACCATTATTGTAAACCCGGGTGGAGGATACAATATGTTGGCTTATAATTTAGAAGGAACTGAAATATGCAAACGTTTCAATAGTTTTGGTGTCAATTGTGTGTTGCTAAAATATAGGGTGCCTCGTCGTGAGGGTTTGGCCAAACATGCAGCACCTTTGCAAGACCTACAACGAGCCATTGCTTACACACGAGCTCATGCAAAGGATTGGAATATCGACGAAAACAAGATTGGAGTAATGGGTTTTTCGGCAGGCGCACACTTAGCTACTATGGCAAGTAATAGCTTCGGCGAGCTAACTTATGCACCATTGGATGATAGTGATGCTGTGAGTGTTCGCCCCGATTTTTGTATGCTTATCTATCCAGCTTATTTAGATGGTGAGAATTTTGCAGTTGCTTCCGAAATAAATGTTACCCACAAAACACCACCTACATTTATAGTACAGACGCAAGATGATCTGCACTATATCAACAGCAGTTTGTTTTACTACTACGCGCTTAAAGAAGCAAAAGCTTCGGTTACGATGCATCTGTACCCATCTGGTGGACATGGATATGGTCTTAGGAATACGGGAGACTTGGTGAATGAATGGCCCTATAGGGCAATGAATTGGTTGGGTGATATTGGCATGCTTCGCAAATAAAATAACTATCTATCTATATTATCGATTAAAATGATTAAAATAGTTTCTTGATGATCTGTGGAAATTACTTTATGACTACGCATTACAATTTTCCAATTCTATGACAAAACTAAACGAAATATTGCTCTTTCCAAATGGAGCTCCTGGTGAGACAGAGAAAATGGTCGAAAATGAGAACCCTTTTAATATTAAAGTGGGTGACTTGCCCGTTCGCATAATAGCCGATGTGAGCGAGCCCGCCATTACATTCTTTCCAGCGCCAGAGAATAACAATAATGGAACAACTATCATTGTCAACCCTGGCGGTGGATACAACGTATTGGCATATGATTTGGAAGGTACGGAAGTATGTGAGGTGTTCAACAGCTATGGTATTAATTGTGTCTTATTGAAATACCGTGTGCCACGTCGCAAAGGTTTGCCAAAACATGCCGCACCTTTGCAAGACCTACAACGAGCCATTGCTTACACACGCGCTCATGCCACAGAATGGGACATAGACGAAAATAAAATTGGTGTGATTGGTTTCTCCGCAGGAGCTCTCACGGCTGCAATAGCAAGCAATAGTTTTGAGCAACTATCTTATCCAGCCATTGATAGTATAGATGAAGAGAGTGTTTGCCCCAATTTCTGTATGCTTATTTATCCCGCCTACTTAGATGGAGAGAACTTCTCTGTTGCTCCAGAATTGGAAGTGTCAAAAACCACCTGTCCCACATTTTTGGTGCAAACGCAAGATGATATCAAATTGCTGAATAGTAGTCTGTTTTATTACTACGCCCTTAAAGAGGCAAGGGCGTCAGTCGCAATGCATTTGTATCCTTCGGGATACCATGGATATGGTGTGCGCAACACAGGTCACTTGGTGAATGAGTGGCCAGAGAGGGCTGTGAGTTGGCTTCAGGATTTATTTAATTCATAAAACCATTCTTTGAGGGGCCATGCAATCCTTCTTTTAAAAAACAGTATATAATCAATAACGAATCGGTAATACAATGAGAAGACGTAATTTTATCAAAAACACACTCCACTTATTTGCAGGTGCAGCTATAATGCCTCAACTGATGTCTTACACAAACCTTCCGAGTGAAACTGCTTTTATCGACCGTATTTTACCTGCTCCCAATAATGGAGGCTACCAGGATCCAGATTATTGGGTATGGGGTTCATCAGTCGTAAAAGGAGAAGACAGTCGTTATCACATGTTTGCCAGTCGCTGGAGCAATAAAGTGAGTTTTGGAAACTGGGTAACCAACTCTGAGGTTGTACATGCTGTTGCAGACACACCTATTGGTCCCTACAAGACACTTGAGGTTGTTTTGTCTGTTCGTGGAAAGCAATATTGGGATGGAATGTGTACCCATAATCCAAGGGTAATAAAATATGGCAATAAGTTTTTGCTTTACTATTTTGGAACTACTTACGATTTTGATCAGCCTACACCCGAAAATCCAGAAGTATCTAAAGAAAACTGGGATAAAGCATGGATGAATAAACGAATAGGAGTTGCAATAAGTGACAGTGTTTATGGTCCGTGGAAAAGACTCGATAAAGCTGTAATTGATCCACGGCCTGACTCTTGGGATGCCTCTATAACATCTAATCCGGCACCAGTAGTGAATGAGAAAACAGGCGAGATTTTGTTGATGTACAAATCTTCGACCAATGGTTTAGTCCCACCACTACTATTGGGTGTTTCGCGGGCTACAAAACCAGAAGGTCCGTATGAGCGCTTGAGTGACGAGCCAATATTTAGGTTCGAAACTGCCGAAAATAATTTAATTGATGTTGAAGACCCTTATATTTGGCACACTGGAAAAAGGTATGAAGCGATACTGAAAGACCGTTCGGGAGAAATATGTGGTGAAGAAGGTGGAGGTATTCATGTGTGGTCTGACGATGGTGTTCAGTGGCAACTGTTTGATAAGCTAAAAGCCTATAGTCGTGATGTTCTTTGGGAGGATGGCTCTGTTACGCACCAAAATCATTTCGAGAGGCCGTTTCTACTTATAGAAGATGGTGTGCCCACACATTTGTTTGCCGCAACTGGTAATGGAGAGAAGGCTTGGAGTTTTGACAAAACTTGGAACATGGTAATTCCTCTCAAAACTAAATGGGAGGGGTAAAAGTGGTTGCTGTTATAGCAGATAACAATTATGAACACCTCCTGTGGTATAACTTAGTGAGCCCTTCATCATACTCGCATCTGTTAATCAACGATGTTGTTAAAGTATGTACTTGAAGATTACTTTGTGTTTTTAAAATTTACTTTTGCACTTTATATCTTACAGGTCGCAGCGGAGCTAGATTTCAAATAATTAGATTTTTTATACATACTTTGTTGTTCTTCTGCACCACTGGCAGTTACTATTTGAAGGATGGTTCACTTTTTACACTATGTAGCATAATCAAATTGAAGCTTCCTTTTTTATGGATGTTTTTACATTGAATATCAAAACCTTTAGTCCCGTTAAAAGCCTTACTATCTGTAGTATATTTATAATCCATCAACACAAGAGCTGCAATAGATAGAAGCGAACTTTTTTTTTGGTGTAATAAGAAATGGACAAAACAGAAAATTTTGCTGGTAACTCGATATTGAAGTGACATTCAAACATAATTTATTCTATTACCGTAAAAAAGCGAAAGGACAAGAAAACCCGAAGTTCTTGTCCTTTCTGAGCGGAAGTACCGAAGCACCTCGCAAACCTAAATCAATAGGCTATTTTTTTATTAGATTTCATTGCATTACATCTCCTTTTTCAAGATATAGTAATCTGCCAGTTCACCAGTATTTACTTCACCGTCTGCTCCTAAAAGAATTATATGGTTTTCGCCTACTTTATATTGAGAGGTTTGGTTGTCAGATTGCAATGTAATAGTATTGCCAAGGATGTCCCAAGTAAATGTACCTTCGTTGGTAAATTTGTTATCATCTCCCGGCTTACCTAAGTAGTTGTAATGAGCTACATAAGTATGATTGTCCTTGAGTTCAATTATTGTTTCAATTCCTTCGCAATCTGCACATGGCATAACGCCTGTATATACTCCAGCCCAATCTAAAGACATTTCGGAAGTGTGAGAATCAATCATTGATTGGTCGATGGGTATTGTATCTTGGTTTTCGTCAGTTTGTTTATTGCTTTTATTAGTACAGCTCATTAGTGCAATCACTAATAGGGTTATAAATAGACTAGTTTTTCTCATTTTATTTTATTTTTTTTTTCTTGCAAAGAGTACGTATTTGCATGGTTCAACTATATGTAATCTAATTAATTAACAAGTTAGTTTTATTTTAGTTCACCGTAAATATGGAATTGAGATATTTTGTGCAGGCGTTCACTTATTTTTTTACTTTCGGTTCTTTTGCAACACCTCTACAAGTTTAGAGAGCGCACTTTGGCAAGCTCAATAAACAGATTTTGACTATCCTCAATGCAACTCTTTTCTTTTCATACAGCGAATATTAGTTGCCAATTCGGACTATCGCTGAGTGTGTAATGTTGGGTCATTGTGCTGTGATTATAGTTCCTGACGATTTGTAAAACTTGCCTTTCCTTCGTCCACATCCTTTAAAAGGTAATTTGTAAGGGTATTGGGCTATGAGTATAACTGGAAATTGGCGCATTATTTTTCGGTTTGATAATGCAAGACCTATTGCTTATGATTTAGACTTTATAGATTATCACTAAAAAAATAAAAATGCTATGCATAAACATAATGACATACATATCCATCCAGGTGAAATATTATTGAATGATGTAATTAAACCAGCCGAACTAACAATTGGTCGTGCAGCAGATATGCTAAAGATAACTAAACTCACATTATCTAAAATAGTGAATAAGAGAGGAGGCATCACGCCAAACATCGCACTCAGACTGGAGGCTGTGTTTGGTAGTACAGCCGATTTTTGGTTGCGGCTACAACGTATCTATGATTTGGAAGAGGCTAGAAGAAGCTTTGATGAAAAACTGCTACATCTAAAGAAATTTAATTACGCCTAGCTATTCTCCCATACATAATTATTTTCTATCCAAAGTTGACTGTTTTCTTTTTTATTTGGGCATAATATATTTAATGGTAAGATGTATGCCTGAAACGTAATCTAAAGTTCAGCATTCTAAATACATGTGTGCGGTGAAGCCTTAAAATATTTTATTAGAAATTTAGCACTCCAAAAACAAACAGATACTCCATTCCCACCACACATTCCGAATATCTCATATACTTCATAGTCATTTCCATATCTTATAACACACACCCCATTCTCACCTATTCAAACTTTGCGTCTTTCTCAATCTTTCCCAATTGTCTTTTAAGCGTAATATTCTTATTGCGGCTATATTTCTTGAAGCTAAACTGAAGCTCTTTGGCCAGCGAGAGTATTATCATCAACAGAATGATAGAGAAGGGTAGTCCAAGTATCACTGTGGCCGACTGAATAGTAGTGAGAGCAGCCTCGCCACCAATCAGTAATACCGAAATGGCAATTGTGCCTTCCATAAAAGCCCAAAATACTCTTTGCGTTTTGGGTGGTGTAGAGCGACCACTACTTGTGAGGCTACTTACTACAAGCGAACCGCTATCGCTACTGGTGACAAAAAATATCATAATAGCTACTACGGTGACTATTGATAGTGTCATTTGCAAAAAGCCCGAATCGGTAAGGTACTTATACATTTCGAACAAAGAAGTAGCTACATTGCTTTCTACTGCTTTCTCTATCACGCCATTGTGGAGCTTGTTGAGGTACATGGCGGGTGCTCCTAGCACTGTCATGGCAAACGTTACAGCAATAGTTGGTAGGGTGATTACTCCTAAGGCTATTTGTCTGATGGTTCTTCCTTTTGAGATGCGGGCAATAAATGTGCCCACAAAGGGAGCCCACGAAATCCACCATGCCCAGTAGAACACGGTCCATGTTCCTTGCCAAGCCATATCGTTGGACTCGATGGCAGTAAATAGTCCTAAGTTTACGAAATCTTTTATATATATGCCCATGCCCGATAGATAGGTAGATAGTATATATCCTGTAGGTCCAATAAGGGTGATGAAAAACAGTAACAGGGCGCTTATGTATAAGTTGGCCTGGCTCAACCATTTAATTCCTTTCGAGATACCACTCACCACAGAAACTGTTGCAATAAGGGTGATTATAACTATAAGTATTGCTTGCACATTGGATGCATCGGCTATGCCAAACACATAGTTGAGTCCAGAATTGATTTGCTTTGCCCCAAGGCCAAGTGAAATAGCTAGTCCAAACAGCACTGATAGGGTAGCTACTGTGTCTATTATGTCGCCCCATATTCCATATATCTTTTCCTTTAGTAGAGGATAAAAGAGGCTACGGATGGCAAAAGGAAGTCTTTTGTTGTATGAGAAATACCCAAGTCCAATGGCTAGCAAGCCATAGATGGCCCATGCATGAAATCCCCAATGGAGATACATTATCTTGAAATTGTCAAAAGCCGAGCCACTTTGCAGTGCTGTTGGTATATTTAGATGATAGATTGGTTCTGCCACACCATAGAAGAATATTCCTATGCCTACACCTGCGCTAAACATCATGGCAAACCAAGACAAATCGTTAAACTCGGGTTTGGCAGTATATCCACCCAATTTTATATTGCCAAACTTCGAAAAGCCAATAAAAATAAGAAATGTCAGCGAGGCATTGATGGTGAGTACATAGAGCCAGTTGAAGTTTTTATTGATGGAGGCATTTACGTTGCCAAAGAACTCTGCCGATACAGTTGGCTTTACAATGGTGAAGATGCTAAATGCAAGAACTAATAGTGCTGAAATCACTGACACAAACACATTCATGTCTAATCCAAATTTTTTGAAGTTTCGTGCGTAAAGCTTTTCCCTTTCTTTGTTTGATTTCATTCTTCCTGTGTGTGTTTGCATCTGTAGATGTTAAATCATTAGTCAATACACAAAGATATAAAAAATCTCCAAAGTAGTGCTATCGAGAACACTATTTTGGAGATTTAGTAAAAATGAAACAAGCTTTTGACTTAAAGTAGTTTATCTCACCTATTCAAACTTAGCATCTTTTTCAATTTTGTTCAATTGTCGTTTAAGCGTAATGTTCTTATTATGGCTATATTTTTTGTAACTACGCTGAAGCTCCTTGGCCAGCGAGAATATAATGATGAGAAGAATAATAGAGAATGGTAGCCCTAGAATGATAACAGCGGACTGTAGCGTGTTGAGTGCTGCTTCTCCTCCAATTAGTAATACCGAAATGGCAATGCTTCCTTCCATAAATGCCCAAAATACTCTTTGCTTTTTAGGTACCGTAGAGTGTCCACTACTAGTGAGGCTACATACTACAAGCGAACCACTATCGCTGCTAGTTACAAAGAATATCATCACAGCTATCACAGCTACAATTGATAATAGTATTTGCAATACACCTGAGTCTGTGAGATATTTAAACATCTCGAACAGCGATATAGCTATATCGTTTTCTATTGCGAGCGCAATAGCCCCATCGTGCAATTCATTAAGATATACACCCGATGCTCCCAATATTGTCATAGAAAGGGTTACTACAAGGGTGGGTATTGCAAGTCCACCAATAGCTAATTGGCGAATGGTTCTCCCTTTAGAGATGCGCGCAATAAATGTGCCCACAAATGGTGCCCAAGAAATCCACCATGCCAAATAAAATATTGTCCATGCACCCTGCCAGCTCACATCTTCGGGTGTGACGGCTATAAACAGCCCCGAGCTGAAAATATCTCTGAAGTAGATGCCCATGCTCGAAATGTAGGTAGAGAAAATATAAACAGTTGGCCCAATAAGGGTTACTGCTATTAGAAAAGTGGTGGTGATGGCAAGATTGGCTTCGCTCAACCATTTGATTCCTTTAGATACCCCGCTTACCACAGAGAACGTGGCAATAATAGTGATGAATATGATGATAAACACTTTTACTTGGGATGTATCGGGAATACCAAATACGTAGTTAAGTCCGGCGTTGATTTGCGAAGCTCCAAGGCCAAGTGAAACAGCCAGTCCAAAAAGAACAGCTAATGAAGCTACAGTGTCTATTATATTGCCCCACATGCCATATATTTTTTCTTTCAGAAGCGGATAGAACAAGCTTCTAATGGCAAAGGGAAGTCCTTTGTTGTAAGAAAAGTACCCCAGTCCAATGGCAAAAACAATGTATATAGCCCAGGCGTGTATTCCATAGTGGAGATACATTACCTTAAAGTTGTCAAAAGCAGAGTTGCTTTGCAATGCTGTTGGTAGATTTAAGTGATATAGAGGTTCTGCTACTCCATAGAAGAATATACCTATACCTATACCAGCACTAAACATCATGGCAAACCAAGATACATCTTTAAATTCGGGCTTGGCAGTGTAGCCACCTAATCTGATGTTTCCAAATTTGGAAAACCCCACAAATAGTAGAAATGCTATTGAAGCATTTGCTGTGAGAATGTATAGCCAATTGAAGTTTCTGTTGATGGCATCGTTGGCGTTACCAAAAAAATCTGCCGATACATTAGGTTTTAGGATGGTGAAGATGCTAAATGCCAGGACTAAAAGTGCTGTAACTACCGATACAAACACATTCATATCGAAGCCATACTTTGTGAAATTTCGCGAGTAAAGTTTTTCTTTCTCCTTTTTTAAATTCATCTGTTTTTAGAGTGCCTCTTTTGCGATAATACTTTGCAAAGTTGAGGTCTTTTTTGAGTGTTAAAAAATTAAACAATCGACAAAGGTATAATTTTTGGGGAACAGACGAAAAGATATTTATCTCACAAGCTCATCAAACTGTAGGTTTCTACTAGTTGGTTTGTATATGTTAATACTGTTTTGCCTGAAGATGCTAGAGGCTAATCTGTACTTGCAGTGCTAGCTAAGGGTCGTTAACGACTGAAACAAAAAAATAGCGTTGCGATAGAAAGTAAAGCTAGAAATAGCAGTGTGTTAAAAAAACAAAGAGTGCTCATTTTAGAAGATTTAGCTAGGCGATAAGCTTTTTGTAGGTCAGTAATAAAGCTCTCTATTTTTGAAAAGCATTTTTTTAAATACTACTATACCTATGACTTTTCGTCTCTATCTTATATATCGAAGTATGTATAGCTTTCTGGCTTACACTTGTTAAGAGAAAGGAGGCTTTATAGGGCAGAAATTAAATTCACTATCGTAGATTAGACAATCATGAGATGAAAACCATTTTCACCACGGTAGATTTTTTCTTCATGAGATAAAATTCATTTTCATCACGGCAGATTTCATTTTAATGAGATAAAATTCAAATTCACCACCGTAGAAATGATTTTCATGAGATGAATCTCAAATCCAACGTGGAGGAAAAGTTTTTAGCTAAAGAGGGTATTGTGCTTTTTTAAAGGCTCGGCAGTATATATTACGTGTGTTTAATAATCAAATACTTATTGATTTATTATATTCATCACAATGGCTCAACTCCGAGTAGTGTTCGTTTTTATCTTTACGCATCTGTTACGCCAGAAAACTCCTTAAAATAGTCGGCTATATCGGCAGGGTATGATGCCCCGGTATCTATGCTAAGCAAAAAATGTGAATAATACGGGTTAAGCAAAGAACTTAGTGATAGCTTCTAATAAATCGTAAAACCAATCGGTAGAGAGCACTGTATTGAAGGGGCTTCCGTACCACCAGAAGAAAGGAATGATTATAAAATTTAGTATGCCAAACAGGTCTCTTATTTTGTGTCTGAACAAGTAGGATAAAATGCCGACGCTGATTAGAAATGTACCCATCCCAACTACCATCCACCACCAGTTGTATTCTATAGAAAGAATAATAAATCTAATAAAACCTGCTATTAGACCCAGCACTCCCATTACACCAATGCTTCTTCGAAGCGTTTTGCTAGACCCACTGAACTCAAAATAGGCATTTATATTCATGGCCGAACAAAATAGAAGGGCTAGAGTAATCCAAAAAAGGTGGTTGCAAAACATGCTGTTGTTGTAAATTATAAAGATTATGTTACTTGTTTAATTCTTACTCTCAGTTTTTTATAACTACAGTTTTAGAAATGTGTAGTGTTCTATTTTTCTCTTCTTTTCGAAACAAAGGTAATATATATAATTATATCGAGAGTAATTAATGGGTTAGTAAATATAGTTTTCTAACAATAAAAGTTATTTTTAAATTGTTTAGATTGCCATATCTGTGTTCTCTAATGGTCTTCTTATGAGCCTACTGCAAGGTATATGAATGAGTAACATAGCACCTTATATCCATGCATTTTATTTGTTTACCTCAATACGTTAGTAGTAGGTTAGAGCTATTATTTGTCTCTAATAAATATATAACTTGCTTAGTAACTAGAGATGAGGTGATAGCACTCCACAACATGTTAGCTGAAATGAGAT
>CAYVLC010000014.1:0-12825 GCA_964452155.1 uncultured Dysgonomonadaceae bacterium
ATACAGTTCCGTATTCTTCAAAAAGTTCTTTTAAATCTTGTTCTGTAATTTGATAGGTTAACCCTGCGATAAAAATGTTCATGTGAAAATAGTAAATTAAAAATTGAATTGTGTGCAAAGAGTTGCATTGAAAGGAGAGAAAGATTCTACAGCTATGCAAAAAATATATACCCCCTACTAGCTGCTTACCTATGCACTATGAGAGGGTAATATACGAAATATTATCTGGATATACAAATAAAATCCGATTTTGCTTATCTTTTGGTGCAATTTGTTGAAGTACAGTGTGCATTGAATAACTGATAAGGGGGGGAGGGGTGTGGCAACATTTGTATATAAGGTAATTTTCACTATCTTTATTCCGTTCAATAATCAAGTATATAACCATATTATTTTAATGAAAAATAAAACAGCCCTCATTACTGGTGCTTCAAAAGGCTTAGGCAAAGAGTTTGCACGTATTCATGCAGCAAGGGGTGGCAACTTGGTGCTTGTGGCACGAAGCAAAGATAAATTGCAATTGCTAAAACAAGAGTTAGAAACGCAATATAAAGCTATTAGGATAGATGTTCTTGTAAAAGATCTAACTGCACCAAACAGTGCCATAGAAGTTTACAATGAAATGAAAGAAAAGAATATTCAAATAGATTATCTTATTAATAATGCTGGCCTTGGTGAGTTTGAGCTTTTTACAGACACAAGTTGGGATAGAGTACAGCAAATGATTGATTTGAATATAAAAGTACTGACACACTTGTGTCATTTGTTTCTGCCCGATATGGTAGCACGCAAAGAAGGCAAGATTATGAACATTGCTTCTACAGCAGCTTTCCAGCCAGGACCAATGATGGCAGTCTATTTTGCTTCAAAATCTTATGTGCTGCATCTTTCTGAAGCTCTCAACAACGAGGTAAAAGCAAATGGTGTGAGCATAACTGCTTTCTGCCCGGGGCCTACCGACACAAACTTTATGGACGATTCTAAAATGAAGCAAAGTAGGCTATTGGAGCATACAAGGTTGGCATCGTCTAGTGCTGTAGCCTTAGCCGGCTATAAAGCAATGATAAAAGCTAAGGCTGTGAAGATACATGGGGTTTTCAATAATGCTATGGTGTTTAGCTTAAGGATGGTGCCGCGCAAGTGGGTTGTTGCTTTATTGGCAAAAATGCAGTTATTGGCCTATATCTTTATTTTTTACGTCATCTAATTTTAAGTAGATAGTTTAAAAACTTATCTTTGTTTTTGAAATAACAATATAGAAATAGATCAACGATGATAGATATAGATAAAATACCCTCTCCATGCTACGTAATGGAGGAGCAATTGCTGAGAAATAATTTGCAATTAATTAAATCTGTAAAAGATGAAGCCAATGTGAATATTATTTTAGCTTTCAAAGCTTTTGCATTGTGGCAATCTTTTCCAATTATTCGAGAATATATTGGTGAGTCAACTGCAAGTTCTGTAAACGAAGCACAATTGGCATTCGAGGAAATGGGAAGTCTTGCACACACTTATGCTCCATCATACGCTGATGAGGATTTTGCTCTTTTTCTGAAATATAGTAGCCACATAACCTTCAATTCTTTATCGCAATTCGAACGCTTTTATCCACAAGTGCTTCAGTCAGCTAGAGATATAAAGTGCGGACTGCGTATCAATCCCGAATATTCTGTTGTTGACACAGATTTGTACAACCCAAGCACCCCCGGGTCTCGTTTGGGTGTGGTGCAGGGCCTTATTGGAGACAAGCTGCCAGAGGGGGTTACGGGGTTGCACTTGCACAACCTATGCGAAAACAATTCTTACGATTTGGAGAAGACACTCCAAGTAGTTGAAGAAAAGTTTGGACATCTTTTCAAAGATATTGAGTGGCTCAATTTGGGCGGCGGCCATCTCATCACAGAGAAAAATTATGATACAAAACATCTTGTTTCTCTTTTAAAATCGCTAAAGGAGCGCTATCCACACCTAGATATTATTATGGAGCCAGGTAGTGCATTTGCTTGGCAAACAGGGGTGTTGGTTGCCACTGTGAACGATATTGTAGAAAACAATAATGTGAAAACTGCTATGCTCAATGTCTCTTTTGCATGCCACATGCCCGATTGTTTGGAAATGCCCTACAAGCCGCGCATAAGAGGTGCTCATCAAGAACCAATAGATGGGTTGCCTACTTACCGAATGGGAGGAAGCAGCTGTTTGAGTGGCGATTTTATTGGCGATTGGTCTTTTGACAAACCCTTGAAGGTCGGCGATAAAATAATTTTTGAAGACATGATACACTACACCATTGTAAAGACAACCATGTTTAATGGTGTGTCGCATCCTTCTATTGGTTTGTGGACAAGTGACAACAAGTTTCTGTTGTATCGTAGCTTTACTTACGATGATTACAAGAAAAGAATGAGTTAGAGAAGGCCAATAACTAATAATAGAGCTGACTGATAAACAAAATAGATGACCAACTGTTAATAATAGAGACAGAAAATTATTTCTTCTTGAAATGATTTTTATTATTAATAATTTTTAAAGAACAATTTTATGGATCCAAATTTAGGTTGGTTATGGTTTATAATAGTAGGAATATTGGCTGGTTTTTTTGCTGGTAAAATAATGAGAGGCGGAGGCTTTGGCATTATAGTAAACCTCATTGTAGGTATCATTGGAGCTGTTCTTGGAGGATGGGTATTTGGTCTTTTGGGTATATCGGCTGGCGGTATTATCGGAAGCCTCGTAACTGCAACTGTTGGTGCTATCATATTGTTGTGGATTGTATCGTTATTTAGAAGGTCGTAGTTTTACTTTTACAAATATATAATATTCAATATATATATATATAAATATACATCAAAGTCGATGCTATCGGTAATAGATACATCGACTTTTTATTATATTCGATGAGAATGAACAACCAAAATATGAAAAGAAAACAGATAGGCATATTCTCCGGATCGTTCAATCCTATTCATACAGGCCATCTGATGTTGGCCAACTATATAACCGAATTTAGCTATATAGATGAAGCCTGGTTTGTGGTAACACCCCACAACCCCCTTAAACAAATAGATGGTTTGGCAGACGAGAAATCGCGCTTGAAAATGTGCCATATAGCTTTGCAGGGTATGGAAAAATTGAAAGTTTCTGAAATTGAGTTTTCTATGCCAAAACCTTCCTATACTCTGGACACGCTTGATAGATTAAAAATGGATTATCCAGAGATGGATTTCACATTAATAATTGGAGCCGACAACTGGAACGAGTTTCACTTGTGGAGAGAATATAAAAGAATAATAGCAGAAAATAAAATTCTGATTTACCCAAGACTTGGCGTAGAGCTGCAGATTGCAGCACAATTTAAAGACAATGTGCAGTTTTGCAACGCTCCCATCTTGCAAATATCTTCTACTTTTGTACGCTCTAGCATTGCTCAAGGCAAGGCCATACGTGCATTTCTACCTAGCGGTGTTTATGAGTATATAGTAGCTCATAAACTCTATCAATAAACACTTTAGTCTAAATCGTACTCTATTTTATCGAGCAAAGCGGGTAGAACCTTTAGATCTACACCAGCCGTTTGCAACTCTTCAAAATCTCCTTTTAGGAGTGCCTTAAACGACTTCATATTTTTTACTCTCTTTATAGATTCGGCATAATATTTCATTGCATCTTTCATATTACTGAGGGCAAGTTCTACATGTCCAGCATTCAAAAAATCGTGAGAGTTGGGTGTGTCTTGAAGTATCTTTTGATAGTATTTTTGAGAAACATCAAACTTATGCGATAAAAACGAACACCAGGCAATAGAACGCCACACTCGTCTATTGGTGTCATCTATCCATTCTACCTTAAAGTAATTTTTCAGTGCCTCTTCATATTCTTTCAACTCTAAGAAACAGTGTCCAATATTTAGTTGCACATTCAAATCATCGGGATGTAGTTTTTCTAGTTTTCTGTAATATTGCAGCGCCTCTTCTGGTTGTTTCAATAGTCTGTAGCATTGTGCAATGCGTCGCAACACCCAAGTATTGTTAGATTCTATAAGGTCTGATCGCAGATATGCTTCTACTGCTTCATCAATATTGCCGAGTTGTTGTTTGCAATAGCCAATTTTTTGCCAAACCTCTGAGTTTGCAGCATTTAGTTCCGACAGCATTTCGTAGGCACTTAATGCTTCTGATAAGTGATTTTTTTCGAAATAATAAAGTGCTATTTTCTCTAAATTCTTTGGTAGCGAAATAATGGGGGAGATAGCCTCTATTGTATGAAAATTGAGTGGAAATGCAAAAATGTCGGTAAAATCATTTTTACGCGGATATACTTTGAAGAATCTGTACAGATCTTGAACGTATTGTTTGCAAACAGCCTCTTCTTCTTGGTAGGGGTTGATGCTAAACTCTTCGTCGCGCATGTTTTTCAATTCTTCGCTTTCGGCTCCAAGCTGAGAGCCCATCATTTTGCGGTATTCAGCTGGCATCATCATTATGCTGAAGCAAAATGAATATTTATCTGAGTTGCAAATGAATGTTGCATTTGTAATAGATTTGATGATGCCTTTGTTTTCTGCATTTTCTGCTATAAAACTTTGCAATTGCGATTGCTCTAAACTGAAAGGCAGAAACCAATTGCTCATTTCATTAAAAAATGGATACGACTTAAGGTTCGAAAATGTAGAGTGGAAAACATCTGCACCTTCTAATTGTAGGTTCGAAAACTCTTCAATCTTATCTGTTATGCCTGCATCGTCAAGAATTTTTTGCCACTCGGGGTTTTTATCATCCATACCTGTTTCGCTCATCCACTCGTCCATTTTTATCTTCTTTCCGATAATAGGACTTAGCTTCATCATTTCGGGGAGAATCTCTTCGGTCAGTTTTTTGGTTATTTGCTCTGTTTCTCGAGATTGTATAAGTTGGATGATTGTTATCAAGAGTCTTCTTGTAAAATAGCCCTCGTCTGACAAAAGAGCCAGTCGGCTATTGAGTTCTGCATAAAGGTGCCATCTACTATGATATTGCTGAAGAATAGGGGTGAGAGAGATAATGGCGCGCATAGAGATATGCATGTTGGGGTGAGAGCAACACTCCAATAGAAACAATATTTTTTTCTCATCGAACCGCTGCATTATATTGAGCATAAGTGCAGATATAAACATGCTTTTATCATCAACAGGGGTAGTATCATCTGTCAAAAAATGGCTGTATGCTTTTATATCATCGTCATTTGCACGTGGTGCAGAGAATATGGTGTAAAACATTTCGCTTACAATGCGCTCATGTTCTTGTTCATTAGTTTTTGTTCTGCTTTTTTTCTCTTCTCCTTCTTCAAAGAGCGACAAGAGGGATCTGGTGTCTATTTTCTTCTTTATTTCTTCGTTGTATTCATTTAGTGATAGGGGCGAGCGCACAGAGGAAATTCTCATTTTTTCGAAAAACAATTCAGAACTTTCGCTCATCAAAGCAACTTCGGCAGTATCTATGGTTAGTTTATAGGTGTCGCGAATCAATTTATTGTATATTTTCTCTTGTTCTGGGTCGTTGCTACCTTCTATGAGGTAGTGCAGCATATATTTGTAGTTGTTCTTAAGTTCGTTTAGTTTATCGGTAAGTTTCCAATTTTGCAACTCTTTTGTTATACCACCAATAGAATCGAAAGCGTTTTTAAGTTCTTTTTTTTCGATTAGTTGATTGGTCTTCGTTATAAAATCTTTTATTTTGCTGCTATTCATTGCTATTATGTAATTTTTTTTCGAATTATAAGTGTTGATGGCAGAGAGTGGCTCCAGGTAATAGCCGAGCTAATTAGCTTGGTCCAAGCTTCAAAGCCAATAATAATAAGGTCTTGTTGCTTTATGAAATCGTAATCAATTTTTTTAGAGTTGTCCCACAACGATACTCTCTCATCGGAATTTTTCTGCATTATATGGAACACCTTTTTTAGTTCTGGTACAGAGTCTATTACTCCTATTGCGTCCCACAATGTAATTTTTGCTATTGTTTTTTCTGCCAATCGTTTTATATAATCAAAGATATGTATGTCGGTTTTATCTAACAGGGGTATAAATATTTCGTTAATTGTATTTAGGTTGTGGTCTATAAATATACCAGTTGTTTTGTCGTTGCGTTCTAGGAGTGATGAAACTCCTTTGTATGAAATTGAATCGAGCGAAGACTCGGTAGCTTGTGGGGCACCTTGGTAGGCTTTAAACTTTTGGTAAGATCCCCATAGTTGTGGTGTGAAAACTGTTTTTCCGATACCTATTAAGACTAAGTTGCAATCTAGCTCCTCGGATGTTGATAAGATTTCGCTCACAAAATCATCCGATGGTTTTATAAACGAACGCACCATGGCTGTGCCCTTGCGGCATTCGTCTATTATGCCATCGAAGAGCGAAGTTTTATACTCTTCGATATTCTCTATTTTATCAAATTCTTTTTTCTCGAGTAGGTGCAATGCTGCAATTTGCTCATTTTTTATTTTTGATTGCATTAGGTAGTTTGCAATTTTGCAAAGAGAAGCCCCTGTTTCTGGTTTAGAAAAACTAACCAAAATATTTAGAGGTGTTTCTGATTCTTGTTCAATCAGAGTTTTTTTTAGGAATCTATCTATTAAGGCCATATATTGTTTTTTTTATAATTACTGTAGCAACTCTCCATCCAACATAGAGTCTTTGTATCCTAAGAAATAGAGTATTCCATCTATACCTACACTCGAAAGAGATTGTTTAGCATTTTCAATAACCTTTGGTTTTGCATGAAAAGCTATTCCCAAACCAGCTGTTTCCAACATCAAAAGATCGTTGGCTCCATCTCCCACAGCTACAGTTTGTCTTATATCTACTTTTTCTACTTGAGCTATTAGTTTCAGCAGCTCGGCTTTTCTTTTTGCATCAACAATATCTCCGATATAGTTCCCTGTCAATTTTCCATCTTTTATTTCCAGTTCATTGGCATACATATAGTCTAGTTGATATTTTTCTTTCAAGTAGTTACCAAAATAGGTAAATCCGCCGGATAAAATGGCAATTTTAAATCCAACTTTCTTTAAAACTGAGATTAATCTGTCTAAACCCTCGGTAATGGGCAGGTTTTCTACAATTTCTTGCATTACCGAAACATCGAGCCCTTTTAAAAGCTTAACACGCTGCTTAAAACTTTCAGAAAAGTCTATATTGCCTTGCATGGCTTGTTCTGTAATCTCTTTTACCTGGCGGCCAACACCTGCTCTGGTAGCCAACTCATCTATTACCTCTGTTTGTATGAGTGTAGAGTCCATGTCGAAACAGATTACCCGTCGCATTCTTCTGTACATACTTTCTTCTTGAAAAGAGATATCAAAGTTTAGCTCTGACGACAATTGTAGGAAAGCCTGTTGCATTTTGCTCTTATCGGCAGGTGTGCCTCGCACAGATAGCTCAACGCATGCTTTGCGTGAGCGTTGCGATTCGTCAAGAGGTATGCGGCCAGTAAGGCGTATGATATTGTCGATATTTAAACCCTGATCGGCAATAATTTGTGCTACTGCTGCTATTTGCTTTGCTGTAAGTACACGCCCTAGCAAGGTGATAATAAATCTATTTCTACCTTGCATTTTCACCCAGTTGCTATAGCGCTCATTGGTAATGGGTGTAAAACGTATTGTAGTATCTAGCTCATAAGCTTTAAAGAGAAGGTCTTTTAGGATATCGCCACCTACATTTTGTTTTGTTTTAAACAAAATACCTAACGATAAATTACGGTGTATATCGGCTTGTCCAATATCAAGTATATCTGCGTCGTGTTTGGCTAGCACCTGTGTTAGAGCAGCCGTTACCCCGGGTTTGTCTTCTCCATTTATAGTTACAAGAATTATCTCTGAGTTTGTCATTTGTGTTTATTTAAATAATTGCCATCGATACTTGGGCATAGATATCCTCAATGTCGTTGCGGTCTATTTTATCAAAATCTTCCTTTCGCGGTGTTATAAGCATTCCAGCCATGTCTATTGCACCCGGACTTACTAGCAATTGTGCATTTCCTTTGGCAGAATATTGCCATGGGCGATGCAGTTTTCGAGGAAATATGTGAATTATATAGTTTTCATTTTCCATAAAAGAAATAATATTCATCATGGGTTCATCTTCATTGGGTTGGTGTGTTTTTAAATAGTTATATACATCGTAGAACTGCTCGTCTGCATCCTCCTTTGTTTCGCTTTCTATTCTTAGGCAAGAGCGGAGCGGGTTTTCGTGGCTCATAAGAATATCGGTTTTTAGACCAGCTTGAAAATGAAAATGATCTGGTGCCGAAGCTCCACATTTAGGCCCGTTGTAAAAGACTATGTAATTGGGTAGCAACTCTGTCAATGATAACATGTCTATCATTTTTTTGCCAATCAATTGTGGCACATGCGTATGCAGTGGTATTGTTAAATGATTCTGCAAGATAGGGTACGGATTGCACAGAATCATGTATTTATCTAAAAACGATATACCTTGTTGCTCATTTGGTCTGTTATTGGCACACAAAAAGCATTTGCGTTGTTCTATACTTTTTTTATCAACTTTTGCAGCAGCCGATGTGAGCCGAGAAGGGTTGTACTGCAAAACTACTTCTGCATCGTTTCCCCACGATAGGTGTTTGAGTTGTATATTCTCCATCTCACTACAATTGTTGTCAAGTAGTGTCCACTCTTCTCGTTGTGTTGAAAACAGTTGTTCTATTTTTTTCTGAAGTTCCATTTGTAGCATTTTTCTTGTAAACAAAGGTATGAATTATTTCTTTTGTTGCACCCAAAACAGCTAAAAAAGACTGATTATATAACATTTAGCTGAATTTCAATTGTTTCTACCTGTATTGTGCTATTTTTTTTATATTTTTGTATGAGATATCTATATGACAACTAAGGCAGTTGAACAAAGAGCTATCTATTAATACATTAAAAATGAGAATCAATTTTATTTCAATTCTATTTCTTATATGCGTTGTATCTATTTCTTCTTCATGCTCAGAATCTAACAACGCAAAAAGCAATCAATCTGAGACAATAAATGAGGAAGATTTTAATTCTTTTTTGCAAAACTTCAATAATAAACCAACATTTCAGCGTCAGCGGGTTATGTTTCCAGTAGAGGCCACTTTGTTAGACCCGTCTGATTATGGCATGCAAACTGTAAATGAGAAAATTAGGTATCAAGAGTGGCTATTGCTCGATTTTTCGTATGATAGCACTTATGCTACTAGGCAGATGGACGGATACGAGCAGAGTATTCGTATATACAACGATTCTTCTATCATAGAGCTACGGGGTATTGATAATGGTATATATGCCAATTATTACTTTATGAAAAAAGATGGAAAGTGGTTTCTTGAGTCCTTTACAGATGTTTCGTATTGATGCAGACACGCGTAATAGGGGGGGGAGCCAACAGATCAGTCTAAGGCCTTGCTGGTAAAGCTCAATGGCATGAGACTGCTCATGCTTTCTGCACAATAGACCTCGTTGTTGCTGTTGTATAGCAATATTTTTACTGGCGCATTGTAGCGACTCTCTACTTCGAGTAGTACTTGTCGGCAACTACCACAAGGCGAAATTAAATCTTTTGTAAACTCACCATTATAAAAGGCTGCCACAGCCATTGCTTCTATCCTTTGGTCGGGATATTGCGCATTGGCATAAAAAACAGCAGTGCGTTCTGCACACAACCCCGAGGGGTAGGCCGCATTTTCTTGGTTGTTGCCTGTTATGATTTTTCCGTTTTCTAAAAGTAGTGCAGCACCAACACGAAAATGAGAGTAAGGAGCATAAGCGTTAGAAGTAGCTTGTTTTGCAGCGTCAATGAGATTTTTTTCTATCTCTGTGCATTCATCGTAACTATAAACGGTTATCTTTGTAGTTAAATTTATTTGCTTCATAATGACTGTTTTTATTAGATGGTTCAAAAATACACAATTTTAGAATGCTTTTCACTCAAAATAGATATAAATCACATTTAAAGCTGCTGTTTGTACTACTATTTGCGTTTGTATGCACTTTTCAGGTAGTTTCGCAAAAGAGATACAAGTTATATGAAGACTATATTGGCAAATATAGCCCTATAGCTGTTAGTCACATGCAAAAGCATAAAATACCAGCTTCCATTACCTTGGCGCAAGGTCTGTTGGAGTCGGGTGCCGGGCAGAGCGAGCTAACGAGGCGCTCCAACAATCATTTTGGAATAAAGTGTCATCGAAACTGGAAAGGAGGGCGCGTGTATGCAAAAGACGATAGCCCCAACGACTGTTTTAGAAAATACAATAGAGCCGAAGATTCTTTCGAAGACCACTCTCAGTTTTTGGTGCAAGGTGCAAGGTATAAATTCTTGTTTAGTCTCTCGCCAACCGATTTTAAAGGATGGGCTAGGGGGTTGCAAAAATCTGGATATGCCACAGACAAGGCTTATGCAAACAAGCTCATAAAACTAATAGAAGACTATGAGCTATACCGTTTTGATAAGGCAAATTACAGGGGGGCGGTTAGAAACGATGCACCCCAGCCACCTATTTCACAAAGCTGGAGGCATCAGCCATTCAAAACTCATGGGCTGGTGTATGTGATAGCTGTAGAGGGTGATACTTATGAAGGAATAGCAAATGAATTTAACTTCAAAACAAAGCACTTGCTGAAATACAATGAAGTGCCCAAAGGGTTCCCCTTGAATGCAGGTGATATTGTTTATTTCGAAAAAAAGAAATCGAGAGCCGACAAACCTTATTTCGAACATGTTGTTGTAATTGGAGAGTCAATGCACAGTATCTCTCAGAAATATGGCATGAAAGTGAAGAACCTATACAAAATGAATAAAAAAAATTACGAATACGTACCTGAAGAGGGCGACGTATTGAAATTACGATAAAAAAACAATGGAATACAACACTCAACTAACAAAACTAATTTTGCCTGAGTATGGCAGAAATATTCAAAACATGGTAAACTACTGCCTTTCAGTAGAAGACAAAGAAGAACGCACACGATGTGCCCATTCTCTTATTGATATTATGGGCAATATGTTTCCGCATTTACGCAATGTAAACGACTTTAAACACATACTGTGGGATCATTTAGCTATTATGGCCGATTTTCAGTTAGATATAGATTATCCTTACGAGATAATCAAAAAAGAGGAATTGATAGCTCATCCAAACAGAATTGAGTATAGCAGACCTACCATGAAGTACAGACACTATGGCAAAACAATGGAACGAATGATAGCCTGTGCTGTAGAGATGCCCGAGGGCGAAGAGAAAGACTATTTTGTGCGCTTACTGATAAGCCAAATGAAAAAATCTTACACGCAGTGGAATAGAGAGGTAGATGATGCATCTATTCTAGAGGATTTGTATGAGCTTTCGGGGGGCAAAATTAAACTAAATCCGGAAACGTACGTGATACCTGCATTTAAGGCACAACCCAATATCTCTAGACAACGTGCCAAATCTATTAAAAACCAAAGACGAAGATAAGATGATTCGAGAAAAGAATCTTTTTGAAATCGGAAAAATATTGAAACCTCACGGAGTGAAGGGAGAGATTACTGTGCTTTTCAAAAAACCAGAATTTGCAGATATCGACAACAGCTTCTACTTTCTTTTTTTAGATGGTATGTATGTTCCTTTTTTTGTAGAAGAGTTTCAGTTTAACTCAGATGTTACTGCACGCATAAAATTTGGTGGTATCAATTCGATAGAGCAGGCCATGCCTTACAGCAACACTGCTGTTTTTATTCCCAACGAATTGGTTGCAGACTTGGCTCCAAGTGAAGAGCTGTACCATTCAGAATGGGATCAATTTATTGGTTACACAGTTTTAGACGATAATGCATCTTTGATAGGAACCATAAGCAATGTGGACACCTCTACCATCAACACTCTTTTTATTATTGATAAAGGAGACAACGAAGAGGTGTTGATTCCTGCCACTCACGATTTTATCGTAAAAATAGATGCGCCCCAAAAACAGCTTCATCTACAACTACCTGTGGGTTTGTTAGACAATTCTCTTGATGACTAAGATACCTTGCTCTGTCGGTTGCCAGCAAGCACTTAAACTTTTAAACGATACAAAATTGGGGTCTATTTATTTTGATTGATACAGTTCCTTTTTTTTCGGTAAGAGAGGGCATGGAGGATATTTCTATTATTTTTATTAGATTTCGCTTTTGTGAGACGATACTACTTTTACCGCTTTTGTAGTGGAGAAATATGTCGTGAAAATAAGAATCTGACGGGAAAAATCTGATTTTCTTCTCTTTAGAACCAAATCTACCGTGATGAATATGGCCCATCGTCTCATGATGGACTTATCTGCCACGGCTAGTTTCACTTCTCATCAGATGATGGTTAGATCTACGGCTGTAAATTTATTTTTTTTCGTGCAAAAGAAATCTACCGTGGCGATTTTGATTTTTATCTGATGATAGCCAAATGGTTTGCCGCAACGTTTATTTCTGCCACATAATGCTGTTATTTGCTTATTAAGTGTAAATCTAAAGGCCACAAATACTTCCACTTGTAAAAATAGTTGGGTATAGAGAGACTTTGCTGTAGTAGTTTTTTTGTACAGACACTATTGTTAGCAGTCTCTTTAAAGATTTGGTTCATCTATAGTGTATGCTACTACCAACGCCATCAATTATAATTTTAAAAGCATTTTCTGAGGTCTAAGATTGCATCAAAAAGTTTTTTTAAGAGAATCCTAGGCCTGAGAAGGCTCTAAAAAGTTTTTTTAAAGGAATCTTAGCCCTAAGATTATCTTAATATCTTTTTTTAAAGCCATCTTAGCCCTAAGAATGTCTTAATATCTTTTTTT
>CAYVLC010000014.1:12925-29057 GCA_964452155.1 uncultured Dysgonomonadaceae bacterium
TATCTTTTTTTAAAGCCATCCTAGTCCTACGAAAGTCTTAATAATTTTTTTTAAAGCCATCTTAGTCCTACGAAAGCGTTAATATCTTTTTTCAAAACCATCTTAGTTCTAAGGATGGTCAGATAATTTTTTTAATTGTGACTATTGATTTAGGGAAGTCTTAAATATTTTTCTGGAAGAAATCTATGAGCTCTTTTTGGTTCAGATATTTTTTTATATGCGTGATGAGCCAATGTTTATAGGGTGCATCTGGAAGTGAAGGATGAAAATTTGGATGCCCAGAAACTGAAATATAACTTTTTAAGGTCATATTTATTTTCAAAAAAACGTTTTAGTGCTACCAGTAGGTTGTGTATCATATAAAGCGTTGGTGCATATATGTGAGCGTAAAAATATTGTAATTGAGATATACCAGCTTCTCATAGAGTTTTTTTTAAAAAACATAGTTGACATTATTGTGTAGGCTTTCACAGAGATTTTTTTGAGTACAGGTAGTGGCACAGATTATTTCATTTGCTAGCAGTTTTTGTCAAGCATAGATGTTGGCACATTAATCAGCTTTTTTTTATTATCTTTGCACAATAAATGCAGTTACAATATGGAGAAAAAGAAAAAGCAAATCGCAATATTAGGTTCTACCGGATCCATCGGCACACAAGCCTTGGATGTGATAGCACAGCATAGCGATAAGTTTGAAGTTTTTGCCCTAACAGGCAATAACAATATCCACTTGCTTATAGAACAGGCCATTAAGTTTACTCCCGAAATAGTAGTAGTTGCTAACGACGAAAAATATACCATCTTAAAGGAGGCCCTACACAATTATCCTATAAAAGTGTGGGCGGGAGCAGATGCTATTTCCGATATTGTGCAAAGCCCTCAAATAGATATTGTGCTGGCAGCAATGGTTGGTTTTTCGGGACTTAAGTCCACAATAAATGCGCTTAAATGGGGCAAGACTGTGGCACTGGCCAACAAAGAGACCTTAGTTGTAGCTGGCGAATACATTATAGACTTAGCATTGAGAAATGGAGCACCCATTTTGCCTGTCGATTCAGAGCATTCGGCTATTTTTCAGTGCCTCAATGGCGAAGCACTAAATAGGATAAATAAAATATGGCTAACTGCCTCGGGGGGGCCTTTTCGTAATTATACGAGGGAGCAATTGCACGGCGTGAGCAAGGCACAGGCACTCAATCACCCCAATTGGAGCATGGGTGCAAAAGTAACCATAGATTCTTCTACTCTCATGAACAAAGGTTTTGAGATGATAGAAGCCAAATGGTTGTTTGATGTAGCACCATCTCAAATAGAAGTAGTGGTACATCCGCAATCTATTGTGCACTCTATGATTGAGTTCGAAGATACCTCGGTGATGGCGCAAATGGGTGTGCCAGATATGCGGGTGCCCATTCAGTATGCATTTACCTATCCGCAAAGGTTGAAATCTGATTTTAAATCGACCAATTTTTTTGAACTATCCAATCTAACTTTCGAGCAACCCGATTTGAGCGTGTTCAAAAACCTATCTTATGCGTATGATGCAATAAATAAAGGGGGCAACATGCCTTGCATACTCAATGCTGCAAATGAAATTGCAGTAGAAAGTTTTTTGCAAGATAAAATATCGTACCTCGGTATGAGCCGTGCTTTGGAGCAAACAATGCAGAAGGTATCGTTTATAGCATCGCCCACATTAGACAATTATTTTGAAACCGATGCAGAAACGCGCAAAGTGGCTGCAGATATAATAAACAGACTGTAAGTAATGCAATCTCAACTTTTTAAAAAAAAATATAAGTTACTCAAACAATGGAAACATTCTTAATAAAAGCAATACAACTCATCTTGAGTTTGTCTATACTTGTGATAGTACACGAATATGGACATTATTTATTTTCAAGACTATTCAATATTAGAGTTGAGAAATTCTACATGTTTTTCAACCCCTCTTTCTCTATTGTACGTGCCAAAAAGATAAATGGCAAATGGAGAGTAAAATTTTTCTCTAAGAATACACCCGACTTGGTGTATGAGAAAACAGACCAGGACACGAACCTCGACTCCCAATTGGAGCAAATGCCGACAACAAAATTGCCAAGCGAAGACTGGAGCAAGCATGCAGACTCTACAGAGTGGGGTGTAGGATGGGTTCCACTGGGGGGATATTGCAAAATATCGGGCATGATAGATGAATCTATGGACAGAGAGCAAATGAAACTACCACCCAAGGCTTGGGAGTTTCGCTCTAAACCCGCCTGGCAGCGTTTGCTGGTAATGACAGGTGGGGTTATATTTAACCTCCTGCTCGCATTTTTTATCTACTCAATGATTATATTTACATGGGGCGACAGCTATGTTTCTCTTAAAGATGTAGGTATGGGTATGGAGTTTAGCCAAACTGCCAAAGATGTAGGATTTAAAGATGGAGATATCATACTATATGCCGATGGAAAAGAGGTGATAGATAGGTTCGATTTGGTTGATAATTTTGCAAGTCAAGTTGTAGAGTCAGACCAGGTAACAGTTTTGCGTGATGGCAAGGAGGTAATAGTAGATATGCCTGCCAATTTTGTGCAGAAGCTCATGGAAGAGAAGCAGGGTTTTGCAGGTTACCGTGTTCCTACTGTTGTGCAAGAGGTGCCCAAAGGAGGCGAAGCCGACAAGACCGGATTTGAAGCTGGCGATAGCTTAGTGGCTATAAATGGTGTAACAGTGCCTACTTATGTAGATTTTAAGCTAGAGCTCGATAAATATAAAAACAATCAGATACCAATAGATTTCTATAGAAATGGGACTTTAAATACACTTTCTGTAAATGTGAGTGAAGCAGGTACAATAGGTATTATAGTTAAAAACTATATTCCTACAACCAGCGATAGGTATTCGTTTTTTGGTTCTTTCCCTCAAGGTGTTAAGTTTGGTTTGCGTACTCTTAAAGGATATATAGTTCAGTTCAAGTATGTGTTTACTCCTCAAGGAGCATCTTCTTTGGGTGGATTTGGAGCTATTGGCAATTTTTTTCCACCTATTTGGGATTGGTTTGCTTTTTGGAAAATGACTGCTTTTTTATCTGTCATACTGGCTTTTATGAATATTTTGCCAATACCAGCACTTGATGGCGGACATGTAATGTTTTTATTGTACGAGGTGGTGTCGCGCAGAAAACCCAATGAGAGGTTCATGGAGTATGCCCAAATAGTAGGGATGATTTTCTTGTTTGGGTTGCTTATTTATGTAAATGCAAACGATTTATTTAAGGCTATCTTTAGGTAGAGCTTTATAGTGTATCTTATATTTTATTATGCAAGTATCAAAGTTAATAAGGAATAATCAAGGAAAAACAGCTTTTTCATTCGAGCTGCTTCCTCCACTCAAGGGAAATAGCATACAGCAAGTTTTCAATGTGGTTGACCGTCTCAAAGAGTTCAACCCCAAGTATATAAATATAACCACGCACCATAGCGAGAACATCTATGTGAAGTGCGATGACGGTACTATGCAAAAAAGATCTGTACGCAAGCGTCCTGGTTCTGTGGCTATAGCTGCTTCTATACAAAACAGGTATGGTATAACGGCTGTGCCACATATCATTAGCACCGGTTTTACACAAGAGGAAACCGAGTATGCACTGTTTGATCTTTCGTTTTTGGGTGTGCACGATTTGCTGGTTCTAAGAGGAGACTCCTCTAACCTCGATGAGGAGCAACTAGCTATGGATAGCCACCGCTATGCAACAGGATTGCAAACTCAAATAAACAATTTCAATAAAGGAATTGCATTTGATGGTTCTCCTTTTGAAGCACCCGAGTTTCCTTTTTCTTATGGCATGGCCTGCTATCCAGAGTTGCATGAAGAGTCTACAAGTATGGAATCGGAGATTTTTCATTTAAAAAAGAAAGTAGAGAATGGTGCCGATTATTTAGTTACACAAATGTTTTTCGACAACGAGAAGTTTTTTAGTTTTGTAGAGTTGTGCAGAAAAGAAGGCATATCCATACCAATAATACCCGGCATAAAACCTATTCATTTAAAAAACCAACTAACGATACTTCCAAAAATTTTTAGATCTAGCATTCCCGATGCATTGGCAAAGAGCTTGCAAAACTGCACCACCGATGAACAAGCAAAGCAAGTAGGGGTAGCATGGTGCATAGAGCAGTGCAAAGAGTTGGTTGCTCATAATGTGCCTAGTATCCATTTCTATTCTTTTATGGCTTCAGAGAGTGTTTATAAAGTAGCCAAGGCAATATATTAGCTTTCTTTTAAATTATAGACGGTGTATTTTGAAGCTTCATTAAAAAAAAGTGATTGTATGTATTTTAGAGACATAATCGGGCTAACCGATATAAAAAAACATCTTATTGAATCAGTTCAAAAAGGTTATGTGCCTCATGCTCGCATCATTTATGGAGCCGAAGGTATAGGCAAGCTTCCAATAGCAATAGCTTATGCACGCTATCTCAATTGTACTAACCCCACAGCTACTGATGCATGCGGAGAGTGCAGCTCGTGTGCAAAATTTGATACACTGGCTCACCCCGACCTACACTTTGCATTTCCAATGGTGCAGAAAAAAGCTGAGAAACTACTTGTTTGCGACAATTACTTGCCTCAGTGGCGTTCTTTTCTATCCGAAAACATCTACTTCAACTTAAATAAATGGCTCCAATATATCAATGCCAAGAATGCTCAGGGCATGATATATGCACAAGAAAGCGAAGAGATTATTAGAAAACTAAACTTGAAGGTTTACGAAGCCAAATACAAAATTATGATTGTTTGGCTACCCGAGAAGATGAACATTGAGTGTGCAAACAAACTCTTGAAAATGATAGAAGAGCCACCAGCACACACAATATTTCTACTTATATCGGAAGATTTAGATAAAGTAATTTCTACTATTAAATCGCGTTGTCAGCCCATATACATCAGACCCATTGAGCATAGCGATATAATTGAGGCTATACAAAAAAATTATGGTTTGACCCTGAGCGATGCACAATCTGTAGCACACATTGCCAATGGTAGTTATTTTAGTGCTATTGAAATTATAGAGGCCAACGATGAGTCGCAAGTGCTTTTAAATCTGTTCAATAAAATGATGGGTGCTTGTTTTTCAAAAAAAATAAGACTCATAAAAGATATTGCCGATGAGCTATCGAGAACAGGACGAGAGGCTCAGAAAAGTTTTCTGCTCTATTCGTTGCGGATGTTTAGAGAATATTTTGTAAAAAATTTAAATGTGCCAGAGCTGGTCTATCTCAATAGAGAAGAGGAGCGTTTGGGACAACCATATTTTTGGGCCATAAACGAAAGTAATATAGAGGTACTAGCCAATGAGTTTTCGTTGGCACATAAACAAATAGAGCAAAATGGAAATGCTAAAATTATTTTTTTAGATTTATGTTTGAAATTAACCATGCTAATAAAAAAATAATTTGTTATATTGCAGAGAATTTAAACAAATAAAAAGACAAAGCCTACTTTTTCAAGAGATTTATTGAGAGTAGGTTTACAATTATATAATGGAATACGAAATTGACAAAGAATCACTCGGGGCATTTAATGCAGAGAGTGTCTTAATAAATAAAGAAAATAGAGCGCGCTTAAAATGCCGTAGTTTCAATGCTAAGCTTCATACATACAACTGGTTGGAGGACTATCCAGAAATGCAAGATTGTACCAATTTAGTAGAGGTGCAATTTAAAAATACGCGCAAGTGCTTTTATGTAAATAGCAACAATATAGAGCTTAATCAGGGCGATATGGTTGCCGTTGAGGCATTGCCTGGACACGACATTGGCACAGTAACACTTACGGGTAAGCTTGTGCTATTGCAAATGAAAAAGAATAATTTTCGTCCTAACGAAAGTGGATTGCGACGTATTTATAGGATTGCTCGCGAGGGTGATTTAGAAAAGTACCACCTTGCAAAATCTCGTGAAGAGATAACAATGATTCGTTCTAGAGAAATAGCGCAAGACCTTGGCCTGGACATGAAGATTGGAGATGTTGAATATCAGGGCGATGGTAACAAGGCAATATTCTACTACATTGCCGACGACCGTGTAGATTTTAGAGAACTCATTAAAATTCTTGCCAGTGAGTTTAGAGTGAAAGTGGAAATGAAACAAATTGGAGCAAGACAAGAGGCTGGTCGCATTGGTGGCATTGGGCCTTGTGGGCGTCAATTGTGTTGTAGCGGTTGGCTCACAAATTTTGTGTCTGTGTCAACCTCTGCTGCACGTATTCAAGAGCTCTCCATCAACCCTCAGAAGCTGGCGGGGCAATGCGCCAAGTTAAAGTGTTGTCTCAACTACGAAGTAGATTCATACATAGAAGCTCAGAAGAAACTACCATCGCGAGAGATTCCTTTAGAATCTCAAGAGGGGGTATATTATCATTTCAAAACAGATATTTTTGCAGGCACGATGACCTACTCAATGGGTAGAAACTCGCTATCTAACTTAGTAACCATTCATAAGGATCGTGTTTACGAAATAATAAATCTGAATAGAAAAGGTGTTAAACCTGCCAAATTACTTGCCGAGGTACAAGAAAACAAAGCACCAAAAGAAGCCTACGGAGGTGACTCGCTAAACGAAGATAGCATAACACGTTTTGACAACTCTGCAAAAGCAAAAAACAAACCCAAGAAGAAGAGAAGAAAATCGTCTGTACGCCGACGAAACAAAGATAACCCTAACTCACGCAAGGGGCCTACTCAAGATGCAAAGTAGTTTTAGTAGATATTTTATTGGGGTTGTTTTTATATTGGCTCTTTTATCTATTGTTTCATGCAATCGTGGTGAGGCTTATTACAAATTTGCCTCAATACCAAGCAATGGGTGGAATAAGAACCACGAGATTTGTTTCTCACTAGACTCTTCGTATCTTAGCCCTTCTCACAATTATGCCATATCGGTAGAGATAACCCATAGCATAAGTTACCCATATAAAAACTTGTTTGTATATATAGATCATTCGCTGCAAGATAGTATCTCGAAGCGCGATACGCTAGAATGTGTTCTAATAGACGATTTTGGCAAGTGGTATGGTAGTGGCAATGGTGCTACAAGGCAGTTGTCTGTAGTGTATAAAACCAATCAAAAGATAGATACAGCATTGCACAACGAAATTTGTATTCGTCATGCAATGCAAAAATTAAATTTGAAAGGTATAGAAAAAATTGGTTTAAAAATCTATTAATCTTTTGGTTTTTTAGTCTCTTTTTTTTTCTCTTTTTTAGTTGTTGGAGCTTCTTCTTTTGGCTGTTTTACTAACTCTTTTACATTCTTACTAATTACTGTTTTTAGGTCTGCCTGTAGTTTTTTAATTTCAAGAGCTTGGTTGTTTATCGTGAGCAAAAGTGCATTTAGCTCTTCGTTTTCTACCGAGTCTGGGTATTGAGCCTTTACTCTTCCAATAAAGTCGCTTAGAATGTTCATATAATTGCTAAAAGCATCATAAGGGGTAGGGTATGGGCTATATTGGCTATGAGAAGCCCCATCAGAAAAATGCTTGGTTGACATGTAGTAGAAATGGTCGCTTGTTTGTAAATAGAGCCAGTCTTGCTTCAATCTGCGATCGTTGCACATGCGCAACCTTTCGCCAATAGCATACAATGTTTTTATTGCTTCTTTCTGTAGAGTATTTCCAACCCATGCGCTTAAATCTCTCTCTTCATCAGCCCACGACATTGGGTAGGGAACGCTCAAAACATCTACAGGTTTCCCCTCATCCATCACCTCAGAGGGTGTTGCAAACTTTATGCCTTTTTCAAAAGCAAAATGTGGCAGTGCTTTCATAAATTCGAAAATGCCTGTATGAGATGGCTGCATATTGCCAAATGTTTCGTAATTCATAAATAAATTGACTACCTTTTCGTCTTTTGGTGTAGAGTCAATCCAGTTTATAAACTTATCTGCTGTTAAGGGATATTCGCTCCAGCTGTAGTTAGAGAATCTAAACATTATATCGTCGCTTAGCTTAGAGTTTTTTAGCAAGAGTTTCAGTTTTGGTTGTTGTGCTGAGCTATAAACAAAGTTGGGGCTTTTCCAACCCAGCACATGTTTTGCACCTTCGGTAATCATTTTGTCGTACCCCAATTCATAAACTGCTTTGCCTATATCGTCAGAGTATATAAGCTCGGTGTTTCTAAAGGTTGTAGGTTTTTGATTGAACAACATTTCTATTTTATCTGAGTGTTGTTTCACTTGATTTTTAAAATCTATAGGGTCAAATATCGATGCAAGCGAATGTGCATAAGTCTCCGTCAAGAACTCTACATTGCCTGTATTGGCCAAGTCCCTTAGTCCACTTATTACCTCTGGTGCATATATCTCCAACTGCTCAAGGGCTATTCCAGAAATAGAGAAAGCAACTTTAAACCGTCCTTTGTACTGATTTATTAAATCAAAGAGCATCCTATTGGCAGGAATAAACGAGTTGTTTGCAATTTTTTGCATGATCTCTTCGTTCGAGAAATCGTCGTAGTAGTAGTGATCTTTTCCTATATTAAAAAATCTGTATCGTTTCAACCTAAATGGTTGATGAATTTGAAAGTAAAAGCAAATTTGTTTCATATCTTATTGGTTTTAAGCCTTGTTGTTTATTTATTTACAAAATTATTATATATTCCACGCACTTTTAGTCCTACATCTTCCCATGTTATTGCATCTACCTCTTTCTTGCCTTCTACGCTCAAGAATTCGGCCATTCCAGGGTGCGTACAGATAGAGTACATAGCATCGGCCATGCCATCTACATCCCAATAGTCAGTTTTTATTACATTGTGCAATATCTCTGAGCATCCAGATTGGTATGATATAATAGACGGAACACCGCACTGCATGGCTTCTAAAGGCGATATGCCAAATGGCTCCGAAACGGATGGCATTACATACACATCGCTCGATTTTAGGAGCTCGTACACTTGTTTTCCTTTTAGAAAACCAGTGAAATGAAATTTATCTGCTATGCCTCTGTCGGCTACCAGCCTTATCATCTGGTTCATCATGTCGCCACTGCCAGCCAGTACAAAACGAATGTGGTCGGTGTTTTTCAATACTTGTGTTGCAGCATCAACAAAATATTCAGGACCCTTTTGCATTGTTATTCTACCTAAAAAGGTAACTACCTTTTCTTTCACATTTTTTTGTCCCTCAACCGTCAGTTTATCACCACTAAGAGGATCTACAGCGTTGTGCACGGCTGTAACTTTACTGGGGTGTTGGTTATACTTTTCAATTACAATGCGCCTTGTAAGGTTGCTCACACACATAATGTGGTCTGCATGGTCCATACCGTTTTTTTCAATATTATATACAGTAGGATTTACCTTACCACCACTTCTATCGAAATCGGTTGCATGAACATGTATCACCAATGGTTTTCCAGAAACCTGTTTGGCATGTATTCCAGCAGCATAGGTCAACCAATCGTGCGAGTGGATGATATCAAAATCAATGGTTCGAGCAATTACACCTGCCACTATTGAGTAGTTGTTTATCTCTTCTAGTAAATTGTCGGGATATTTTCCTGAAAACTCTATACATCCCATATCATTTACGGGCATATAGTTAAAATCGGCATAAATATTATCGCGCAAGTTAAAATACATCTGAGGGTCTATCACATCGCCAAATCTCTCTTTAGCTTTTTCCCACGAAACATCGCGCCAAGCTATGGGCGTATTGCTAGCTCCAATTATATTTAAGAAACTCTTATCTTCATCGCCCCAAGGCCTTGGTATTACAAAGGTAATGTCCATGTCGTCTTGTTTTGACATCCCTCTGGTCAATCCATAACTTGCGGTGCCTAGACCACCTAATATATGGGGTGGAAACTCCCATCCAAACATGAGTGCTTTCATAATCTATTTTTTTTATTTTTTTAGGTTAATTGTATTCCTTCATAAGTTTCATTGCACGAAGTATTTCTGCAACACTCATTGCAAATGAATAAGCACCATGTGCTATAAATGGAGGACTTGCGTCGTACACTTCTGATATGCTTCCGATACAATCGTTAGACATTTCATTTTCTATATCTACCATTATTCTTTCTGCCAATGACAGACCGCTGCGTTTATATACTTTTAGGTAGGCCTCTATATATGACCCAAGTAGCCACGGAAATGCTGGGCCATTGAAATAATTATTTTCTTTTTCTCCTGGATTGCTAGAAAAATAGGGTTTAAATTTTTCATCCTTTGGGCTCAATGATCTTATACCTGTAGGAGTGAGTAGTTCTTTGGTGGCAAAGTCAACTATCGATCTTTGTCTGTGCTTTTCAAGAGGAGAGTGGTCTAGCGATACTGCAAACAGCATATTGGGCCTGAGGCTCCAGTCGGAGTGCGATCCATCTACAAAATCAAACAAATAGCCTGCGCTGTTTAAAAATATTGCTGTGAAAGACTCTTTTACTAAATCGCTCTTTTGTGACAGTTGATACTCCATCGTCGTATCGCCTTTCGATTTGTAAATCTCTTGTCCAAATTTAAGTGCGTTGTACCACAATGCGTTAAACTCTACAAGATAACCCGATCGTGGTGTCACGGGCCTATCGTTTAACTGTGCATTCATCCAGCTAGATGGCCTTCTGTGTCCGTTTGTATATAGCAGTGCATTGTCTGCATCTACGCGCAAGTTCCAATGTTTATTGTTTAGTATATATTCTAGTATTTCTATTACAATATCTGCATATTTCTCTTTAAAACTATCGGGTCTCTCTTTTGCAAATTGTTGTATAGCCCATATAGCCCATAATGGCACATCGGGGGCATCTATTTCTTTTAGTAAGCCATTGGAGGGTTCTCCAGCCATTACTTTTTTTATCTGTACAATAGCGGTGTCCATAATCTTTTCAAAATCATCAACACGATTTACCGCCAGCGTACACCCTGGTAGCGATATGAACTGATCTCTTGCACGTACTTTAAACCAGGGGTAGCCTGCAAGCAGGTATTGCTCGTTGGGTTGAGGAATGTAGAAGAACTGATGGCTCGAGTTTTTAAGACATTTATAAAAAGAGTTGCGTGGAGTTCTCTTTTTTATCTCTTTTTCGAACTCATCTGCTAGTTTTGTTGTGTCTTTAAGAAAATCTCCAGCTGAAAAAATTACTGAATCGCCTTTCTTTATAGGCATTTCAAAATACCCGGGTACATATAAGTCTTCCTTATAAGTATCGCCAGCTTGCATGTCTTGCAGGTATTCTATTCCTTTGTTCCAGTGAGGCTGGTAGATAAAGTCGGCCTTAGTGTCAAACTGCATGTATAGCTCCGGATATCCCTCGTACATACAGGTACTAATGCCATTTTCGACCTCCCTGTATGATTTATCTGCTACATCATTTTCTTGTGTTAATTGATATATATTTCTAAAAGCTAGAAATGGTTTAAATCTAATAGTGGTTGGAGAGTGAGCCTCTAGCAATTGATAGCGTATCATTACTGAGTTGTTTTCGGACGAAAACATAATTTCTTTAGACAACACCACGCCACCAACCCTGTAAATTGTTTTTGGGATACCCTCGCTACTAAACTCGCGTATATATTTGTGGCCGCGAGGAGTAAAATTGTCTCCAGTATATTTATGAATGCCTAGGTTGAATTCTGCTCCATGTTGTATTACAGTTTCGTCAAACGACGAGAGTAGCAGATGATTGTCTTCATCTAGTGCAGGCACTGGCATAACAAGCAGTCCCTGGTACTTAGTTGTGTTGCATCCCGATATGGATGTGTTGTGATAAGCCCCTCTTCTATTGGTTCGCAACACATTGCGATATAAAGAGTATTCTAGGCTTATGATTAAATCTTTATCGAATTTAAGGTAGCTCATATTGTAATCATTTAAAAATTGATTTTATTCCGAAAGATAGAAATATTAATAATACTAAACAAATGAAAAGTATCATATTTATATTTTATTTGGTTGTTAGATGCGTATTTCATTAGTAAATTTGTTATCTCTATAATGTTTTAGCTTATGATTGATTATGAAGAACGTGCTTTTTCTATCGAGAAAAGACGAATGCGCATAGCATTTGTTCCCACCATTGTCTTTATTTGTATGCTTTGGCTCATACTTATTTTAGACACCTCATTAAATCTACACCTCTATCACTACGGAGTTTATCCATTAAAATTGATTGGTTTGCCAGGGATATTCTTTTCGCCTCTCATTCATGCCTCAACAAAGCATCTTTTATCAAATACAGTACCGCTTGTGGTGCTTGTGTGGTGTCTTAACTATTTTTATAGCGAAATTGCTTACAAAACGCTTCTTTTTTTATGGTTGCTAAGTGGGTTGCTCACCTGGACCATTGGTAGAGAGGCATGGCACATTGGTGCTAGTGGCATTATATATAGCTTATCTTTTTTTCTGTTTTTTAGTGGTCTTTTTCGAAGACATACACCGCTTATAGCCATATCGTTGGTTGTGGCATTTTTGTATGGTAGCAATGTGTGGAATATGATGCCTTGGTCTATGTATTTAGATGCCAATGTGTCGTGGGAGGGGCATCTTTCTGGAGGGATAAGTGGCTTTGTAGTAGCTGTTATGTTTTACAAACATGGACCTCAAAAACCGATAAAGGTATGGAGCGATGATGATGAAGAAAATGATGATTACGCTGATGTTTATGGGAGTTATTGTAGAGTAGCCGATAGGTTTGTTGTGCAGATAGACTCTTCTATAGAATAGCACCAGTGTGCTTTTGCATTTGCTTTGATATAATATGTGTTTAAGCTTTCTTAAAAGGGTTCATTTTCTATTCTTTGCACAATAGTAAACTCTCTTTGCCTCATTCTAATTAAAAAGTTATATATTTACAGCATTCTTTTTTGTTACCAACTAAAAAAGCAACAATTATTAAAACCGAAACCAAACATACAGCTCGTGGTTTAAACACCTTTGGTGGAGTATTCACTCCCTCCATACTCACCGTTCTGGGAGTAATTATGTATTTGCGCTTTGGCTGGGTTGTTGGCAATGTAGGTCTCATTGGCACTTTAATTATTGTAACCTTAGCCACATCAATCACTTTTCTTACCGCACTATCCATTGCATCTATTGCTACCAATGCTCCTGTAAAAGCAGGCGGTGCATACTACCTCATAAGTAGGTCTTTGGGTGTGGAAATGGGCGGTGCAGTAGGGATACCTTTGTTTTTGGCACAAGCCTTCTCGGTAGCGCTCTATATAATGGGTTTTTCTGAAAGTATGGTAGCTATATTCCCCTCCTTAAATATAAAATTGGTGGGTATTGTTACTACTGTTCTATTGAGTCTTCTTGCCCTGTTTTCTACCAAAGCGGCCATTCGTGCACAGTTTGTTATACTAGCAGTCATAGGGTTCTCTCTTATATCATTTTTTCTGGGCGGCCCCATTGAAGACTCGCATATCGAGCTATGGGGAGTTCCTGCAGCTCAGTCCGAAAACTTTTGGACAGTATTTGCAGTCTTTTTCCCTGCTGTAACAGGTATAATGGCAGGAGTAAATATGTCTGGTGACCTGAAAGACCCTGCCAAGTCTATTCCAAGAGGAACATTTATGGCCGTTGGTGTTGGCTATCTTATCTATATGGTTGTTCCTTTTTTCTTTGCATTTAGGGCCGATGCAGCCACGTTGGTGAGCGACAATATGATTATGCAGAAAATAGCTTTCTGGGGTTTTGCTATTTTATTGGGCATCTGGGGCGCTACCTTGTCTAGTGCTGTAGGTAGTTTGCTTGGCGCTCCACGGGTGCTGCAAGCATTGAGTGTTGACAAGGTGTTGCCCTCTAAGCTTTCATTCTTAGCAAGAAGCTCTGGTGTAGAGCAAATACCCCGAGCGGCAACAATATTTACATCAATAATAGCCCTAACGCTTATTATTTTGGGAGATTTAAACACTATTGCTCCTATCTTGACGATGTTTTTCTTGACCACTTATGGCACACTCAACCTTACGTCTGGAATAGAAACATTGTTGCAGAGCCCATCTTTTAGACCAAAATTTAGGGTTCACTGGATTTTTTCTTTCTTGGGTACGTTGGGGTGTGTGGCTGTTATGTTTTTGATAAATGCACTTGCCACCATTATTGCCATGGTGTTTATTATAGGTATATATGTATGGCTGCGCCGACGAAGACTCAAGACTACCTTTGGAGATGTTACAAGAGGAATGCTTTTGCAAATTGTACGTTACGCATTGTTGAGGCTAGATGCTAAAGCCGACGATGCTAAATCTTGGCGTCCCAATATTCTCGTGTTTTCTGGCATGCCCACTAAAAGATGGCACCTCATTGATTTTGCTTATGGAATAGTGCAAGAGAAAGGATTGATTACTGTTGCAACTATACTTCCCGAAGAGGGAGTGTCGCAAGAAAGGGTAGCCAAGCACGAGCAAAACATTGCAGACTACCTGAGCGATAAGGATATAAAAACTCTTGTGCGCGTAACAAGAGCTAAAGATGCCTTCTCTGGATCGAAGCAATTGGTCAATTCTTATGGATTGGGAAGGGTTGTTCCAAATACAGTTTTATTGGGAGATACAGAAGAAAACACTCACCACGACCCCTACTGCGAGATGATAACTCATTTCTATCAATCGAAAAGGAATGTAATTATTCTTCAGAACGACTTTAAACTAGCTTATGCAGGCACAAAGAATATAGACCTTTGGTGGGGTGGTCTTAAGGGTAATGGTGGCTTAATGATGATAATTGCTCATTTGATTAGAACCAGCCCTCGTTGGCAAAACATAAATGTGTGTGTGAAAATGGTGGTAGCCTCAGAAGAAGCTGCAATAGGTACACGCGATAACCTAAAGAATATATTGCTAGAGATGCGCGTTGCCTTCGATTATGATATTATTGTTTCTCAAGGACGAAGGTTTTGGGATATTCTGGAAGCTGAGTCCAAAGATAGCACAATGGTGATGATGGGGCTAAAGGTTCCTGATGACGATTTTAGCAACTACTACAAACAACTGAAAGAGAATACAAAAGCCATTAAGAATAAGGTGTTTTTCTTAGCCTCTCAGCACATAGATTTCAAAGATGTATTGATTTAAAGCTCTCTCTCTTCATCTGCTTTTTTTTATAGCACTTAGTAGCTTCACACAGCTCTATATGTAGAAAGGGAGGTTATTATTTGCTTTTATAACAACATGCAGATTAGAATGCTGTCCACCCACTATCTGCTACAATGCTCTGACCATTTATAAAGCTAGATGCATCGGTTGCTAAGAACAGAGCTATTGTGGCTATTTCTTCGCTTTTACCACTTCTTGGGTTTCCGCATGTGCTTGGCATTATTACGCCAATGCCTGTTTTATTTAGATTTTTCATGTACTCGCCCGTTTCCACTTCTGTTTCTACTCCCCCTGGGCATATTGCATTGCACCTAATATTTTTTTTAGCATACATAAATCCAGTGTTTTTTGTCAATCCTATTATTGCATGTTTCGACATCGTATATGCAGCACCTGCTCTAGCACCAAATAGGCCACCAATAGAACTCACATTGATGATATTGCCTCCGCCTAACCTCAAAAAACAGTTTACAGCTTTTCTTGTACTATAAAACGGGGCTTTTACATTTATGTTAAATATGTTTTCCAACATTTCGTCAGTAACTTCACCTACAGGACTGAAGTCATCCATAATTCCAGCATTGTTTACAAGAATATCAAGCTTTCCTTGATCCTCACATGCAAGTGTGATTATATTCTCGGCCTCTTCTTTGCTTTTAAGGTCTGCAGCATAAGGAATAATCTTTCCCGTGTAATCTTTTGTCGTCTCGGCCAACTCATAAAGTCTATCAGCTCTACGCGCAACTGCATACACAATAGCCCCTTCTTTAGCAAACAGTACTGCTATTTCTCTGCCTATTCCAGCACTTGCTCCTGTCACAATAGCTACCTTTCCTTCTAGTTTCATGCTGTTTTTCTATTTAGATTAAGATTCAATTCCTTCGTCATAAAAATAGATATTTATTTTGAAAAATACAAATAAAAGTAAAATTATTTTGAATGAAGCATTCAGCGGTCAGCGGTCAGCATAAAGCAGTAAAGGCCTGTCATTCCGAGAACCCACCCAATTTTTTTATTGTGCAAAAAGAAGAAGATGACATGATATAGAATGAT
>CAYVLC010000015.1:0-27013 GCA_964452155.1 uncultured Dysgonomonadaceae bacterium
GTCTATATCACAACCTTTTTTTTATCCCGAACTCACGTTATTAATGTCATGCGCCAAATGCTATTAATCAAATACTTATAGCCTAGGCAACAAAATATCGAAATTTGATTACCTTAATGCATCTTCGAATCCTAACCTACACACAGCAACAAGCAACTAATTTCGTCACATTGAATCTAATGCCGATTTCGGAACATTTCTACCAAAGAATCACAATATTTTTTATTTAACGATTTATTTTCATGATCCAACAGTTAAACCATGCAAGGAAAAAATTGATTCTTCATTTTTCAATATATACAATTGTAAAAAAACCATATTCTACATTGAGTAAAACATGGTTTTTTGTGGTATCTATAATCAAGCAACTATCTTTAGTTAATATTAAACCTCAAACTCAGCCCCAATCCATCACCCCATATATGGGTATCTCCAATAAGGTTAAAGGCAGGTTTGTATTCGAGCCCTATGGTAAATGGTGCTGTGGGGAATGTATATTCCAATCCTACTGCAACGTCAACTCCAAACACAGAGGATGATTCGGCCCATTTATATTTATATTTGTCAAAAAAACCAAGATGTGCTCCAGCTCCCACATAATAATCAAGTCCTGGCGCGCTATATATTGGTTGTTGCCACTGGTAGAGACCAGTAATAATAGCTCCACCCCAGCGAAATTGTGCAATACCTTCGAGAGCTGTAGTTGGAGCTAAGAAATGCTTAACTGTGATCCCGTTATAAAAGCCTACTTTAGCTCCTACTCCTGTTTTGTAACTTTGTGCACTAATGTTTGTTGTGAATGCAAACAAAAGACTTGCAAATAAAAATGTTTTAAATTTCATATTACTATAGTTTTATTTTTTTAATAAGTGTGTATTTCTTATTGATGTTCTTGAACCTTTAAAACAAGCGGTATTTCAAAAAGTTTGTACTCCAAAGTCATAAATAAAAAGACTGGGAATTTGAAGCTCATACAGAGAAAATGTGTAGATATAAAATCATTCAAAAATATGCTCATATAAAATCCCGGTATCTACATCTTGCTGTGCAGTGATAGTTGCGAAAATAGTACTTATTTTTGTATTCTACAACTGTAAATACCCAAAGCTGCAAATAGAAATAGTTTTTTGCCTATCTTTGTAAATTATTTTATTGAAATACCTAAAATGATAAATTAAGTGGCTCGAAAGGAGATACTACTGAACTTTAAATTTATTATGGTAAAATTAAAGATGTCAACCTAACGGTAAAGTATAATGATGAAAACTACTACAAGATTACTTATTTGCATATGTACGCTTTTATTTACTTTAGTTGCAACAGCTCAAGACGCTGAAGGTGGAAAGCGTAAAGCTCCTATACCAGTGGAGGTACTTTTTGGAAACAATAGAGTTGCTATACAGGTAACAGTGAATAGAAAGTTTAATGAAAGCACTAAGTTCGGTGTTTTTGCTAATACCATGGCTGCGGGTGATTATGCCAATAAGCTTGACAATAAGAACCAAATTGACAAAGGCCGCAATGATACCGAGTCTATGAATTCGTTGTACCTTACATACGACCTTTACAAGGGGCTAGGACTTATTTCGGGTGCGGGTTTAAATTCATCATGGGGTTTTCGCCCTTTTGCAGGAGCACGCTATGGAATTGCCTATCAAGCAATTTCTGCAAATATCTTTTCTGGTTTTTACTTAACTCAATCGAACAACTCAGAGACAAAAGTTTCAGTTCAATTCCGCCCTCAACTAACAGGAGACTGGTCTTTGCTCACTGTTATTCAAGGTCTGTATAATCATAATATGGATACAAAGAAACACGACAGAGGTGCTTTATATACTCGCCTAGGAGTAGGCTACAAAGCCGTTGGTTTTGGATTTGCTTCTAACTTAGACTGGTATGGGCCAAATAAAGTTCTTAAAGAAAACTATGGTGTTTTTGTTAGCTATGCATTTAGATAATTCTTATGTAAAACTCAATTATATCTATCTGTTGATTGAATTGCTGATAATATGGGGCACGCTGTTGTAGGAATACTTAGTGTAAATTTACGAATTAAAGCTACTTATAAGTGGTTTCTTTTACAGACGAACGAAGTCTCCTATCGGCCACATCTACCATATCCATAAACATTTCCTTTTCTGTATCCGACAAAAACGAAGAGATAAACGAATTCTTAACCAGAGTAATAATATCATTTTTTGTAAGATTCAGAGCTTCTGCCACTTCCAGATAGTTCTGGTTGACATAGCCTCCAAAGTACGAGGGATCGTCAGAATTAATAGTTACCATCATGTTTCTATCTAACATCTTCTTTATAGGATGATCTTTTAAATCTTTCACAACCCTAAGTTTAAGATTGGATAGTGGGCATACGGTTAGGGGCATTTGTCTTTTCACTAATTCAGCAACCAGCTTCTCGTCGTCCAATGATTTCACTCCATGATCTATTCGCATCACATTCAGGATATTTAGGGCTTCCCACACATAATCAGCCGGCCCCTCTTCGCCGGCATGTGCTACGGTTAGGAATCCTTCCTTTTGAGCCCGCCGAAACACGTTGTTGAATTTACTAGGAGGATTCCCCAATTCAGACGAATCGAGCCCAACACCAATAATTTTATCCTTATAGTCCAATGCTGCATCTAAGTCTTGCATAGCCGCCGTTTCGTCGAGATGACGCAAGAAGCACATAATAAGATGCGAACTTATATTCATTTGCTTTCGTCCATCTTCAAGAGCACGCCAAATGCCACTTACGACGGTATCAAACTTCACACCACGTGATGTATGAGTTTGTGGGTCAAAAAATATCTCAGTGTGCACTACATTGTCCTCGTGCGCTTTTTTCAAATAGGCCATTGTCAAGTCGTAGAAATCTGCTTCTGTAAGCAATACATCGGCCCCAGCATAATAAATATCTAAAAACTCCTGCAAGTTGTTGAAATTATATGCCGCACGTAGTTCATCTACGCTATTGTATTTTATTTTTACATTATTTTTCTTTGCCATAGCAAACATTTGCTCTGGTTCAAGAGACCCCTCGATGTGGAGATGCAACTCAGCCTTAGGGATAAGACGGATAAAACGATTCAATTCTTCTGTCATAACTAAATTGATAGGTGTATTTATGTTCGTAATTTGTAGTTCTAAATTGTAATATTAAACACAAAAAATTATTTATTGTTTATTAGGGCACAAAATACTCAATTTATCTCTATTTTTGCAACAAAGAATAAAGAAAATGTCTTCAAAACACCGCATTTCAAATCCTGCACTGTGGGTACCATCCATTTATTTTGGTATGGGCTTGCCCTTTGTGGCAATATCAGTTGCCTCAGTTCTTATGTTTACCAACTTGGGGATATCCGATTCCAAGATTACATTTTGGACCTCACTCGTCATGTTGCCCTGGACATTGAAGCCCCTATGGAGTGGTTTTTTGGAGATGTTCAAAACAAAGAAGTTCTTTGTTGTTTTCACAGAGATTCTTACCAGTGTGCTCTTTGGGCTCATTGCCCTTTCGTTGCCACTGCCCAACTTTTTCACCGTATCCATAGCATTGATGGGTATTTTGGCCTTTAGTGGTGCATCGCATGATATAGCGGGCGATGGTGTATATTTGGCATTCTTAGACAGAAAACAACAAGCCCAATATATTGGGTGGCAAGGAGCATCGTACAATATTGCTAAAATACTCACCAGTGGTGGATTGGTATATATAGCTGGAACTCTTGAAGAATCTGTGGGAGTGGTGAAGGCGTGGATGGCGATTATGTTTATTTGTGCGCTCATTATGTTTGCCTTAGGAATGTATCATATACGCATATTGCCCACCGAGGACAACTCCGATAGAAAAGTGAGCACAGCGCGTGACGCAATGATTGCACTATGGGATGTGATACGCAGTTTCTTTCAGAAAAAATACATTGCCTTTCATATCATCTTTATCATTCTCTACAGATTTGCCGAAGGGTTTGCTGTAAAAATTGTACCCTTGTTCTTAAAAGCTAGTCGCGATGTAGGAGGTCTCGGACTTTCCACCCAAGATATTGGTTTGGTATATGGTGCTGCAGGTCCTGCAGCTTTTGTTTTGGGTTCTATATTAGGTGGGTACTTTATTTCTTCGATGGGATTAAAGAAAGCGCTTATCTACCTGTGGGGTGCTTTCAACATTCCCTTCATTGCCTATTTGCTGTTGGCGGTGTTCAGGCCCGAGAACTTGTACGTTATTGGTGCAGGCGTTGCTGTAGAGTATTTTGGCTACGGCTTTGGTTTCGTGGGGCTCATGCTCTTTATGATGCAGCAAGTTTCGCCTGGCAAGCACCAAATGGCGCACTATGCTTTTGCAACCGCTATTATGAATCTTGGGGTTATGTTGCCCAGTATGGCCAGTGGCTACCTAAGCGATTGGTTGGGCTACAAAACATTTTTTGTTTGGGTGCTTATTGCAACCATTCCAGCATTTCTAGTCACAGTGTTTGTGCCTTTTGTATATCCCGATCATAAAGAAGAGACCGTGAAAGTGAAATAGGTTCTTTCCATCTTTTGTGGAAATGCTCAGAAAGAACTACCTTATACAAGAAAACTAATTAAATTGATGTTTTAAAACTAAATACAAAATAGATATGAAATCAACTCAATCAATTCCATGGCAGGATCGCCCTGCTGGTTCTAATGACATTATGTGGCGATACAGTGAAAATCCAGTTATAGGTAGATATCACATCCCCTCATCAAACAGTATTTTCAATAGTGCTGTAGTTCCTTTCAAAGATGGGTTTGCAGGCGTGTTTCGTTGCGACAACAAATCAGTGCAAATGAATATATTCCGTGGTTTCAGTAAGGATGGTATCAATTGGGATATCGATCACGCACCCATTGTGATGAAAGCTGGCAACACAGATATGATTGAGTCTGACTACAAATACGACCCACGCGTGGTATGGATAGAAGATAGATACTGGGTTACATGGTGCAACGGCTATCATGGACCAACTATCGGAATTGCCTACACATTCGATTTTGAAGAGTTTTTCCAGTGCGAAAATGCCTTCTTGCCATTCAATAGAAACGGTGTGTTGTTTCCAGAAAAGATAAATGGCAAATATGCTATGTTGAGTCGCCCAAGCGACAATGGGCATACACCCTTTGGTGACATCTATATGAGCTATAGCCCCGACATGAAATATTGGGGAGAACACCGTTGTGTGATGAAGGTGACTCCTTTTGAGCAAAGTGCTTGGCAATGTACTAAAATAGGTGCAGGACCAATCCCTATTCTTACCGATGAGGGATGGTTGATGATTTACCACGGTGTAATAAATACTTGCAATGGCTTCCGCTACTCGATGGGTGCAGCATTGCTCGACAAGGATAGTCCCGAAAAAGTATTGTATCGCACACAAGATTACTTGCTGGCTCCTGCCGAACTATACGAACTAACTGGCGATGTGCCAAATGTATTGTTCCCTTGTGCTGCTCTCACCGAAGGTGACAAGATTGCTGTATATTATGGTGCTGCCGATACTGTGGTGGGTATGGCTTTTGGTTATATTAGCGAAATTATTGAATTTATGAAAAATAGATCTGTTTGATCCTTTTCAACTAAATATTGATAAAGAAATGAAACTTTATACTCTTATAAAATACATTTTTGTAGTGCTGTTTCTTGGCACTACCGTTCTTGTTGCACAAGAGAAACCTGTAGAGTTGGTAAATCCTTTTATTGGATCGGATAATTTTGGCACTACTAATCCTGGTGCAGTTCGTGCCAATGGAATGATGTCGGTAGCTCCTTTCAATGTGATGGGTTCTGAGACAAATAAGTACGATAAGGACAAAAGGTGGTGGTCAACTCCCTACTCACATGTAAACTCTTTCTTTACTGGCTACTCGCATGTAAACCTTAGTGGAGTAGGATGTCCAGAGTTAGGTTCGCTTTTGTTGATGCCCACTACAGGAGAGTTGAATGTAGATTATAAAGAGTATGGAAGTGGCTACACCAACGAGATAGCCATGCCAGGCTATTACTCCAATTTCCTCACCAAATACAACATCAAAACAGAGGTATCTGCCACCGACAGAAGCAGTATTGCTCGGTTTACTTTCCCAAAAGGCGAAGCCAACATTCTGATGAACTTGGGCGAAGGGCTCACCAATGAGTCGGGTGCTTGGATGCGTCGTGTGAACGAAACTGAGATTGAAGGAATGAAACTGCTGGGTACTTTCTGTTACAATCCACAAGCAGTATTTCCTATCTATTTTGTGATGAGGGTAAGCAAACAACCCGCTACAACTGGATATTGGAAAATGCAACGCGAAATGGAAGGTGTGGAAGCAGATTGGGATGCTCATAGCGGACAGTACAAGCTATATACAAAGTACAATCGCGACTTAGCTGGCGATGATATTGGTGCTTATTTCACGTATGATGTGGAAGAAGGCGAAACCATAGAGGTGCAAATAGGTGTTTCATTTGTAAGTACCGAGAATGCACGTGAAAATCTGAACAAGGAACAACCCACATTTAACTTCGAGCAAGTAAAAAGGGAAGCTCATAATGATTGGAACAGAGAACTCTCACGCGTGAGGGTGGAGGGTGGAACTTATGACCAGAAAGTTGTATTTTATTCTGGGTTGTATCATACACTCATTCATCCCAACATACTCAATGATGTAAATGGAGAGTATCCAGCCATGGAGACTGGCAAAACACTAAAGACCGATGGAACACGCTACACAGTGTTTTCATTGTGGGACACCTACCGAAACTTTCATCAGCTGCAAACATTGCTCTATCCCGAAAAACAGATAGATATGGTTGGCTCCATGGTAGATATGTACAAAGAGAGTGGTTGGCTGCCCAAATGGGAGTTGTATGGTAGAGAGACTTTGACAATGGAAGGCGATCCAGCAATTCCTGTAATTGTGGATAGCTATATGAAAGGATTGCGCAATTTTGACATAGAAACTGCTTATGAGGCCATGTATAAATCGGCAACACAAGTGGAAGATAACTTCTTGCGTCCAGACAACAAAGACTATCTCTCGTTGGGCTATGTGCCATTGCGCTCTGAGTTTGATAATTCGGTTTCTCATGGGCTTGAGTATTATATTGCAGACAATGCCTTGTCTAAATTTGCTAAAGCTCTTGGTAAAACTGACGATGCTGAGAGATTTCAAAAGCAGTCTATGAACTACAAGAAGTATTACTCCAAAGAGTTTAAGACATTCCGCCCTTTGTTGCCCAATGGCGAATTTCTATCACCATTTAATCCAAAACAAGGCGAGAACTTCGAAGAAGTACCTGGTTTTCATGAAGGTAGTGCATGGAACTATTCGTTTATGGTGCCACACGATGTGCCTGGTTTGATAAAGCTAATGGGAGGCGAAAAAGCTTTTGTGAAACACCTGCAACAAGTGTTTGATGAGAAGCATTACGATCCAACCAATGAGCCCAATATATCCTATCCGTTTCTTTTTAGTTACATAAAAGGCGAGGAGTGGCGTACACAAAAGTTGGTGAGAGAGTTGATACAAAAGCACTTTAAGAACTCACCCGACGGATTGCCTGGAAATGACGATACAGGAACAATGTCTGCTTGGGTAGTATTCTCTATGATGGGATTCTATCCTGACAATGCAACCGACCCTTCATACACATTTGCTTCGCCTGTATTTGATAAAATAACGCTGACCCTCAATCCTGACTATTACGGTAAGAAAGAGTTGGTCATAGAAACAAAGAAGACAGATGATGATGCACAGTATATCAACAGCATCACTATAGATGGAAAGAGTAGAAAAGGCTATCGTATATCGCACAATGAATTGGTGAATGCAGGGAAGATTACATTTGATCTCTCTTCAAAAAAGTAAGGTTTGCCCTTTTCTTATTAAAGATTGAAAAATAAGTAGTTATTTACATCTGTAAAACTACTAGATACTCGATTATTTATAAAAATGTAATACCTTTACACCCATGACAGAAAGTGATAATATTCGTTTGAATAAATATATAAGCGAGAGCGGTATGTGCTCGCGTAGAGAAGCCGATAGGTTCATTGAACTAAAAAATGTAACTATTAATCGTAAGACTGCAGTATTGGGAGACCGTGTTGGTCCTAAAGATGTTGTGAGGGTAAATGGTATTATAGTAGAGCCCCGTGCAAAGGAGGATGAAATATACATTCTTTTCAACAAGCCTGTGGGAATTACCAGTACAACCGACTCTTCCGACAAAGACAATATCATTGATTATATCAGATATGGCGAGCGCATCTTCCCTGTTGGAAGATTAGACAAAGATTCGCAAGGATTGATTATTCTGACCAGCAATGGCGATATTGTGAACCAAATTCTTCGTGCAGGCAATCAGCACGAAAAGGAATATGTGGTAATGGTGGACAAGCCTATCACAGAGCAATTTATAAGCTCTATGAGCTCGGGTGTACCCATTTTGGGTGTAAACACTAAGAAGTGTAAAATACATGCTGAGTCTAAGTTTGTTTTCAGAATTACCTTAATTCAAGGAATGAACAGGCAGATTAGAAGAATGTGTGAGCATTTTGGCTACGAGGTGTTGAAGTTAGAGCGTGTTAGGATTATGAACCTAAGTGTGAAAGGAATCCCATTGGGAGACTATCGCGAAATGAAGCCCAATGAGTTGGCCGAGTTGAAGGAAATGATTAAAGATGCCGAAAAGACGAAAGATCCGCTCAAAATGACAAAGACTCCGGGCCTAAAAGACCCCGAGAGATCAATGCATATTGCACGTAGCTTGCAGCGCAAAACAGCTCCTACCGATGAAGAATCGACTAAGGACCGTAAGAAAATATCTCCAATAGTAAATCCAAAAAGTGCAGCCAATAGAAAATCTGCCACTAATACTAAAAGAGGTGGTGGATCATTTGGAGGAAGAGCCGGAAGTAGCCCAAGACCACCAGGTGGCCGTCCAGGCGGAGGAAAACCAGGCAGTGGCCGTCTAGGTGGAAAGCCAGGAGCGAGAGGAAAGAGTAGTGGTAGAGGAGGACAGAGATAAAAAATCTCTTTTGCCTAAACATATAATCACCCCTATTTTTGTGCTGTTTTGCACAAAGATAGGGGTGATATTATTTGGGGAGTGTGTCAACTCTCATCTTTTTGGACTGAAGGACAGAGATGAATACAAATCTTGAATGAGAGACAACAGTTTGTAAAAGCAATCACTTTCAAAATCTAATGCTAATCTCCATCTCGCAACTTTGTATATTTTAAACTTTTATTCATACGTTGTGTTTATAAATAGATTCAATACTTGGCTCTCATCTACTATTGATGCTATAGCCTCAAGGTTGTGTTTTTTGCCAAGCATTAAGAGGCTACTAAGCCATATTTTTTAAAAGAACCTTTTGCGCATAAAGAATAATCGAGTTTAACATAATTCTTATTTAGGTATGAATTTAATAAAGAAAGAAATTAAGTCGAAATTTAATCTAGTTCTTATTTGGGGTTATGTTAAACGAAAGCTTAGCAATAGTGCTGTAAAATTGATACACAATTGGGGGTTTTATATTGAGGAATTGACTACTGCATCGGCTTTTCATAGAAAGTTAACTAGAGACGATATAGCTTTCAAAGAGCACGAATTAAGGAAAATATCCAACCACCTGCAAAGAACAAATGACTTGGAGTTGTACAACCAAATTATTCGCAAGTTTGTTCCACAGATGGATATGCAATTTAGTTATACAAAATTTACTGGTACAGGTATGGGGGCCACTACTTTGAATGTTTATCGTAAAGTGATAGTTGGTGATGAAGCACTTTTTGAGAAAATCTACTTTAATAGCTCACTAGACATTGAAAGAGTAAAATGGTTCTACGATAATATTTATTCTTCTCTAAGCTCTAACTTCAAAGTACCCGCACTGCATAGTACATTTAGTGGAGAATTGATAACGCTATTTTATTTCAAATTCGTTGATTTGCTTCCGTTGGCTGTACCAGATGTTGATGCTACTATTTTTTATTTTTCCAGACAGCTATATAAATTGTCTCTAACCCGTGACATTAAAAATAAAATAGAAAGTGCACCCACCTTTCTGAAAGATTATAAAGCACATTTCGAATATAAAAGAAAGATTGGTACAGCAAAAAAGAGAATAATTGAGTTGTTAGGTGATAATTTTCCTTTAAAAAATATTGAACAGACAATAAGTGAAAGTCCACTTATAATGACACATGGAGATATACATCCGGCTAATGTATTCCAAAAAGATTATTTAATAGATTGGGATCCTTTTGGACTTTATCCTATCGGGCTTGAAGTTGCGTATATACTTTTCTTTTTACACAAAGGAGAATTGAGTTATAGTAAAATTATTCAAATAATAGAGACAGAGTACCAATCTACAATATTAGAGGAGCAATGGGATGATTTCGAACTAAACTTTTTGTACTTCTACTATGTGTTTACAATTCAACAGCTGGTAGATGCAGATTTAAGTGACGTACAGTACGATATTTTGAAACGGATAGAGGAGGTGTATTACAAGAAAGAGAATAAGGAGGGGTGACTTGCTTCTTATCTTATTGGATAATGGGATTGAAGTGGTGTTATCGTAGTTCATTGATAACTTTGAAGAAGTGCCCAGTTTTGGAGAGAAAGAAAAACAGTAAAGAAATGAAGCAAATAGAAAATGGGTCCTAAGAATCTTAAACTGCAAACCATTAGGGGTATAATCTGGAAGGCTGTAGATAGTTTTGCTGTGCAGGGAATCCAGTTTATAATTGGTATTGTGTTAGCACGCTTACTTATGCCATCCGATTATGGTTTGCTTGGTATGTTGGCAATCTTCTTGGCACTTTCGCAGACTTTTGTCGATAGTGGTATGGGGTCCGGTTTAATTCAGCGTAAAGACTGTAGTTCTCGAGACTTTTCTACTGTATTTGTTTTCAATTTTGGTGTAAGTGCATTTTTCTATCTATTGCTTTACGTTTCTGCTCCTTATATAGCAGATTTTTACAATGTGCCAGAATTAATTCCCATTACTCGCGTCATCGGAATTAATATTATTATCAACGCATTGTCAGTTGTGCAAAGAGCTCGACTAACCATTGCTTTAGATTTTAAGACACAGGCAAATATTAATATAATTGCCACCAGTGTAAGTGGAGTTGTAGCTATATACCTTGCTTATACTGGTTTTGGTGTGTGGTCTTTGGTTGTAAGACAAATGGTTAGCTCTGTTATTTCTGTTGTTTTATTGTGGTCTATGAGTAGCTGGAAGCCATCGGTTGTGTTTTCTAAACAATCATTTAAAGAGCTATTTGGGTATGGCTCAAAGCTATTAGTTGCAGGGCTGGTTGCTCAGACCTTTAATAATATTTACAACATTGTAATTGGTAAAGCCTACTCCGCCAAAGAGTTAGGTTTTTACACCCAAGCCAAAGGTTTTGCTGATATTACAGCCGGAACCGTTTCGAGTATAATTCATCAAGTGACATTTCCAGTCTTATCATCTTTGAAAGATGATAAGACGAAAATGATCTCGGTTTATAGGCGCATGATAAAAATGTCGTCATTCTTCATTTTTCCAGCAATGACACTATTAAGTGTTTTGGCAGACCCTTTTATTCGGTTGTTTCTTGGCGAAAAATGGTTGCTTACAATTCCATTGCTTCAATTGATGGCTTTTGCACGGATATTTTTTCCATTAAGCGTTTTAAATATGAACATTCTAAACGCAATTGGGCGCTCTGACTTGTTCCTCAAGGTCGATTTATCGAAACTGCCCATGACTATTTTAGCATTAATTATAACCCTGCCTTTAGGTGTTAAAGCCATTGTAATAGGCCATGTAGTTACATCTTCTATAGCTTATTTTATAAATGCATATTTACCAGGCAAATATTTTGGTTATGGAGCAATTGCTCAACTCAAAGATATGTGGCACTATATGCTGGGTTCGTTATTAATGGCATTCACAACATTGTTGGCTATAAACTTTATTGAGTCAAACTTACTTCGACTCACAATAGGTGCAATTATAGCTATAACTACTTATCTATTGTTTTGTTATTGGATGAAAGTTGATGAGATAAATGAAATAAAGGATATTGTGGAGAAATTATTTCGAAAAAAATAAAGTCGTGAATGAGAGGTTTTTTACCTAGCAGTATCACGCTAGGCACTTTTTTAGTACATAGCATCTTACTATCTAAGATCCCAGGCCTTGCTTCCTCAAAGAAAGTTCAACTCTTACCCCCATTTGATCTTACGCCCATTTGTGTAGTACCATATAATTGTGCAAAAGAAAGACTCTCTGCAACAAAACTACTGCTTTTTGGGTGTTAGATAAGAGTAGAATCAGTAATATTTTGTAGTTTTGTAGCCATCAATGATTACAATAAATGGGCAAAATAAATTTAAATGTATCTAAGAAAGTTGCCAAAACTCTATTTCCTTTATTAATAGGGATTGTTGTTTTGTGGTTGCTATACAAAGATACCGATATGGCAGAGTTGTGGCAAATAACCAAATCGGCCAACTTTGCTATCATTGCCTATTCCCTTTTGTTTGGCTTGGCAGGCAATATATTTAGGGCCTTGCGTTGGGAATTGACCATACAATCCGTTGGGTATTACCCCAAACGCATAAGTTTGATATATGCCGTAATGGGCAACTACGCGGTCAACTTTTTGTTGCCACGTGCAGGCGAGGTGTGGCGTTGCGGTGTTGTTACCAAATACGACAAAGTCCCTTTTTCCACCACATTTGGCACACTCATAGTAGATCGTTTTTTTGATGTGGTGGCCATGGGCTTTATCATGGTGCTCGGTTTGCTGTTAGATTTTAATTTCTTTTTTGCTTATTTCAAAACCAATCCAGCTGTAGGCGAAAGGGTCGTTGCTACAATAAGTTCTTTTTGGTTTTACGCTATTATCATCACTTTTTTCGTGGTGCTGTATGTGTTATTCAGATTCTTGCCCAACTTTTTTCTGATAAAGAAAATAAAACTATTTTATGGTGGAATGAAGCGAGATATCATAACAGTGTGGAAAATGAATCAAAAAGGTTTGTTTATTTTGTACACATTCTTATGCTGGCTTGGTTATTATTTGTATTTTTACCTTTGCTTCTATGCTTTTGGTTTTACAGAGCATCTGGGGCCAGTGGCAGGGCTCATTGTTTTTGCAATGAGTAGCCTTGGAGTTGCCGCACCCACACAGGGAGGAATAGGAGCTTGGCACTTTATGGTGATAACTTCGCTGTTGGTTTACGGTGTTAGTTGGGAGCAAGGGAGTGCATTTGCGGGAGCTATTTTCACAATTCAATCTGCATGGCTCATTTTAACGGGAATTTTCAGTATATTTGCAATACCTTATGTCAAGAGAGAAACACCCATAGTGGTGTAACTTTGCAAACAGATAAACAAACGACTAGAAAATCATATAAAAAATAATTAGTATGTCAAAATCACCTATTTTAGACTTAAATCCGAGAAATGTTTGGAAACACTTTTATGCCATCACGCGTATTCCACGACCAACAAGGCAGATGGAGGAGATTTCTGAATATGTAAAAAAAATTGGTAACGACCGCAACCTTGAGGTAAAACAAGATAAGGTGGGCAATGTAGTAATTATAAAACCTGCTTCAAAAGGATACGAAAACAGACCTACTGTTATTTTACAAGCTCACTTGGATATGGTTCCTCAGAAAAACTCTGATGTTGACCATGATTTCTCTAAAGACCCCATTGATGCTTATGTGCACGACGATATAGTGAAAGCCCGCTCTACCACATTGGGTGCCGATAATGGCATTGGTGTGGCTATGATGTTGGCGCTTATCGAAGATAATTCACTGGAACACCCTCAGATCGAAAATCTTTTCACCATAGATGAAGAGGAGGGAATGGATGGTGCTTTTGGACTTCAAGAAGGATTCTTGAAAGGCAAATATATGCTGAATCTAGACACCGAAGAAGATGGCGAGCTTTGTATTGGTTGTGCAGGTGGTGCAGATATGAATATAACTTTTGGCTTTAAAGACGATACAGAAATAGCACCAGGCGATGTGGCTATCAAAGTGAGCCTTACAGGCCTAAAAGGAGGGCACTCTGGTGCGCAAATAGAATTGGGTAGAGGCAATGCCAATAAATTGATGAACCTCTTTCTTAAAGATATAGTTCGTAACTACGAGGCACGTTTGGCCAGTATAAATGGTGGTTCGCTGCGCAATGCTATTCCTCGCGAATCATTTGCAGTAGTGGCTATTCCAGAGCAACTAGTGGACGATTTGTTGGACTTAGTAAAAGAGTACGAAAAACTATTTAGAAAAGAATTTTCAGGTATAGAAGAGTCTATCAGTTTTAAAGCTGAAAAAACCAACATGCCCAAAACTCTTATTCCTGTGGAAGTGCAAGACGACCTAATCAATGCAGTTGAGGGGTGTCCGAATGGTGTAATCAGCATGTTGGCAGATTTTCCCGACACAGTAGAGAGTTCTCTGAATCTCGCAATGGTTCAGTCTTCTCCCGAAAAAGTTGAGGTAAAACTTTTGGTACGCAGCTCATCTGAAAGTCGCAAAGCTTGGGTGTGTTCTTCTGTAGAAAGTGTTTTCTTATTGGCTGGTGCCAATGTGAAAATTGAAAATGAATATCCGGGATGGCAACCCAATGCTAACTCACCTCTATTGAATGTAATGGAGAGAATCTATTTAGAGAAATACGACGAAAGACCCCATGTAAATGTAATTCATGCAGGTTTGGAGTGTGGTATCATACAATCGAATGTTAACAAGGATTTAGACATTGTTTCATTTGGTCCTACTATTCGTGGAGCACACTCTCCCGAAGAGTATGTTGAAATTGCAGCAGTAGAGAAATCGTATGATTACTTGCTCGCAATTCTAAAGGAATTAGAATAAACATAAAATTAAAGATGCTCAGTAGAATGAGGTTTTGATAGTCTTATTATACAGAGCATCTTTTTTTCTTTTTATATGAATAATACTTTAATAGTATATGCATCGCGACATGGCACAACTGCCGAGTATGCAAAGAAACTTCTACAACTTCTTGATGGTAATGTTGACTTGTGCTCTTTGGATGAGCGTGCCAATTCTTTGCCAGACATGTCGAGCTATAACACCATTGTGATTGGGGGATCTATACACTACGGCAAAAATAGCAAGTTAGTTATAGCTTTCACAAAAAACAACTACAAGTTGCTTCAAACTAAACGATTGGGATTGTTTGTTACAAGCTACTTCGATGGCGAAAAAGCGCTTGATCAGTTGGGCAATGCCTATCCAAAAGAGCTGCTTGAAAAAGCGATTGTTTCGGATTACTTTGATGGTGAGCTATTGTACCCTAAAATGAACTTTTGGGAGAAATTAGTTGCAAAGTTAGTGCTGAAAGCTGAGGAAATAAAGCCTCTTATTTCAAAACCGAAAATTACTGAATTTGCCGATAAACTGAACCAATAATATGAATCTTAAAAACAAAAGGCATATTGTTATTCCTTCAGCTATAGCTATATATACCATTGTGATAGCAATATATGCAAGGGCTAAAATGTACTCACCCGAAAACAAAACTTCCTACTTTCTGGTAATAGGGGTAAACTTGGCTTTGGCTGTTATTCTCTATTTTATTTTGAAGAGGAGAGAGGATTTTAGAAATAAAGATAAGAGGTAAATCTCTTTGCTGTGTATCTCACGGGGTGTCCTCTTAACGATAAACAACTTACACCTTTAATTCTCAAACAAAAATGAAAAGATTTTTAGTAGTTTCTATTCTTCTTATCAACTTGGCTTTTGTGTTTGGTCAAAAAAACACACTTAAGGACTATGCAGATAAAGAAGACCTGACAACTGTAGTTCTTTCAAAGAGTATGCTTTCATTGTTTCCCAAAGATGCCGACCTTTCTTATGGAGGTGTCAAAGTGGGAGAGTTTTTAGATAAGCTTTCGAGTGTCAATATCTATGTGTCGCCTCAGGGAGAGAAAGCCAACAAGCTTATCTCTTTTGCAAAAGACTTGATGAAAACGGCAGACTACGAAATGCTGATGAGCGTAAAAACTGATAAAGATGAGGATGTCAACTTTTATATTCGTGGCACAGCCGAGTATATTTCGGAATTGGTAATGATTGCCCAAGGTAAATCGAAAGAGAGTGCAGTGATGCAGTTTATGGGCAAATTTACAATGGAGGATATTCAGCAAATGATTGCAAAGGCAGGAAAATAATTGAGTGCACCGTTGATGTAGCAATAAATAAACTGATATTAAATAAATATTATCATGACAAACAGAAGAGATTTTATTAAAAAAGTTGCTGTTAGCACAGCTGGCGTTACTTTTGGCAGCAAGGCTTTGCTCAAAAGTAGCACAATGGGTATGTCTGCAAAAAGTTATAGCAATATTATTGGAGCTAATGATAAAATAAATGTAGCTATTTTAGGGCTAGGTCGCCGATTGGGTGCTTTTTATGAGCCAATTTCAGACAAACAAAACAATATACATCTTTCGTATTTGTGCGATGTAATGCAGAGCCAGCGTGAAAAAGCAGCTGCAAGTTTTGCAAAGCATATTGATTATCAACCTAAATTGGAAAATGATTTGCGAAAAGTTATTGATGACCCAAAAGTAGATGCCATTATTAATGCCACTCCAGATCATTGGCATGCTCCTGGCTCTATAATGGCTATAAAGGGAGGGAAGCATGTGTATGTTGAAAAACCATGTAGCCACAATATGCATGAGAGTGAGCTGTTGGTTGCAGCTCAGAAAAAATACGATAAGGTGGTACAGATGGGAAATCAGCAACGATCGTCTGATCACACAATAGAAATTATCAGCGAAATCCACAACGGGATCATTGGCACACCTTATAAGGCTGTTGCTTTTTACACCAATCAGCGTGGAGAGGTGCCTTTGCAAAAGAAAGTTCCAGTGCGTGAAGGTTTAGATTGGGAGTTGTTTCAAGGGCCTGCACCACGTAGAGAATATACCTCTGAAACATGGGACTACAACTGGCATTGGTATGGTTGGGACTATGGCACAGCAGAAACTGGCAACAATGCTACTCACGAGTTGGATATAGCACGGTGGGCACTACAAGTGGACTATCCTATACATGCCGATGTACAAGCCGAAAAGAGACATTTCTTGAATGACGGTTGGGATATGTATGATACGATGTATGCCACGTTTAAATTCGGAAATGGTACTGTAATTAACTGGGATGGTAAAAGCAGGAATGGTTATGATACGTATGGAGGCGACCGTGGTACTATAATTTATGGTAGCGAAGGTACAGTTTTTGTAGATAGAGAAAAATACATTCTATACGATCGGTCTGGTAAAAAAGTAAAAGACAATAAATCTGCCTCTAAGGAAGGTGGTAATGTTCTTGGTGGAGGTGGCGACATGACAACAGGACATGTTGTTAATTGGTTTGACACCATCAGAGGTAAAGGAAAATTGACCTCTCATATTGCAGAGGGTGTCATTAGCCAAGCTATGGTGCACTATTCCAATATCGCATATAGAATAAACAAAGGTTTTGATATTGACGACAAAACAGGTCGTATGTTCGATAGAGATGCAATGGCTCTGTGGAGTCGTGAGTATGCTCCTGGTTGGGAGCCAACGCGATAGGTAGGTGTTTTTCTTAGAATATCCTTATTGTGCGGTCTCTCTAAAGACGCATTGACATATATATATATCGCAAGTGAGTTGTTGTACTTACTTGCGATTTTTTTTGTGACACTAAATGTGTGTGTGTGGTAAGCAATAACAACAGCTCTATCAAACATAAATCAAATACACCGCTACTGATTTGCTCTTTTTGAGATGAAAATCTAATTCTCTGTGGTAGTTTTATTTTCATGTCTGATAAGTCAAATTTACAATCATAGATTCGGCGGTCATCAGATGAGGAGTAAACTCACTGTCGTAGATTTGAGTTTGATGAGAGAAAAGTCAAATTCCCACCGTGCAGATTTTGCGTTCATTGAGATGAAAATCAAATTCGCTACAGTATATTTTGTTTTAGTGCAAAGAAAGCCAACTCTACCACCTACAATTAGTTTTTCATAACATAAACCTCAAATCCAACATGGAGGAAAAGGTTATTCAGCTCTAAAGGGTATAATCCCTTGTAGTATATTGCATTGAGCAAAGTTGCGTACTGTTATTATGCTCGTTGAAGATAAAAGATTAACCTAAAACAAATAGTTTGGCTATTGATGCGTAACAACTTGTGTAATCTCAGTGTGACGAAACTCGAGGCTATTGTTTTGAGATTAAGCAAAACATACGTATTTTTGCTTTTAATGAAAAAATTATTCCTATGCGTTGTCTTATTCTAGTTCTCTTAGTTACACAATTTCAACTTGCTATAAGTCAAATCGAGACAAGTAGTTTCAAATTCAGGGTCTATTTAAATGGTAAAGATACCACTGAGTTTGCAGACTCCAATCCTCTTTTGCTGCTTTCGCAGAAAGCCATTGATAGAAGGGTGGAGCAAAATCTCGATATTGATGTTACAGACTTTCCCGTCTCGTCTGTTTACAAACATATTATAAAAGAATTGGGTGTTGCCATTGTTGCAGAGAGCAAATGGTTCAATACATTGGTAGTGCAATGTACGGATAGTTTACAGATAAAGGAGATAGAAAATTTAAACTTCGTTGATTCTGTCAAGTATCTATGGCGCGGATTTCCAGCTGAGCGTTTCGAAAGAATGCGCCCCCGTCTTTGGGGCACAGATTGCAGCACCGACACATTGCATGATAGTTGGTTTGGAGCTTCTGCACCACAGTTTGCGTTGCACAATGCTCACCGATTGCACATCGCAGGTTTCTTAGGCAAAGGAATTGATATTGCCGTAATAGATGCTGGTTTTACCAATGTAGATGTTATTCCCTTATTTGCACACTCATTTATAGCCGCTCACAAAAACTTTGTTCCAGATGGGCATTTGTTTTCTTCCATCGATCATGGCACAAGAGTGCTTTCTACAATGGCCCTCAATTTGCCACACAAGGCCATGGGGAGTGCACCCAAAGCTTCATACTATTTGCTGCGAACGGAAGACGAACGAACAGAGTTTCCTGTAGAAGAAGACTATTGGGTTGCTGCTATTGAATATGCAGACAGTGCTGGAGTGCGGCTTGTAAACACATCATTGGGCTATAATCAGTTTGACGACGCTACCCTTAACTACAGCACCAAAGAGCTAACGGGCAAAAAAGCGCTTATTTCTAAGGCTGTAGATTTGGCTTCTCACAAGGGAATGCTAATAGTAGGGAGTGCAGGAAATGAAGGAAATAAATCCTGGCAAAAAATTACTGTGCCTGGCGATTCTGATAAAATGCTTACCGTTGGTGCTATAGCATTAGATAGCACTATTGTATCTTTTAGCTCTTTGGGTCCTACTGCCGATGGACGCATAAAACCAGACTTAGTATCATTGGGAAGAGGGGCAATAACTGTGGGGCAACTTGGAGCTATTGGTACAGACAACGGAACTTCGTTTTCGTCTCCCTTTTTGGCAGGTCTCATTGCATCGCTATGGTCTGTCAATCCTCAATTGAATCGCAACGAAATGGTAGATATTGTGCGCCGTTCTGCACATCAGTTTCACCATCCTGATACTATCTTTGGCTATGGCATACCCAATTTTGAAATAGCTTATCAAGAAGTGCTCAAAACATTGAAACTGCATACCAATAGTGCTTCTACAGATATCATAAACGTGTCGAAAACCGAAAACAATTTTTTGATAATTGCACTAAATGAGCCAATGTTTGAGCCACACAGCTATTCGGTGCGAATATTAGATGAAAAGGGAGATACTATTGCGACTGATAAGTTTGAATCGTCTGACTATGTTTTTCAATTGAACAAACAGCTGTTAGAAGACAATGCAGAGTTGTTTGTTGTTGTGCAATCGACTCTTAAACAGCACACTGTGCGCATCAAGATTTAAACTGTCTCGTCTCATCAAAGATTATAGAGCTGTGGGTTTTTCATGCAGACACGACATAACCTCTTTATTATAATATGGAACAAGATATATTATCTTTATTAGAACTTAACCTCAGTATAAAAGAGACCATCAGGCAGGGGTTTGATGGAGCCTTTTGGGTGCGAGCCGAAACAAGTGATGTGCGCCCTCACCGCAATGGGCACTGTTACCTTGAGTTTATTGAAAAAGCAAAAGATGGCCACTCTATCGTTGCAAAAGCCAGAGGAACAATATGGTCTTCTACGTTTAGCCTATTGAAACCTTATTTTGAACAACAAACGGGGCAAGCCTTCGCCTCTGGTATGACAGTATTGGTGAAAGTGACGGTTGATTTTCATGAAACTTATGGTTTTGGGTTGAATGTAATAGACATAGACCCATCGTACACATTGGGAGAAATAGCCCGCAACAGAATGTTGGTGCTCAAACAGCTCGAAGAGGAGGGTGTGCTTACATTGAATAAAGAGTTGCCATTGGCAGAGCCTCTCAATAGAATTGCAGTGGTGTCGTCGCAAACTGCTGCAGGATACGAAGATTTTTACAATCAATTGGAAAATAACAGTGCTGGCATTACTTTCTACACAAAACTCTTTCCAGCAATTATGCAAGGAGATAGAAGCGAAGGTTCTATTATTGCTGCACTTGAGCAGATTTATGAACACAAAGCTCTGTTTGATGTGGTAGTAATAATTAGGGGTGGAGGGGCAACATCAGATTTAAGCAGTTTCGACTCTTATGCACTGGCTACAAATTGCGCTCAGTTTCCACTTCCTATCATTAGTGGTATTGGGCACGAGAGGGATGTGACTGTGCTGGACGCTGTGGCACACACCCGAGTAAAAACACCTACTGCTGCTGCCGAATTCTTGATAAACAGGGCCACAGCCACGGTGAATTATTTAATGGGATTGCAAGATAGATTGGTGCACGCTACCCGCAATATTTTGGCTCAAGAAGAGAGCCAGCTCAATGGGTGGTCTAAGGATGTGTATCATAGATCTAAATCTGTGTTGCAGTCAAATAGCAACTCGCTGCTGTTCTTAAAAGAAAAATTGAGAAATAGTGTAAAGTATAAAGTAGAGAAGGAGTATTTTGCCATTCAGCGGTACGAGCACTTTGTTTCGCTATCTTTACCAGAAAATATGCTGAAACGAGGTTATTCAATCACCACAAGAAATGGAAAAGTTATAAAGTCTGCAGCTAGTCTGCCAGTTGGAGCTATAATAACCACACAGTTTATAGATGGAGAGATAGATTCTAAAATTGTAAATAAAAAAATAGAAAGATGAAAAACGAAGAGATTACTTACATGGCTGCAAAGGCCGAGATAGAGAAGATAGTAGCACTAATAGAGTCAGACGAGCTAGATGTAGATCAATTGACTAAGTATGTGAAACGAGCCTCTGAATTGGTTGCGTTTTGTAAGCAAAAACTCACCCACACAGATGAGGAGTTGCAAAAAGTGTTAGACCAACTCAATGTATGAAAACCAAAAGCAAACACGCCGTAGTAATAGTGGCTGGCGGAAAAGGACTGAGGGTGGGCGTAGCTATCCCAAAGCAGTTTTTGCCATTGGCAAAAAAACCAATGTTGATGCATACTATTGAGAGGTTTTATGAATTTGATAGTACAATACAGATTGTGGTGGTGCTTCACTCAGACTATTTTGCCCTGTGGAGTGAATTGTGCAAAGAATACAATTTTGACATAACTGTTGAGTTGTGCACCGGAGGTGATACACGTTTCGATTCTGTGAAAAAGGGATTAGCAGCTGTTTCAAACAATTCGATAGTTGGCATTCATGATGCAGCTCGTCCATTTGTAACAAAGGCCCTCATAGCTCAATGTTATCTGCAAGCCAACGAAGAGCAGTGCGGAGTGATTCCTGTTGTGGACGAAAAGAACAGCTTGCGACAAGTGAAACAGGGTGCACATCAACCCCTAGACAGAGCAGGAGTGAAGATTGTGCAAACACCACAAGTGTTTCCTGCTCATCTCATCAAAAAAGCTTACAAAGTAAATTTCGACCCACAGTTTACAGACGATGCTACCGTGGCAGAAAATGATGGTGTGACGATAAAGCTAATTGAAGGAGACGATGCAAATATAAAAGTTACAACAATGCCCGATGTTAACTATGCTTCATACCTTTTGAGCCAAGATTGCTGAAGCCTCTTTTATCAAAATAAAATGGTATTTGCCCCTAAATAGTATCATTTTTGCACTTTGAGGCAAAAAAACAAGACAAATAGTAAATATCAAAAAGAAAAACACTAATTTTGAGGCATTAATCAAAAACAATAGACAATGGAGAAGATAGACAAACTGGATAGGCAAATTTTAGAGATAATCTCACAAAATGCACGTATTCCATTTCGTGATGTAGCTGAGCAGTGCGATGTTTCAAGAGCTGCCATTCATCAACGTGTACAACGGATGATTGAAAACAGCATTATCACCGGATCTGGATATCACGTAAACCCAAACGTGCTCGGGTTTTCTACTAGTGCATATATTGGAGTAAAGCTAGAAAGAGGTTCGATGTACAAAGAGGCTATTCCCGAATTTGAAAAAATTCCAGAGGTAACAGAGTGTCATTTCACAACTGGCCCTTACACGCTTCTTGTAAAGCTATATGCTCGCGACAACGAACATCTTATGGAGTTGCTAAACAATAAAATACAAGAAATACCTGGCGTAGTGGCAACCGAAACAATGATATCTCTGAGCCAAAGTGTGAAAAGAAAAGTGCCTATCCTGAATAAAGAGATAGAGTGATACCTGCTCGCGCTTATCTAAACGAAAAACAGCTGATTTTTAAATCAGAAAAAAGACGAGAGTTTATCCACTCCCGTCTTTTTTGTGTTCATTTGTGAAATTATTTGTTGATTTGAGTAAGAAATGAAAATATTTGTTGGTGTAAATATGTTACACTTTTTCATCTCAATTGTATTACTATATTGTCTTCTATGTAATTTGTAGCAACAAGATACACCATAAAAAAGAGTTCCATGTAAGCACATGGTTTTTTTCTTACCATTATGATGTTACTTTTTGTATATTTGTAGCTGTAAAAAATTAATTAATATAAAATTATGCGCACCCACATCTTTTTCTCGCTCATCTTGTCGTTGTTTTTTTCGAGTTGCAATATTGCTCATACCGAAAATGATAAGTTGCTCTTACGTTACGATACCCCCGCTCAAATATGGGAAGAAACATTGCCTTTAGGCAATGGAAGAATAGGAATGATGCCCGATGGAGGGATTTATTCTGAAAAGATTGTGCTCAACGATATCACCATGTGGTCGGGTAGCCAAGACTTGGAAGCTTTGAACCCCAATGCTATTAATTATCTTCCACAGATTCGTCAACTGCTGCTTGATGGAAAAAATGTAGAGGCGCAACAGATAATGTATAAGCATTTTCGGTGCAACGGGCTGGGTTCTGCTCTTGGTAACGGTAAGGATGCTCCTTACGGATGCTTTCAGATGGTAGGCGATATGACTATCGATTATAATTACACCACCGATACCGATGTTGAAAATTATAGTCGCTCGCTCAATATAAACAATGCCATAGCAAATACACTGTTTGAAAAAGATGGCGTGAATTATCAACGAGAATACTTTGTGTCGCACACCAACGATGTGATGATTATTCGTTTGACAGCCGATAAAAAAGAATCTATTTCATTCAGTGTTGGGCTTTCCAGACCCGAAAGAGGCGATGCCTTTGTGAAAGAGAATGCATTGTATATGGAGGGGCAATTGAATGATGGACATAATACAGACAAAGGTGTTCGCTACACAACAAAAGTGCAATTAGTGAATAGTGGCGGAACCTTATTGGCTGCAGATAACTCGCTCTCTATTGCAGATGCCAATGAGGCAATGATTGTAATTTCTACATCTACCAACATGCTCGATAAACAATACCAAGCAGCGGTTAATGATTTGATGAGTAAAGCTCTTATCTTAAACTATGACACACTCATGAAGAGCCATGTTGGAGCTTATCAAGAGAAATTCAATCGGGTAGCGTTAAATTTGGGGACTCAAGATAACATGACTCCAACGAATGAGCGATTGATGCAGTTCCAAACCAATAGCGATGCATCTTTTGCAGCCTTATACTTTCAATTTGGACGTTACCTAATGATTTGTGGTACCAATGAAAACTCTATGCCTCTCAATCTGCAAGGATTGTGGGCCAATACGGTGCAAACACCATGGAATGGCGACTATCACCTCAATATAAATGTGCAGATGAATTATTGGCCTACAGAGGTATGCAATCTATCTGAACTGCACAAACCCTTAATTGATTTTACTAAATCATTGGTTCCTTCAGGCACTGCAACTGCAAAAACATTTTACAATGCCGACGGTTGGGTGGCCCATGTTATAACCAATCCTTGGCTTTTTACTGCTCCAGCCGAACATGCATCTTGGGGTGCTACCAATACCGGAGGAGCATGGCTTTGCGAGCATCTTTGGGAACACTATGCCTTTACGCAAGACAAAGCATATCTTCAGACCATATATCCAACATTGGCAAGTGCTGCACAGTTTTTCTTGACTAACATGATTGCCGAACCAAAACATGGGTGGATGGTAACTGCGCCCTCTTCTTCACCAGAGAATGGATTCTATCTTCCTGGTAGTAAAGATGCAGTGTATGTATGTATGGGTCCTACAATGGACGTGCAAATTATCAATGAGCTTTTTACAAATACACTCGAGGCTGCAAAAATATTGGGCATTGATGACCAAAAAACGAAGACTATTAGAGAAACGCTACCCCAACTACCTCCCATGCAAATAAGCCCCAATGGCTATTTGCAAGAGTGGCTAGAAGATTATGAAGAGACAGATGTTCATCATCGACATGTTTCGCATCTGTATGGATTGTATCCATCCAATCAAATAACACCCACTGGAACTCCCGAATTGGCCAAGGCAGCCCGTCAGACATTAGAACGACGTGGCGATGGAGGTACAGGTTGGTCGCGGGCATGGAAAGTGAACTTCTGGGCGCGACTCCACGATGGAAATAGAGCTTATAAACTATTGAAAAGCCTGCTTCAACCAGCAGTGGGAGCTAAAGTAGAAATGGACGGAACTGGTAGTGGCACTTATCCCAATTTGTTTTGTGCACATCCTCCTTTCCAAATAGATGGCAACTTTGGCGGAACGGCTGGTATTGCTGAGATGCTTGTTCAAAGCCACGATGGATTTGTTGAATTGCTACCTGCCATTCCTGACGAGTGGGCTCAGGGAAGTTTCAAAGGACTGAAAGTGCGTGGTGGCGCAGAGGTAAGTGCAGAGTGGAAAGACCATAAACTGCAAAGGGTTGAGATACTTGCTTCTGTAGATAACAGATTGAAATTGAAAGTGCCTGCTAATATCTCTTCTGTTTATGTTGATGACAAAGCTGTTGAAATAAAAGATGGTTTTGTGAATCTGCATAAAGAGAAGAATGAGAGAATTGTGCTGACGTTTGATTGAAAAGTAGCATTAGATATTCTGTTTGAGTGCTGTTTTGATTTCAATTTTTAGTTTTCTCAACAATAAATGACTTCAGTAATTCTTTGTAGGCTGCAGAAGTTTTTGTGAATGAGACACTATACGCCAACGATTATAATTGAAGGGAAAAAAATATTTTGCATGCTCACTTGTCTTCCTTGCAAAACAAAAACATCTATTCGTGGTGTTCAGTTATTTTTCTCGTCAAACGACAATAAGAATTCTGAGAGTTCAGGAATTTTCATTGTAAGACAACAATAAGAAATCATGATGTTCAGGAATTTCCATTGTAAGACAACAATAAGAATTCATGATGTTCAGGAATTTCTATTGTAAGACAACAATAAGAACTCCGGATGTTCAGGAATTTCTATTGTAAGACTACAACTTCTTGTCCGACACTCTCGGAATGCAAATTGTAAGACTACAATTTGTTGGTTTGAAGTGAAAACAGCCTTATTATGGGTAAAAAAGGTGGAAATAAGTTCATTTTGACATTTTGACATACTACAATGGATAGGTTGGGAGTGTGGGTCAAGATGTAAACAAACGACAATCAGTTAAAATGAGATGCTTTTATTATGTTATTATAATATTTGGGAGGGTCGGGAGCGTGATATGTGAAATCATTATAACACAATGGATTGGTCGGGACTCTCGGAATACATATTGTAAGACAACAATGGAAATTCCGGATGTTCAGGAATTTGTATTGTAAGACAACAATAGAAATTCTGAGAGTGTCGGAATTTGTATTGTAAAATTACACCAGAAAGGTTTTGGTTGTAATATACAGTATAGCAGCATGTTGGAAAGTGAAAAAAGTTGAGATTTTTATTGTATGAATGTACGTTTAGCCTCAGCTAATAACAAAAAGCTGCTGATAAGAAAAAACAGCGTGATGATGCCAACAACCGAATAATGATTTCTCTTTGCTTATAGATGCATAGATGATAAAGATATTTTAAGACAAGTGTCAAGTAAGCTCAATATAATTTCAACCTTTTCATAAAAACTTGAATCAGATTCAAAGTGAAGTACTCAGTATTTATAGTGTAATTATACAATTGAATTTTAATCTTTATTCACCTGCAAAGGGTTTTTGACGCAATACTTGTTTGTATTTTAAATATAAGGTGAGGTTTGTTCTTAGAAATAAGAGAGAGGTTGCAGTTGATAAGAAGTAAATGCTTATATAAAAGCTATTACGGGCTTAGCAAGCTGACTTTAAATATTGCTGATATTTGGAAAAATAGTTTCTTATTGTCAGAGCAAATTGGTTTTTAGTTTTTTATTTGGTAATAGTGATATTCAAATAAGACTATTTTTATTTTTTTCTATTTCTTGTAAGCCTTATAAATAGCTGCTGAAGTAGTCAATAGATATCATATATTTTAAAAGCATGTTATATAACATACTAAAACATTCTATTCTCTAATATTAACTCTCTATTTTTGCATCA
>CAYVLC010000016.1:0-26984 GCA_964452155.1 uncultured Dysgonomonadaceae bacterium
CAGGGCGAAATACGTGGATTGATTGAATATGGACCGGCCAATTCGTAATTCTTAAATGAAGTGCTTCTACCTCAACGCCTCTAACGCCTCTGCAGTAGATTTCAACAATGGTTCAATAGAGATTTCACGCCCCACTGCACCCTTCATCCACAACTGCGGAATGATGCTGCCTTGGGCGAGCATGCGCTCCACCTCGTTGGCCATGTTTTTGCCTCTAACTTGTTGTTCTATCTGAAAATCGATGAGATGCCCCATTGGGTAGTTGGGCAAGTAGAGCGGATAGTCTATCATGTGTGAGTAGATACCCAATAGGGTTTCGTCGCTACCACCCAATACATCGGCATAGTACTTGTTCCACACACCTTTGGCAATAGAGATAACAGCCTCTTTCAGTTGTGCAGGTGTTGCTTCAGGATTGGCATACATCCATTCCCATACTTGAATATCGACCAAGGAGACACCCATTATCTCGAAGCTTGACCAAAAATTGTCTAGTGCCAAATAGTAATCGTCGTGTGCATTTGTTTGGTGCAGACCCAATAACTCCATGTCTCGCTTTTGAAACAAAAACGCAATTGCCTCTGTAAACGAAGTGTTGGGAACACCACTGAGCATGTAATAATCAACATCGTTGAGTGTGATGGTTTGCTCTACATTGTGACCAAACTCGTGCACTGCAATATTGTAGCCCTTGTAGTCCATGCCATCTTTGCCAATGCGAGTGCGCAAATGCGACATATCGTTGCGCATACTTGCTCCCCAAGCATGCCCTGCACCACGAGATGCATCAACTGTTATCAAAGAGGTAATCTCATTTGCTTTCTCTGTAGTCCAACCCAAATCGTGTAACATGCGGGGCAAATCGGCTTCCAAGGCAGCGGCATTGGGATATTTCTTTGATGTAATAGCGGTAAGTTCATCTTCGGCAATACTTCCACGCGATTTAAACCCATTATACCAAATATCGAAGGGCTCTAACGAACGGCCCAATCGCGATTCGATAAAAGCTGATACCTCTTTCACCATGGGCGAAGAGAGCAAGTCTGTAAACAACTTTTCTACATCTTTTTGAGGCACTTCCATAGTGCCATCAAATGCACGAGCTAATTGTGTAGGATAGTGTGTAGAGTAAGGATCGAGTTGTTTCATGGCATGAAAGTTTCCAAGAAAAACCTCGTAACGTTTGTCTAGTTCTGGTGTAGAGGCAATCTCTTTGCCCTTATCATATATTTTGTTATTTACTATATCCCATTCGTAAGCTCCATTGTTAATCACCTCCGCAGGAATAGTTTGATCCACAATGCGCTGCATTACTTTATAGACCATGCGTTGTTTTTCCAATCCATTCTTAGTGTCAGCATAGTTAGATTTCAACTCGTCGCGCAAACCCCAATGGGTAATCAGTTTCATATCTTCAGGAAATAACTTATCTCCGTTTTCATTCAACAATTGTCCCATGTATATATTGTAGTCAGATATATAGGCATCGGCATTGGTAATGGTGCGCGAGATATGTTGTTGCAACTCTGCTGGTACACGCGATATAAACCTATCGCCCATGCGCGTGTAAGCCCATTGTTGTCGGGTCCAATCATTGCCCAGTTCTGTCTTCTCATCCAAAGAATAGAAGGGGAAGTTGAGAGCCGCAACGAAAGCTATTTTCGAACCATACATATCGTCATTCAAGTGAGCCGACACATCGTATCCTCCAAACATCATATCTATGGGTTGTATCTCTGGGCCATCCAATTGTAGTGGTTCTTTTAGTTTAAGATCTATTTTATGGAAATAACCGTTGAATAATTCAAAGTTCCGCTCCAGCTTATTGAAGAGCAGAGAGAGTGACTCACTATCAGACACAAAGTTTTGGATACAAAACTCTTCATACTCCTTAGCTGTGCCATCTTCGTGGCGCCACAAACTAGCCACCTGATGCGCTCCACGCTCTATACGAAACTTATTCTCGACGGAAGTAGCGTTAGATAAAGAGGCAATAACGTTTTCTACGTTTTGCTGAGGAACAAATATTTCGTCTGTCATTTCAGTTGCTTTTGTATTTTCAATAGACGCCTTGCTGGCATTAGCCAAAACCGACACAACCACTACAAGGGCAATAAGAAGAGAATATCTTTTAATCATGATACACACTGTTTTGAGTTGATAATAGATATCAAAGATAAGATAAAAAAAGGAAAAAGGGAAAGAAAAATGTGGAGATTTGAAGTTAATAAAAGACTTAGCCCGATAGAGAAAATATTTTTTAAAACGACGAAAGACATTAAAGAAACCCATCAACTCTAGTTAATTTCGACATTTTCGCTTAAGAAATTTACATTCGCGAGTTGAATTCACGTTGCTGTAAAAGACTAAAAAATATTTGGTCAGGATTTAAAAGATTATACCTTTGTATTCATTATATAATTTATAAAAACATATATTTACTTCTTCACAAGAAAGCATTTATGAAGAAATGATACAGTTAAAGATATATTTCACAATAATAAAGAAGTAATATATAATGCTACCATACAATGCGTTTGTAGTGTTGTATCAAATTTGCCTTTTGTAACAATCCATAGAGTTGACAGAAAAATGGAGAAAATACCAATAACCCATAACACAAACAAGAGTTGCAAATAAAATTAAATTACTTTAAACTGTAAAACAATCAATAAAATTTAAGAGATGATTCAAACAAAAAGAAAATTAGGTCTTTGGATTACGATTTTAATCTTGGCTGGAAACCTACAAGCTCAAGTAACCGAAAGAGTTCGACCTTCGGAATGGAACAGTATTGTTGAGGGTGGTCGTTTTGTGGACTTGTTTCGTCCAATACCCACTATTGGCACCTTAACCAAGCATACTTGGGGTGCAAATGAAGTAATACCTAGGTATGTGGATAACGGGATTGAAAATGCAGAGTGGTCATATTGGGGTGGCAATATCCTGATAGGCGATGATGGCAAATATCACCTTTTTGTTTGCCGGTGGCCAGAGAGCTCCTCAAAAGGCCATATGGAGTGGGGCCAGTCAACGGTAGTTCACGCCATTGCGGACAGCAGTAGTGGTCCTTTTAAACCAATTAAGTTTATTGGCAAAGGACATAATCCAGAGGCGTTTAGAATGAAGAATGGCGACTACATCATTTATGTAATTGGTGGACATTATTATTCTGACAACATCAATGGCCCATGGGAATACAGGAAATTTGATTTTGATACACGCAACAGGGAAATACCCGAGGGCTTAACCAATCTCACTTTTTCACAACGTGAGGATGGATCATATATAATGATGTGCCGTGGTGGAGGTATTTGGATTAGTAAAGATGGCCAATCGACTTATAATTTAATCACTGAGAAGAGTGTTTATCCTGAATACGATGGAGAATATGAAGATCCAGTAATTTGGCGAACCAATATTCAATACCACGCCATCGTAAATGATTGGTTAGGAAGAATAGCTTATTATATGCGTTCGAAAGACGGCATCCATTGGAAACACGACCCAGGAGAAGCATATATGCCTGGTATTGCTATTTACGAAGATGGCACCCGTGAAGACTGGTTTAAATATGAACGCATTAAAATGTTGCAAGATAAATACGGACGGGCAATTCAAGCAAATTTTGCAGTTATCGATACGATAAAATGGGAGGACCTAGGAAATGATAACCACAGCTCTAAAAACATCACAATTCCTTTGACTCATGGGAAGTTACTCACAATATTGAACAAAGAGCCTATTGAAGCAGATACCAAGTTGATAAAAGTTGAAATTAAGGCTGAAGAGGGGTTTAATCCACACACGGATATTGATTTAAAATCATTGCACTTTGGTGCTCCCGAAGAAGTTAATTTTGGGAAAGGCTGCACGCTAGTAGAGACAGAGAAATCGGGAAAAGATTTAATCCTGACCTTCAAAGGCGAAGGAAATGGCATTAACGAAGATAACTTTACTGCAAAACTATTGGGTAAGACTGCAGCTGGCAAATTGCTCTTTGGCTATGCCCGATTGCCTTGGCTCAATTATTTAGAACCTGCACTTTCAGCCCGCCTGCCTCAATTTTTCGTGAAAGATGGAAAAGGAGCAGTAGAGCTTGAAGTCCAAAATTTCGGGCAAGTCGATTCGGAGAATGCTATTGTTAAAGTTGAGGTTAATGCTAATGGAAAATGGGCTAAACTTATTATCTCTGAGGTTGCACCTCTGAAACCTTACGAAGCCACTGTAATAAAAGCAGAAAGCCCAATAGATTTTACACTAGATGAGCTTATTGATATTAGGGTTGTACTCTCTCACCCAAAACTAAAAAACACTTTGCTTAGCGGGCAAGTTTCTGTAAAAGCAATTAATTAGCCTTGTGAGAAAAGGTCAAATAGTGCGTTACCCTCGTTTTTGAATCGGTCATTTATTAAAGTAAATAAACGCGGTCTTACTCCTCCATCCAAGGCAGAGACAAAGCGAGCTTTACCTCTGCTCTTGCTTCGCTGGTCAGCTCTTTAATTTCAAAAACCAAGAGAATGCGGTCACTGACCCTGTAAAAGTGTTGCTATATACCCATCAAAGCCGCAAAACAGAATATTTTCTGGCAGACACCGATTAGAGTCTACCTAAAAGAAAGATAGACTAAGGAATGGTTATATATTTCGATACCTACAAAATTATTTGTATTTTTACAGCACTGAAACCCTTTAAACTGAAAAAATAATGAACGAAATTAACCAGTACGTAGAAACTCACAAAGAACGTTTCCTCGAAGAGCTCTTCGAGCTAATCCGTATCCCCTCTATCTCTTCGCTGCCCGAGCACAAACCAGACATGTATAGAGCAGCCGAAAAATGGAAAGAACTTCTGTTGGCTGCCGGAGCAGACAAAGCCGAAGTTCTTGAAACCGAAGGCAACCCTGTTACTTACGGAGAAAAGATAATAGACAAGAATGCACCCACTGTATTAGTGTATGCACACATGGATGTGATGCCGGTGGACCCTTTAGAGTTGTGGAACACCCAGCCTTTCGAACCCATTATAAAAGATGGTAAGATATGGGCACGTGGTGCCGATGACGATAAGGGGCAAGGCTTTATGCATGCCAAAGCGTTCGAGTATTTAGTACAATCTGGCACTTTAGCGTGCAACGTGAAATTCTTGATTGAAGGCGAAGAAGAGATAGGGTCTCCCAACCTTCCTAAGTTTTGCGAAGAACACAAAGATATGTTGCGAGCCGATATCATCTTGGTTTCCGACACATCTATGATTGCTCCCGATGTACCATCAATTACTACAGGGCTGCGTGGCTTGGCCTACTGGCAAGTAGAAGTAACTGGGCCAAATGCCGACCTACACTCAGGTTTATTTGGTGGTGCTGTGGCCAACCCTATCAATGTATTGGCTAAAATGATAGCACAAACAATGGACGATGACGGACGCATTCTCATTCCTGGTTTTTACGACGATGTGCTAGACGTATCAGACAAAGAACGCGCACTCATGGACAAAGCCCCCTTTAACTTAGATGATTATAAAAAATCGTTAGGCATTGAGCAAGAGTTTGGAGAGAAAGGCTACACCACCAACGAGCGCACTGGCATTCGCCCCACCTTTGATGTGTGTGGTATATGGGGTGGATACACCGGCGAGGGTGCAAAAACAGTATTGCCCTCTAAGGCGTATGCTAAAATAAGTACGCGCCTTGTACCCAACCAAAAGCACGATAAAATTGCCGATTTGTTTGTAAAGTACTTCCAGTCGATAGCTCCCGACACGGTATCGGTAAAAACTGAGTACCTGCATGGGGGGCCGTCTTATGTGTGCCCAATAGATATACCTGCATACAGAGCTGCCGAAAAAGCTTATGCCGATGTGTATGGCCAAAAACCTATCCCCGTGAGGTCGGGTGGGAGCATACCTATTATTGCAACTTTCGAAGAGATATTGGGCATCAAATCTGTGCTAATGGGCTTTGGCCTTGGCTCTGACGCTATACACTCTCCCAACGAAAACTATCCATTGGAGCAGTTCTTTAATGGTATAAGGACTATTCCATTGTTTTATGGATACTTCGCAAAAGAGATGAAGAAGTAGCTTGAGAATTAAAAGTTAAAGTTTTTTTGATGAGGAAGGGGTTGTTTGCGCCACAACCGTAGAGACGCAATGCTTTGTAGCTCCGAATATACTGCAAACCCTAGTTTTGACAACTTGCGCTAAATACCCACCCCTCACCAATACCTCACAAAGAAGGCATTAGAAAATGATGACCAATATGATAGCAGGGCTATTTAAATAAAGCAGCTTGTCTGCTTGCGTTGTTTTCCGAATTGGTGTGTTGTGAAGTAAAAAAACACCCTTTTAAATAGACTATAAAACAGATACAAATGAATATTACAGAGATATCCACCTCAAGAAAACTAGAGTACTTTGTTCCTGAGGAATTAATACAAAACGAATATTCTGGAAAATTTAATCCACTTGGGAAATGGAAGGGTACACTTTTCTTTGTAAACCGCAATAAATGCCTTCTAATTACTAATACTCTTACAAGATATTCTGTGATGATAGGAGGAATAAGAAAACGTGAGTTTAAAAACTTATCCGAAATATTCATTAATAACTTTATAGAACAATTGAAAATAGATGGAATAGAAAGTGTGGAGCTTAATATTAGAAATTTGATTGGAGAAATAACACTTCACCCAACAGACAGAGATAGAGCTATAGCTGGAACTCAAAAATATATACTCGAGAACATTGATGCGTGGAAGCAAGAATTTGGTGCGTTTGAGAATTGGAATTTTAGAGAAATAAACAGACGCATAAATGGTGTGCCATACAAACAACTTGGGTGGTTGTTTCCTAGAGAAATGATGAAAATATTATTGGAAGAGGTTGTAATCTATTAGTAGAAAGATTTGAGTTTATCTACGCGACACATACATTGTAAATACATGAAAGCAGTAAAATAAGGGATTCATTGTTATAAACAATTGACCATCAAAACACTTACCGCAATACTGGCGGGTCAGACTGTTGTAAACCAGAAGGAGTAGCGGAGTTTAAAACTCGCACGAGAATTAAAAATAAAAAAAGGAATATCTTTCTTTAAGATGTTCCTTTTTTGTGCGTATATGTGTAGTTTCTTACATGAAGTATATCCCTTATTTTGCACGCTCTACATAAGTACCTGTGCGGGTATCTATTTTTACTTTCTCGCCTGTTTCAATAAAAAGCGGAACTCGCACTTCGGCTCCTGTTTCTACAGTAGCGGGTTTTAATGTGTTTGTAGCAGTATCGCCTCTTAGGCCAGGTTCTGTGTATGTGATTTCTAAGACTACATGCATTGGCATCTCGGCTGTAAGTATAGTTTCGCTGTCGGCGTGCACTTGCACCTCTACTATATCGCCATCTTTTAGATACTGCACACCGTCTATCTGCTCTCCGGGTATAGATATTTGTTCGAAAGTTTCGGTATTCATAAAGTTGTATCCCATTTCGTCCTTATACAAAAACTGATAGGGACGACGCTCAATGCGCACCTCATCTATTTTTACTCCGGCATTGAATGTTTTATCCAATACTCTGCCAGTGGTAACATTTCTCAATTTAGTTCGAACAAAAGCTGCGCCTTTTCCGGGTTTAACATGAAGAAATTCTATTATAAAAAAATATTGACCATCTAAGTCAATACACATTCCATTTCTGATATCAGCTGTTGTTGCCATATAAAAATTAGTTTTATTATTGATTGCAAAAATAGATAATAACTTCCAATCTGCCAAACTATGCCTTGCATAATATGCTCACTTGCTCATTATTATATCAAAAAGCCAGCAAGTAACATGATGTATAAAGTAGTGAACAACATGAGGGGTTTATAAATGTGCGTAAAATTTTGTATATTTGCTATATACTCTTTGCAAAGTAACAATAAAGACAAGATGCTATATGGCATACAACATAACACCAAAAATAACAACAACTTATACAACCAATTTATATATATATTATGAAAAAGAAGATAGTAGTACTTACAGGAGCCGGCATGAGCGCCGAAAGCGGAATTGCAACTTTTAGAGACACCGACGGATTGTGGGAAAATCACCGTGTAGAAGATGTGGCAACCCCCGATGGGTTTAGGACAAACCCTCAATTGGTGCTCGATTTTTATAATTCGAGACGGCGCGAACTGCTGCGCGCAAAACCCAATAAAGGACACTTAGGACTGGTAGAGCTTGAGGAGAAATACGATGTATGGGTGGTTACACAAAATGTTGACAATCTGCACGAAATAGCAGGTAGCTCAAAGGTATTGCACCTACATGGCGAATTGATGAAGTCTCGCTCTACACGCGATCCTTCCATTATCTATGAAATGAATGAAGAGAATTGCGACATACATATGGGAGATAAGTGCGAACTTGGCTCGCAGCTACGACCCGATATTGTGTGGTTTGGCGAGGCAGTACCTATGATTGAGGAAGCAGCCAAACTTGTAGGCAGAGCAGACATAATTGTAATCATTGGTACATCGCTCAATGTATATCCTGCTGCTGCTTTAGTGGATTATGCAAAAAGCGGAACACCTATCTATTTAATAGACCCTAAAGATGTAAGAGGGAACAGACGGAATATCAATTTTATTCAAAAAGGTGCATCGGAAGGGGTGAAAGAACTAAAAAAAATATTGCTCGAAGAGTAAATATGACTACCGAAAACTTTTTTTTGAAGACAAAAGACGATAGCCCTATCATTATAACGACTCACTTTATTATCTTTGTAAATTGAAATAACAATGAGTCGTATCTATGCTTGATATATAATAAAAGAGGACTCTTCTAAAAAAAGATGAGGCAAAAACAAAAATAGGCTCTCATTGAAGCACTATTGCAAAGTTTGCAGAAAAATAAACTAACCAAATATATGCCCCATTTACTTTTCATACAACAATAAACCACAAACTAAAACCTCCACACTAAATGGCAAAGCCAGTCGCTGACACCCCTTTGATGAGACAATACAACGAGATTAAGAGAAAGCATCCCGATGCTATTTTACTTTTTCGTGTAGGTGATTTTTATGAAACATTCTCTGAAGATGCAATTATTGCAGCGCAAATTTTAGGAATTACGCTAACCCGCAGAGCAAATGGTGCAGCGCAATATGTAGAGCTGGCAGGGTTTCCTCATCATGCACTCGATACCTACCTACCCAAACTGGTGCGTGCCGGAAAACGAGTGGCTATATGCGATCAGCTGGAAGACCCTAAGAAGACAAAGACTATAGTAAAACGTGGTATTACCGAACTGGTAACACCCGGAGTATCTATTGATGACAATATACTCAACCATAAAGAGAACAATTTCTTGTGTGCCATACACTTCGCAAAGAACATGTATGGCATTGCACTGCTTGATATTTCTACTGGCGAATTTCTAACCAGCGAGGGAGTGGTAAATGATATAGACAAATTACTCTCGAGCTTTTCTCCCAAAGAGATACTGATAGAGCGGGGCAAAAGAAAAGAGTTTGAGGGGAAATTTGGAACTCACTATTTTCTCTTTGAATTGGACGACTGGGTATTTACCGAAGAAACAGCCAATGACAGACTCTTGAAGCATTTTCAGACTAAAAATCTGAAAGGTTTTGGTGTAGCCCATCTCTCATTGGGCATTATAGCCTCTGGTACTATTTTGCACTATATGGATGTGACCCATCATACACAAATAGACCACATTGTAGCAATAAAACGCATAGAAGAGGATAGGTATGTACGCATAGACCGATTCACGGCACGAAGCCTAGAATTGATCTCCACGATGAACGAAGATGGCAAAAGCCTGCTCAATATAATGGACAAAACCATATCGCCAATGGGGTCGCGCATGATGCGCCGATGGTTGATATTTCCGCTGAAAGACATGTTGCCAATAAACAACAGGTTAGATGTTGTAGAAAACTTTTTCCGAGAAACCGAGCTAAAAAAATTGGTGCAAACACAGGTTGCACAAATAGGCGATTTAGAACGCATTATCTCTAAAGCAGCAGTACGCCGTATTTCTCCACGCGAAGTAGCAGCAATAAAAACTGCACTAATAGCAATAGAACCTCTTCGAGATGCTTTTCTTGCTTCGAAAAACAAGAGTTTGCAATTGATGGGCGAAAAGCTAAACCCTTGCCCACTTATTAGAGACCGCATCGAAAAAGAACTTAAATCGGATCCACCAGCACTGGCCAACAAAGGAGGATTTATAAGCAAAGGTGTGAACAGCGAACTGGATGAGCTACGCAATATAGCTCACTCAGGCAAAGATTATCTGCTGCATATACAACAAAGGGAGATAGAGAAGACGGGGATAACATCGCTCAAAATTGGCTTCAACAATGTGTTTGGCTACTACATAGAGGTACGCCATACTCACAAAGACAAGGTACCCGCAGAATGGATAAGAAAACAAACCTTGGTGAGTGCCGAAAGATACATAACTCAAGAACTGAAAGAGTACGAAGAGAAAATTCTTGGAGCAGAAGAAAAGATATATTCACTTGAAGCAGAAATATTTAATGCCCTGGTAGAAAGCCTTATTGAGTATATCCCTACCATCCAGGTAAATGCAAACATAATAGCAAGATGCGATTGCTTGTACTCTTTTGCAAAAGTGGCACAAGACAACAAGTATATTCGCCCCGAAATAAACACAACACTCGAAATTGATATCAAAAACGGGCGCCACCCTGTAATAGAAATGGAGCTTCCGCCTGATGACCCATTTATTGCCAACGATGTTTACCTAGACAACGATAGCCAACAAATTATCATCATAACAGGGCCAAACATGTCGGGAAAGTCTGCACTTTTACGCCAAACAGCACTCATAACCATTATGGCACAAATAGGAAGTTTTGTGCCTGCCGAGTCGGCAAAGATTGGGTTGATAGATAAAATATTTACCCGAGTGGGTGCTTCAGACAATATCTCTTTGGGAGAATCTACCTTTATGGTAGAAATGAACGAAGCAGCCAACATTCTGAACAACATATCGGAGCGAAGCCTCATCCTTTTTGACGAGCTAGGGCGTGGCACCAGCACCTATGATGGTATATCCATTGCATGGTCTATTGTAGAGTACATACACGAGAACCCCAAAGCGAGAGCAAAAACACTCTTTGCCACCCATTATCATGAGCTAAACGAGATGGAGAAGTCTTTTAAACGAATCAAAAACTTCAATGTGTCGGTAAAAGAAATAGACAATAAAATCATCTTCCTCAGAAAACTTACCGCTGGTGGTAGCGAGCACAGTTTTGGGATTCATGTAGCCAAAATGGCAGGTATGCCCCCCAGCATTACGAAGCGGGCAGAGTCTATTTTGAGTGAGATGGAACAACACAACCGAAAGAAAGGACTGGCTAAGCCCCTCAACGAAATTGTGGAAAATAGAGAAGGCTTTCAATTGAGTTTCTTCCAACTAGACGACCCCTTATTGAGTCAAGTGAGAGACGAGATAATAAATCTGGATGTAAACAACCTTACGCCAGTAGATGCTTTGAACAAGCTAAATGAAATAAAAAAAATAATTAAAGGGAAATAATTAAGAGGTAATACCTCCTTAATATTCTATACAAATATGATTTACTGCGAGAATACTATAGACAAGACGCACACCAAGGGTACGGTTGAAGTTATATGCGGATCGATGTTCTCTGGAAAAACCGAAGAGCTATTGCGTCGTTTAAAACGAGCCAAAATAGCAAAACAATCGGTTGAGATATTTAAACCAAAAATAGACGTCAGGTTCTCCGCCGAAGAGATAGTTTCGCATGACAAAAACTCTATTCTTTCTACTCCAGTAGATCACTCAAGCAATATTCTGTTGCTTTCGTCAGAGGTGCAGGTAGTGGGTATAGACGAGGCACAGTTTTTTGATGCTGGATTGGTAAATGTGTGCCAACAACTGGCCGACCAAGGTGTAAGGGTAATTGTTGCAGGACTGGATATGGATTTCAAGCGGGTGCCCTTTGGGCCAATGCCAGGATTGTGCGCCATTGCCGACGATGTAACCAAAGTACATGCTATATGTGTAAAATGTGGCAGCCTTGCCAATTATTCACACCGCATAGTAGCAGGAGATAAGCAAGTAATGCTAGGAGAAATAGAAGAATACAAACCATTGTGCAGAGAGTGCTATTTGAAAGAAACAGCCAAGTAATCTAAAGCTCCAGTATGAGCCAACTCGTAATTCATAATTGTCTCCACACTTTAGCCTTATTACTATAAGGAACCACCGATTCAGAAATAGGCACAAGTGCAAGTGGGCTATATTTAAAGGTACAAAGCATTGCTTCGGTTGTGGTAAAAAACATGCCTACCAGTCATTTAAAAATTTCAATCTTGACTCCCAGCCTTTTACAATACTACTCACCAAAAATTAAGCCAGATTTGGGCATAAAAAAAGCAACTTATACTGAGTTGCTTTTTTTGTTTTTGTCTTGTTCGTAAGGTCTTATTTTCTAATACCAAGGTCCTTAATGATTGTTCTATATCTTTCGATATCTACATCTATAAGGTAGTCTAGCAAACGACGACGCTTGCCTACTAAAATTTTTAACGAACGCTCTGTGTTATAATCTTTCTTATTTAACTTCAAATGTTCAGTTAAATGCGAAATACGGTATGAAAACAATGCTATCTGCGCCTCAGGTGAGCCAGTATCAGTGTTGGACTTTCCGTATTTTGCAAAGATTTCTTGCTTTTTTACTGAATCTAAATACATAAAATTTTAAATTTTAATTGTCATTCGAGTGCAAAGGTAATATATCTTTCCGATTTCAAAAACTATATTCCAAAAAAGATTACTCTCTACGTAGCAGTTTATCACTCAAACGTTTTATAGCATTGGTAATTTCTTTATCTGGTTCTATTACGGTGTAATCGCCCCAAAAGTCTGAATTTTGAAAATGCTCTACTTTCTCAGCAATTACATCGGTAGAACGGATACGTTCTTTGCGTGGAAATTTCTGCACGTTATCTTCGTACCTATCAGTTATGGCCATTTCTGAAAAAATAGTATAGGTAGAAGCAAACAATCCGAAGAATCTGCGCATCCATCTCACTTTCAATTGCACCTCGGTGCTACTATAATTGAAATACCATTTTCCATTGCGCTCTACATAGTCAACCACGTATTTGGCACTCTCTGCTGATACACGCATCGAGGCTGGTTTTCGTTTTATGAAAATAGCTGCAGCATCTTTTCGGCCCTCCACATTCATGTTAAACTCCATACGCTTAAAAGCTAAAGACTCTACATCGAGATAAATTTTCCCTCTGAAAAGAATTTGGTCTATAGTGCTATACGGCGAGAAATCGATCACATAGTGAGGCCTATCGTTCATGGTGATAACACTCTCTATATTAAAAGCATAGCCTTCGCCCTCTTCTCCAAAAACAATTTCTGGATGCTTTGCAATGTCAAGCAAAAGAGCATCGCTGATGCCACCTTGAAATTTCATAAAAATGGTATCTCTTGCACTTATATCTGTAGCCTTACGGCCAATATATATACGAGCCTGATCATCACCAAAAGATTTGTAAGAGGCTTTATATACATCGAGCACTGTCTCCACCAAAGAGAGATAATTTGACCCTTTTTTAATGGCTTCTCTATAGAAAGCTACCATCATGTTGGGGCTATCATCGTAGTTGATAGTCACTGAGCGTAGTGCCTCTTTGACCAACTGTGTGCCATCTCCAGAGACAATCTCTATTTCATCTAAACGGATTGAACCAGTTCTCATCCTAAGCACATTATCGGCTTTATCTATGAGGGTTATGACAGGTATAGTAATGTTTTCGTATCCTAAGTGCTGAACCTTCAATTGATAATTTCTGGCTGAGGTAGGAATACGTAGCGAAAAGAAACCATCTTGATTGGTTACTGTAGAGATATTGGTGTTGTTGATAGTCACACTTGCATATTCCAGTGCGCTACCCGAGTCATCGGCAATGACCCTTCCTTTTACAGCAATAGTTTCATTTACTGTGGTTTGTTGTGCATAAACTATTTGATTTTGATACAAAAGCAAACAAAAAGCGATAACTAAATAATATTTTATTTTATTCATTGTGTTGTACGTAATAAACAGGTTAGTAAAGTGAAATTCTATATCATAACAAATAAAACATTATTATGTTTATAATGCAATAGGATAGTGACATTTAACCAATATAAATCGTGTTAAAATTAATGCCGGCAATATAGGCAACTAAATGAGGTATCTTATCTGATACAATTATTAAAATTGAAAAGAACCTCCCTTTATAGACTTAAATGTTTAAATTTGTATGATTATTAAGCAAAAATACAATGACACACAAATATGATTTCCTTGTAATTGGTTCGGGTATTGCCGGCATGAGCTTTGCTCTGAAAGTAGCAGCTCATGGCAAAGTAGCTATCGTCACAAAAAACGTACTGGAAGATAGTAACACCTTTCATGCCCAAGGAGGTATAGCAACTGTGAGCCAGAAGTTGGACAATTTTGATAAACACATTGCCGATACTTGTATTGCTGGTGCGGGACTATGCGACCGAGAGGTAGTTGAAAAGGTAATCTGCGAAGCTCCCCAACAAATAAAAGAATTGATTGACTGGGGTGTAAAATTCGACAAAAACGAACAAGGAGATTTCGATCTTCACAAGGAAGGCGGACACTCTGAGTCGCGCATACTTCACCATAAAGACAGTACAGGTGCAGAAATTCAAACCAGTCTAATAACCACTATCAAGAACCACTCCAACATTGATGTTTTCGATCATCACTTCGCTATTGAAATTCTCACACAGCATCACCTTGGAGAAATCATAACCCGCAAGACTCCCAACATAGAATGTTATGGAGCGTTTGTATTGAATCAGAAAACCAACGAAATAGAGAAATTCCTATCGCGAGTAACCATGATGGCAACTGGAGGTATTGGCTCTATCTATCAAACCACAACCAACCCACTAGTAGCTACAGGCGACGGCATTGCAATGGTAGCACGCGCTAAAGGAAAAATAAAAGATATGGAGTTTGTGCAGTTTCACCCAACAGCCTTTTTCCATCCACACGAACGCCCATCATTCCTTATCACCGAAGCACTACGAGGGTATGGTGGAATACTCAAAACTATGGATGGCAAGCCTTTTATGGATAAATACGATAAACGCCAATCGCTTGCACCACGTGATATTGTAGCCCGAGCCATTGACACAGAAATGAAAAATAGGGGCGACGACCATGTCTATCTTGACATAACCCACAAAAACCCAGATGAGACAAGACATCACTTCCCGGCTATCTACAAGAAATGCCTATCGAATGGCATAGATATTACAAAAGACTACATCCCCGTGGCACCTGCAGCGCACTACAGCTGTGGAGGTATTGAGGTGAACCTTGATGCTCAATCGAGTATCGGCAGACTCTATGCCAATGGCGAGTGTGCTTGCACTGGTCTGCATGGTGCCAACAGATTGGCATCTAACTCGCTCATAGAAGCGGTAGTGTTTGCAGATGCAGCCGCAAAGCATGCCCTAGCTGTTTTCAGGAATTTCGATTTCCAACAAAACATTGCCCCCTGGAATGCCGATGGCACTACCCTACCCGAAGAGATGATACTGATTACTCAAACAGAGAAAGAGGTGGCACAAATTATGTCTTCTTATGTAGGCATTGTTCGCTCCAATCTACGCTTGCAACGCGCATTGGCCAGATTGGATATACTCTTCGAGGAAACTGAAGTTCTCTTTCACCAATCCGTTGTCTCTCGTGACATCTGCGAGTTGCGCAACATCATAAAAGTGAGCTACGAGGTGATAAAGCACGCCATGCTACGCAAAGAGAGCCGTGGGCTGCACTACAACATAGACTATCCGGCACACAACAATGCACCAAAACTAACCAAAAAATGATACAGCAAACCATCAACATAAAAGGCAACTTAGTAAATCTGGAAACTCCTCTTGTGATGGGGATTGTAAATATTACTCCTGACTCTTTCTACAAAGGAAGTCGCAAACAGTCTGAAAAAGAGATTGTAGAGCGCGTACAACAAATATTGGAGCAAGGGGGCTCTATCATAGATGTAGGAGGACAATCTACTGCGCCCACCTCTACTATGCACAGTGCAAAAGAAGAGTTACAACGCATTGCACCCGCACTATCAATTATTCAACGCGAGTTTCCGAATGCTACGCTTTCTATTGACACATTTTATGCTGAAGTTGCAAAAAGTAGTGTCGAGGAGTATGGTGTTGCCATAATAAACGATATATCTGGTGGACAGATAGATGAAAATATGTTTGCTACAGTAGCAAAACTGAACGTGCCTTACATACTGATGCACATGCAAGGCACTCCACAAACTATGCAACAGCTTACAAACTATGACAACTTTATAGAAGAGATTATCTACTATTTTTCTGAAAAAATTGGTACCCTCAATAGCTTAGGTGTGAATGACATAATAGTGGACCCTGGTTTTGGATTTAGTAAGACAATAGAGCAAAACTATGAACTGATGGCATATCTCAAATATTTTCATATATTTGATACTCCTTTATTAGTTGGTATATCCAGAAAATCTATGGCCTACAAGCCTTTGGGAACAAATGCAGAGGAAAGCCTCAATGCAACAACGGTTTTAAACACCTATGCATTGCAATCGGGAGCAAAAATTCTGCGTGTACACGATGTGAAAGAAGCTGTAGAATGCGTGAAACTAACCAGCAAACTAAACAAATATACGCCGCAACAATTTATATAATAACAGACCGCAACTATGCTCGAACATTTTGGAATAAAAGACCTGATAGATGTTTTATTGGTGGCTTTTCTAATGTATTATTCATACCGATTAGTTAAGATATCAGGCACAAAACCACTTTTCATTGGTATAGCATCGTTCCTAATACTTTGGATTCTGGTGTCGCATGTTTTTCAGATGACTCTGCTAGGAAGTATTTTGGACAAGTTCGTGAGTGTGGGTTTCTTTCTGCTCATTATCTTGTTTCAAGACGAGATACGGCGTTTTCTAATGTCATTAGGGCCTCGCAAAGGATGGAAGTTTATTACTAAAATAATCTTTCCACAAAACACTAAAGAAAAAGACATATCGCACATCACCCCCATAGTCTTTGCCTGTATGAATATGGCAAAAGAAAAAGTGGGTGCATTAATAGTTATTCAAGAAGAAATACAATTAGGACTGTATGAGCAAACAGGCGAGATAATAAATGCAGATATAAGCACCCGATTAATAGAAAATATATTTTTTACAAATAGTCCCTTGCACGATGGTGCAATGATAATTGTAGGAAAACAGATAAGGGCGGCAGGCTGTATTTTGCCAGTTTCTCAGAATCCAAACATCCCAAAGCATCTGGGGCTAAGGCATCGTGCCGGACTGGGCATTTCGCAAGAGACCGATGCAAAAGTAATTATTGTGTCGGAAGAGCGTGGCCGCATAGCTTTTGCTCACCAAGGAAAGCTCAATATGAACATCTCTCCAGAGGACCTACAAGAACTACTTGTTGCCGACTAGAAAAAGAAAATTCTGCAGAACAACATGATATTAAAGCATCTATCAATACTAAACTACAAAAACCTCGGAGAGGTAGAGTTGTCGTTATCTCCAAAAATAAACTGTTTTTTGGGAGACAACGGAATGGGCAAAACCAATCTATTGGATGCTGTATATTATCTGTCGTTTTGTAAAAGTCACTCCAACCCCATCGATTCACAAGTTATATTGCACGATGCCGATATCTGCATGATAAAAGGCAAATACGAATTTGAAGGGGGTAGCAACGAAGAAATATCGTGTGCACTGAAGCGACGACAAAAAAAACAATTTAAACGAAACAAAAAACAGTACGACAAACTATCGTCGCACATTGGTTTTATTCCTTTGGTAATGATCTCTCCGGCCGACAACGAGCTCATAATGGGAGGTAGCGAAGAGCGAAGATTGTTTATGGATGTAGCCATATCTCAATTCGACAAGCCCTATCTGCAATCGCTGGTGCGCTACAACAATGCTTTGCAGCAACGCAATGCTACACTAAAAAGCGATGACATAGACAAAAGCTTACTCGAACTTTGGGAAGAAGTGATGATAGAAGAGGGTGAAGCCATCTTTGGAAAGCGAAATTTGTTTATCGAAGAATTAACACCTATCTTTCATCAGTTCTATACCACCATTAGCCAGTCCAGAGAGACAGTATCTCTTAGCTACTCGTCGCAACTGACCGAGATGAGTTTCAAAGAACGACTATTGGATGCACGCAAACGCGATATGATTCTTGGCCACACCACAGTGGGTATTCACCGCGACGACTTGGAAATGCTGATAGACGAATTTCCAATAAAAAAAGATGGATCGCAAGGGCAGAAGAAGACATTCTTTGTAGCGTTGAAATTGGCGCAGTTTCAGTTTTTGTCTCGAAAAAGCAACACTACACCCATACTGGTGCTCGATGATATCTTTGATAGGCTGGACGAAATTCGTGTGAAAGAGATCATTAAACTTGTATCAGGCAAGGATTTTGGACAAATATTTATTTCAGATACCAATAGACAATCTCTCGATAGAATACTGCAACCCTTCAACGATAACTACCACCTCTACTCTGTGGCAGACGGAGTAATAGAAGAGATGGAAAAATAATATACAAACAAAAAAAGACAGACAACACCAACAATGATAAAACGAAACGCAAGAGATATAGGAACAATCATAAAAGAGGTGCTTGGAGAAAGAAACTCCCAACTGAATCATATACAAAGAGGAGTTGCCGAAAACCGTATTATTAGGGGGTGGTATGAGGTACTTGGCGAAGGTGTTGCAGCATACACATCAAACGTTTATTTCAATAGAGGTGTACTCATTGTTTACCTCAAATCGTCGGTATTACGAGCCGAATTAATGATGAATAAACAAAACCTGATAAATAAACTCAATGAATATGCAGAGATGAAAATCTTACGAGATATCCACTTAAGATAAAATGAAATGAGCATGGAGTATGAGTTGAAACAAGCTATAACAAGAAATAACAAGAAAGAGAACTTCGAATTGAAAAATTACAGAAAAAAAATGAGAAAAAAAACTACCATAACGTTTTACACTTTAATTGACACCTTTTCGTGATGAATAATTTTGATGCTATTATTGTAGGAGCTGGCCCTGCAGGACTATTAGCAGCAGGAAGGGCTGCAGAGCTGGGTGGCAAGGTGTTGGTGTTGGAAAAGATGAAGCGAGAAGGACGCAAACTGCTTATTACTGGTAAAGGCCGTTGTAATATCACAAATGATGCCCCAATAAGTGAGTTTATAAAACATGTGTACCCCAATGGACGATTCTTGCGAACTGCATTCTCTTCTTTTTACTCAAAAGATATCATAGAGCTTCTTCAAAAGCATGGGGTTGAATGCACATTGGAGCGTGGAGGTCGTTATTTTCCTGCAAGCAACCGCTCTGCAGATGTTTTAAAGGCATTGCTGCAGTGGGTGAATAGTTTTAAAGTAGAAATACGCTGCGGTTGCAGGGTCGAAGAGTTGATAGTGGAAGATAACACCATAAAAGGAGTAAAGGCAAACGGTCAAAAGTTTCTGTGCAAACATGTTATTTTGTCAACTGGAGGAAAATCATATCCTGCAACTGGCTCCAATGGAGAGGGGTATGAGCTAGCACGACATGCACAACATTCTATTGTAAAGGCAAGACCAGCATTAGTACCCCTTGAAACTGAAGGTGACCTTGCTCAAAAACTACAAGGTCTGAATCTGAAAAATGTGAAGGCAACAGTATGGGTGAATGGAAAGAAAAAAGCAGATGATTTTGGAGAGATGATTTTCACCCATTTTGGTTTGTCGGGGCCTATCATTCTTACTTTAAGCAGGGTGGTAGTAGAAGAATTGCAGAATAAAAATAGGGTGGAAATAGTCATTGACCTAAAGCCCGCATTGGATGAACAAAAACTTGACAACAGACTGATTCGCGATCTGAATGAGCATGGAAACAAAAAGCTGCTTAATATTTTTCGACTTTGGTTGCCAGCAAGTATGATTCCAGTTTTTGTTGATCTGCTTGCTATTGACGCTGAAAAAGAGTGTAATCAGGTTTCCTCAAAAGAGCGGAAACAGATTCTTTATCTTCTTAAAAATCTTGTTTTTAAAATATCAAATTACCGCTCGTTCAAAGAGGCCATAATAACATCGGGTGGTATAAGCACAAAAGAGATAAACCAAAAAACAATGGAATCCAAAATTGTGAAAGGCCTCTATTTTGCTGGAGAGATGATCGACTTAGATGCTGAAACAGGAGGATATAATCTGCAAATTGCCTATTCAACTGGATGGTTAGCAGGTGACTCTTGCATGAAAGATAAGAAAAACGACCACTCTTAGCTAAAACAATTTACCAATCACTGGCTTAACAATGACATGATTTTACAAAAAAAGTATCAACAAAAAAATAACCAAATTATGAGAAAAACATTTTTCCTCACCCTATCCATACTCTTTATATCAATGGCTTTTGGACAAAATGAAAAGAAAATGTATGCGATTAACATAGCCACCTATAACCTAAGGTTAGACACCCCAAACGATGGCTTGGATGCTTGGGAGCATCGAAAAGATAATGTAAATGGATTAATACGTTTCCACGATTTCGATATTGTGGGTACACAAGAGGGATTCCATCATCAGTTGTTAGACATTACCACACTAGGAGATTATGCATATGTGGGTGTAGGGCGCGACGATGGTGTGAACGAAGGTGAACACTCGGCCATTATATATAAAACAAACCGCTTTGAAGTACTAGACAGTGGCGACTTTTGGTTTTCAGAAACCCCAGAGACACCCTCTTATGGATGGGAAGCAAAGTACAGAAGAGTATGTTCGTGGGCAAAGTTTAAAGATATAGAAGTGGGCAAAGAGTTCTATGTATTCAGCTTGCACTACGACCACGAGGCCAAAGAGGCACGCAGAAACTCTTCTTTGCTATTGCTTCAAAAAATCAATGAAATTGCTGGTGATACACCCATATTTTGTGTAGGTGATTTTAATGCAACACCCAATGACGAACCTATTAAGATAATATACAATGCAGGTCTATTGAATGACTCTCGCCTCGTTACCCAAACCAAGCCTTATGGAACCGAAGGTACATTTAATGCATTTAAAATAGACGCACCAATGCAAAACAGAATAGATTATATTTGGGTGAGCAAGGACATTACAATCATAAAATATGGTGTGCTGAATGATATTCATTACGGACATTTTCCATCTGATCATTTTCCAGTGATGGTGAAGGCTAAATTTTGAAGTAATGCAGCAGCAAAAAGGTAAAGAGAGCAAAAACATAAGAGCTTTACACACAACGTTTATGACACAGATAGAACGCGACAGAATAATTGAAATGGCCTGGGAAGACCGAACTCCATTTGAAGCCATAGAAATACAATTTGGCTACACAGAAACTGATGTAATCAAACTTATGCGCAAAGAGCTAAAAAGCAGCTCTTTTAAGCTTTGGAGAAAGAGAGTGAATAGCGGTGTAAGCAGTAAACATCTCTACAAAAGAGATAAAGCAATAAATCGCTTTAAGTCTTCAAGACAACGTGATGTTTCGAATAACAAGATTGCTAAACGATGAAATTTATAACCAAAATAGATGATATAGACGCGCTGGTTGCTACTATAGACCCAAAGCTATATGCAAAAACAAGAAATTTTGGAAATGGAGCAGTCACTAAGCTTAGCCCCTATATCTCAAGGGGGGTAATTTCTACTCGTTATGTGTGTATGCATATTCTCTCTTTAGAAAAACCTTGGTACGAAATAGAAAAACTGATTCAAGAACTTGCCTGGAGAGATTATTGGCAGCAAGTTTGGATAACTAAAGGAGATGCTATTTATAGCGATCTTAAAAATGAGCAAAGCCCCATTTCTAACTATCAAATTCCAAAAACTATTGCAAATGGTACTACTACAATTGAAGCTATTGACACAGCTATTAAAGAGCTCTACACCACAGGCTATATGCACAATCACATGCGTATGTATGTAGCCGCTATCTGTTGTAATGTAGCAAAATCGCATTGGCTACAACCCGCCAAATGGCTATACGCCAATCTGTTAGATGGCGATATTGCAAGCAACCACTTGAGCTGGCAATGGATAGCAGGAGCTTTCTCTAACAAGAAATATTTTGCCAATCAAGATAATATTAATCACTTTTTTGACTCAAAGCAGAAAGGAACTTTTTTGGATGTAGATTACGATAGGTTCGAGAAAATGGAAATCCCCAAAGTATTGTTAGATACAATATCTTTGAATATTAACACCAATCTGGACCAAATCGAGCTTTCAAACGATATAAAAAATGTACCTTCTTTAATCTACAACTATTACAACTTAGACCCTCTGTGGCATAAAGATAAAGATTATCAACGAATTTTGCTTTTAGAGCCTTCAAAATTTAAGCAGCACCCAGTAAGTTCAAAGTGTATTAATTTTGCACTTAGATTGTCAGAAAACATTCCGCATATTAAAGTCTTTGTGGGAGAATTTGAAGCACTACTTACTCACATAAACCCAGACAAAATGATTTACAAAGAACATCCATTAAACTTTAACTACATAGGGAGAGAAGAGTCTAGAGATTGGATGTTTGCTGTTAAAGGTTATTTTCCTTCGTTTTTTTCATTCTGGAAAAAGTGTAAAAAGGAATTAAAGCAATGACAAAAACTTACCAACCCACAAAAATATGCCTCTCTTGCAATCGCCCATTTAGCTGGCGTAAAAAATGGAACAAAGATTGGGAGTATGTAAAATACTGCAGTGAACGGTGTAAAAGAAACAAAAACAAAGCATGAAAGATATTAACCTTGTTTTCCCTCATCAACTATTTCAAGAAAGTCCTCTTTTAAAAAATGGCTATGACATTTATATTATTGAGGAACATCTGTTTTTTAAACAATATAATTTTCACAAGCAAAAGATAGCGTTTCATAGAGCTTCCATGAAAGCTTATCAGAATTATCTTGAGAGCTTAAAGCTAAAGACACATTATATTGATGCAGATAATCCACTGGCAGATATTAGGAATTTTAGCAAAGAGATTGCTAGTAAAAACATCCAATCAATAAACGTTATAGAGCCAAGTGACGACTGGCTTTCGCAACGACTAAACAAACTAACTGAAAATTGTGTAGTAAAATACTATCAAAACCCTCAGTTTTTTAATTCAAAAAAGGATTTAGCTGCTTTTTTCAGAAAAGACAAAAAGACTTTCTTTCAAACCTCATTTTACAAAGAACAACGTAAAAAACTGAACATTTTAATTGATAAAGAGCAACAACCCATCGGTGGTAAATGGACTTTTGACAGTGAAAACCGAAAGAAATATCCCAGAAACAAGATACCCCCCAGAGTGCAGTTTCCAGATAAATCTACTTTTTGGGACGAAGCCTACCACTATACCATAAATAAGTTTTCAGACAATCTTGGTAGGATAAAAAAACAACGCTTATATCCCATCACACACCAAGAGGCTAAAGATTGGCTTGAACAGTTTTTGAAGCACCGCTTTCACGATTTTGGGATATATGAAGATGCAATTGTAAAAGAGGACTCTATTCTTAACCATAGCGTTTTATCGCCACTAATAAATGTTGGGCTTATTTTACCATCAGAAATAATAAATAGTACCCTTGTATTCTCTCAAAAAGAGAATATTCCACTCAACTCAACCGAGGGTTTTGTGAGACAAATTATTGGTTGGCGTGAGTTTATTCGTGGCATGTATTTATATAAAGGACGTTTTTCAAGAACTAAAAACTACTGGAAATTTGACCGTAAAATACCTCAATCTTTTTATGACGGATCAACGGGGATTGACCCAATTGACACAACTATAAAAAAAGTACTAGAAACTGGATACTGCAATCATATAGAGCGATTGATGATTCTTGGAAACTTTATGCTCCTTTGTGAGTTCGATCCAAATGAGGTTTTTAGGTGGTTTATGGAGCTGTTTATTGACGCATACGATTGGGTAATGGTACCGAATGTATATGGAATGTGTATGTTTGCAGATGGTGGAACATTTGCTACAAAACCTTATATTGGGGGAGCCAACTATATCAATAAAATGAGCAATTACCCCAAAGGAGAGTGGCAAGAAACATGGGATGGTATGTTTTGGCATTTTGTTATAAAGCATGAAGCGTTTTTTAGTGCAAACCCACGAACAGCTATGCTAGTTAATACGCTCAGAAAAATGTCGGAAGAGAAACGAGAAACACATATAAAAAATGCAGAGTTGTTTATCAAAAACAAGTTGCAGATTGGAGAAAACTCACAAAATGATGCCCCAACAGCAGTAAAAGAGAACAACTAAATTAGAAAAGAGAACAACTAAATGTTGAAAATCAAAAATAATAAAACAGAATTGTATTTAAATAAATTTGAAATAGAAGCTCTCAATCCCATGCAGCTGGAGGCAAGCAAAACCATTCAAACCAAAAAGGACATAGTGTTGCTTTCGCCAACAGGAACAGGCAAGACACTGGCTTTTCTATTACCTCTAATAGAGACACTTGACAAGGAGTGCGATGAGATTCAAATTCTCATATTGGTACCCTCTCGTGAGTTGGCCCAGCAAATAGAACAAGTGGCTCGCAAGATGGGATCTGGTTTCAAGGTGAATGCCGTATATGGTGGACGCTCTGGCACGCAAGACAAAATTGACTTGAAACACCGACCAGCAATTCTTATTGGTACACCTGGCAGAGTAGCCGACAGGATAAGAAGAGACAATATTCCTTTAAAATTTATCAAAACACTCGTACTAGATGAGTTCGACAAATCTTTGGAAATAGGCTTTGAAAAGGAGATGACAGAGATTATTGAAGCGCTTACTAATGTGCGACAAAGAATTCTAACTTCGGCTACAAGCGATGTTACAATACCTAAATTTGTAGGGTTGCAAAGGCCTGTTTACATCAACCATATCGAGAAAGGAAGCTCTGAACTCACCATAAAAACAATTCTTTCGCCCCAAAAGGATAAACTAAATACATTGGTAAAGGTGCTTGCATATATTGGATACAAACCTGGCATTATTTTTTGCAACTTCAAGGATGCGCTGGAGAGAATAAGTGATTTCTTAACAGACAACCACATTTATCATGAATGCTTCCATGGAGATATGGAGCAAATAGACAGAGAGCGAGCATTAGTTAAATTTAGAAATGGAACAAGTCAATTTCTATTGGCAACCGATTTGGCAGCCCGTGGACTTGATATTCCTGAACTAGATTTTATTCTTCACTACCACCTACCGCCACGAGAAAAAGAGTTTACTCACCGAAACGGACGCACTGCACGCATGAACCGCAATGGAGTAGCCTATATACTACAGTGGAGTGGAGAGGAACTGCCAGATTATATTCAAGACATTGATCCTGAGAAGCTGAGTATAGAAGACCAACAAAAGCCCCTACTTGATCCACCAATAATATGGAAAACCTTGTATATTACTGGAGGAAGACGAGATAAGATATCAAAAGGAGATGTAGCAGGTTTTTTGATTAAGGAAGGGCAGATTCGAAAAGACCAACTGGGTGTTATCGAAATTAATCAGAATTTCACCTTTGTAGGTGTGCAAGCCGATATAGCTCAAAAGCTTATAGCAAAGACACACAACAGGAAACTTAAAACCAAGAAGGTGAGAATTAGTCTCATTTAATTCCACAAATATATTATTATTGAAAATCATGAATTTAGAAGCAGTTTTAAATTTTCGCCGATCGGTACGAGACTATCAAACCGACAACAACCTTGATACAGAAAAAGTAAAGCATTGCCTACAAATGGCTACACTGGCACCCAATAGTTCGAATATGCAATTGTGGGAGTTTTATCATATTACTGACAAAGTGCTGATTCAGAAAATGGCTCATGCTTCGCTATCTCAAAATGCTGTAGCTAGTGCCAATCAGCTAGTAGTATTTGTCACTCGTGGCGATTTATACCGCAGTCGCGCCAAACAGGTGCTGGATTTTCAACGAGACAATATAAGACGCAATAGTCCACCTGACAGACAAGCAAGTCGCATCAAAAAAAGTGAAGTATATTATGGCACTCTCATGCCTTTTGTGTATGCTCGTTTCTTTGGCTTAGTGGGTCTGTTTCGTAAAATAGTGACGGTGTCTGTAAGTCTCTTCCGCCCCATGTTTACCAATAGTAGCGAATGCGACCAACGTATAGTGGTACACAAAAGTTGTGCACTGGCAGCTCAAACATTTATGATTGCTATGGCCAACGAAAGTTATGATACCTGTGCGGTTGAGGGGTTTGATAGTCGCCGTGTAAAAAAACTGCTCAACCTGCCCTCTGATGCCGAGATAAACATGCTTATTCCTTGTGGCATTCGCAGTGGCGAAAAAGCCATCCATGGCGAAAGATACCGTGTTCCTTTCGAACAGGTATATAAAATGATTTAGAAAATGCGCAACCATTCTCTTGATATCTTTGTTCTATTAGCAGAGAGACGAAAAATGACAGAGATTGCCTATGGGTAAAGAAAAAAAACTCCTCCATTGATTAGATTCAAAAGATTTTTTTTGATATGTTTGTAGGATAATTATTTCTCATTTGAAATAACTTCGATAAAGGTAAAACAATAACCAACAAGATTTAATAATCAACATTATGGCTAAAAGTCAAGACGCAAAGAAAGCGGTAAAAAAAGAACCAACTAAAACTCCTAAGGAGAAAAAAGCCGAGAAAAGACTCAAGAAAGCTGGAAAGAAGTGACTATTCTTTCTTGCAATTGTATTACAACCTTCTTTATTCAATAAAGAGGGTTGTTTTTTATATAAGAACACAGGATTGATCAATTCTTTCAAAACATTTTTTATTGGATTACT
>CAYVLC010000017.1:0-26780 GCA_964452155.1 uncultured Dysgonomonadaceae bacterium
CGCTATTTACAGTGATGCTATCGATAAAAGGCGAATTCATTGGGAAGATTCTTTCAACACCAATATTATCAGACATTTTACGTACTGTAAAACGTTTGTTATCTCCATCTCCGTTAATTTTTAGAACTACACCTCTGTAGAGCTGGATACGCTCTTTGGTTCCCTCAACGATACGGTATGCAACCGTAACTGTGTCACCACTTTTAAACTTAGGAAAATCTTTCTTTTTTGTTTCGAAAGACTGTTCCGCTACTTTCATTAAATCCATGATTGATAAAGCTTTATGTTAATGTTTAACGTTCTTGTAACGCAATGTGTCAGAGACCGTCTCAACAGAGATTGCGCAAAGCGGTTGCAAAGATAGCGAAAATAGTTTTATTTGCAAGCGTGCATACTCTTTTTATTTGCTTCTATTTTTAACTGCACATATAAAACCAAAGCAATTGGTATGAGCCAGTTGTTATTTTGCATCATTCTTTTGTATCTTTGCATTCTAAATAAAACTGTTCAATGAAAGCATTTCAGGAATCGAGTACACAATCAAAGATAATCTATCTTTTCATATTTTGTTTGGCAGGTCTTTTTCTTGCTGGCAGTTTGGTTACTGCCATCAATGGTTTTTGGGGCGGTCAGTTGATGCTCTCGGCTTGGGGCCTCAGATTAAGTTCGGCTATCCAGATGGTACTGATGTTTTTTATGCCGGCAATCACGCTCATTGTGTGGAGTGGTCAGGGGCCTATCTCTTTTTTAGGTCTAAAACGATATGGTGGTGCTTTTAATTTAATGTTACTAGCAGTTACGATATTGCTTGTGTCGATGCCATTTATATCATTGCTCACACAAATAAATCGATTGTTGATATTGCCTGAGTTGTTGAGCGGTTTAGAGTTGTGGATGCAAAATTTAGAGCGGTCTGCTCAAGAAACAACCAATTTGTTGCTTGCTGGCACATTCATTTGGGACTATCTTGGCAATATACTCTTTATAGGGGTTTTTGCTGCAGTTGCTGAGGAGGTTTTCTTTAGAGGCGCATTGCAGCAATTGTTGGTAAAACTATTCAAAAACAAACACGTTGGTGTGTGGATGACTTCATTTATATTTAGTTTGATGCACCTGCAGTTTTATGGTTTTTTGCCCCGCATTGTCTTAGGTGTTTTGTTAGGATATCTATTTGTCTATTCACATAACTTGTGGATACCTATTTTGATTCACTTTTTAAACAATGCATTGGTAGTTACACTCAATTTTTTCTTCAAAGAAAACTCTCTACATCAATATCTAGAAAATCCTCCTATCACCCCAGCATTGATTATTTCCGGGTTGGTTAGTTTAGGGTTGCTTATCTATTTGTTTTGGGTATATCGGGCAAAAGCTTATCGCAGTGGTATGGGTAAATAAATTATGACGATTATAAAAAATATAAAATAAATATGTTGCAAATTGACGATACAATCATATCTCGAGACGTGCTCGAAACTCAATTTATATGCGACCTTTGCAAATGTAAAGGTGAGTGTTGTGTAGATGGCGATGCAGGAGCTCCGTTAGAGAAAGATGAAAACGACCAGATAAATGAGATTATCCCCATTATTTGGGATGAGCTTTCTCCAAAAGCTCAAGAGTTAATTACGAAACAAGGTATTTCGTATAGAGACTACGATGGCGAATTGGTTACTTCTATTATTAATGGAAAGGAGTGTGTGTTCACTTATTTTGATGAAGATGGTGTATGCAAATGTGTTATAGAAAATGCATATCGCCAAGGCAGGATCTCTGTGCCAAAACCAATATCGTGCCACTTGTATCCAATTCGTCTGCAGAAATACCGCGATTTCACAGCAGTAAACTATCATAGGTGGTCTGTTTGCAATCCAGCCCTTACGCTTGGAGCCAAAGAAGGTGTTGAGCTTTATAAGTTCTTAAAAGAGCCTTTAATACGGAAGTTTGGTGAAAAGTGGTTCGAAGATTTGAGCAATGCTGCCAAACTATTAGAGGAAGAAAAGAGGAAGAACATTTAAAAAATTGAGAGAGAACTCCTTGCTATTTAGCAGAACAAAAGTAGTTGAAATTATTAAACTTCTGGAGCATGAAAATTAATACTTTAGCCATTGTTGGCTGTGGGAAATTGGCTGAGATTGTTGTTGATGCGCTTATCAATGGCTTGCTGCCAAATTATCGATTGATTGGTACACTGTCTCGCACCATCGACAAAGCACACTATCTATCCGATAAAATAAATAGCACACAAAAAGATTATCAATGCAATGCCTTTGAATCGATAGACGAGCTATTGGCTTTGAAGGCCAATTACATTGTTGAGTCTGCTACACCAGATGTGCTAAAGAGCTTTGCGCTGCGTGCTTTAAAAAACAACACTTCAATTGTGCCTCTATCCATTGGAGCATTTGCCGATGAGAAGTTTTACAAAGATGTACAGAAAGCTGCACTCGATAATGGCGTGAAGGTGTATATTCCCTCAGGTGCAATTGGGGGTTTGGATGTAATGCGAACAGTTTCGCTAATGGGAAAAACTAATGTGAAGTTTTCGACACAAAAAAGCCCCAAGCCTTTGCGACATACCAAGGTATATGATGAGTTATTGGAAATAGAGAAACGAGAGGTTTTCAGTGGAAATGCAATTGAAGCTATTGCTTTGCTTCCAACTCAAGTGAATGTGGCAGTTGCAACTTCTTTGGCAACTGTGGGGCCAGAGAGTATAGGGGTGTCTATCAACTCAACGCCAAACTATGTTGGAGACAGACATGTAATCACAATTAAGAATGACCAAGTAGATGCTACGCTCGATATCTATAGTGCAACATCCGAAATTGCAGGTTGGAGTGTAGTGCATACATTGCGCAATATTGCTTCACCCATTGTATTCTAAGAGGTTTTGAATCACCTTCTCGCTCAATCTGTCAAAAGCCTGTCTTGTTCTACCAGCAGATACATCCATGCACTTTACGTTGGCATGGCTCAGTAAGCTATCATTGCCTAATGCTCCGGCTGAGTCGCAAAAGAAAAGATTGCTACCATTGTGAAGCCACTTTTCAAAAGGACATGCACTCCATGCTGGAGAAAGCCCTACATTCAGTAGTATTTTCTTATTCCCAAATCTCTCAAACTCTTTTTGGTGGAGTAGTACCGTTTTTTTATTTAAACTGCAAATCACGACATCGCTTTGCTCCATCAATTGGGGTAAAGGAAGAAATCGGTAGCCCTTTTTCTTTGCTTCTTCTTTCTCGCTGCGAGCAAAGTAATTTATATTTGCTCCAAAAAAAGATAAAGCGTCTGCAATCATTCCCCCTAGTTTTCCTAAACCAATTATTCCACAATTCAATCCTGTTATCTCTTCTGGAATTCCATTCCATGGTTCGGTTTTAGTTCCATCGTTATTTGTTCCATATCCATGTAAGCAGCTCACTAGTTGGCTTATTACATATTCTACCACCCCCTCATCGCCGTAGTCTCTTATTCCCGTAACGGTTATCCCTCTTTTGTTGGCATAGTTTATATCTACATTGGCACTCTCAGGAGAGTAGAGCGAGCAGCACATTCCAATGTATTTTAGATTGTGGCACTGCTCCAACACCTCTTTGGTTAAGGTTGTAGTGTAGCTTAATAATATTGCATCGGCATTGCCTATTCTTTTGCAAATTTCATTGTTATTGGTGGGAATATCTTGGTGTAAGACAACTTCTTTGGCAAAGTTATGGAGTTGTTTCTTGGCACTTGCTACTAGGCTTACTGGTTCGATAGCTACTAGTTTGTTAAACATATTTTTCTTGGGGTATTTTAGAGTTGGTACCTATTGTTATTGTTTTGAGCAAGAGAGGAGAGTTCAATAAATAAAAAGTTTATTCGATTTCGCCAAAAGTGTATCCTTGTTTCAACAACCACTCAATAGAGCGAGGTAGGGCATAGCGTAAGTTCTTTTCCGCTTTTAGCGAGTCGTGAAATACTATTATGGAACCGTCTCTTGTATATTTTTTTACAACGTTATACACCTCGGGGGGAGTCATGCGTTTGCTATAATCGCGTGTCACTACATCCCACATAATTGTTTTGTATCCTAAAATATGAAGATGTGTAAGTTGATAAATAAACATGTGCCCATGAGGGGGTCTGAATAGTTTGGAATGAATGAAACTGCTACTTTTCTTCACATTGTTTACAAACTTATTACCAAAAGTTTTCCATCCTTGCAGATGGTTGTGTGTGTGATTACCTACTTTGTGGCCACGTCGCAAAATTTCGTTATAGTTATTGGGGTGCTTGCTTACATTGTCGCCAACACAAAAGAAGGTGGCTTTTATTTTGTACTTATCCAATATGTCTAGGACCCATGGCGTTATTTCGGGAATGGGTCCATCGTCAAAAGTGAGATAAACCATTTTCTTATCTTTTACTGGAATTCTCCAAATACTTTTTGGGAAAAGCATTCTGTATAATTTTGGTGGTTGCTCAATTATCATAAAATAGCATAGAAAAAAAGGATGCATATAGATAGATAGAATACATCTACCGATACATATCCTTTTTGTTTAATTAGTGCGGTTATTCTTGCTTCGCGTTGTCGTAGTGTTGAAGTAGCTCGGGGCTATATTGTTGCATTAGCTGAAGTGACTTTTGCATGGCTTGTTCCTCCACTCCTTGCTTCATTGTGTCGTCTCCAGCAGTGTAGTAGCCACGTATAGAGCCATCCGTTATTTCTTTCAGAACAGTGTTGGCAAGGGCTCCAAGCCCTTGGCTATAATAAAACTGCGACCTGCTTAAAATATCATCAACCTGTGCTGCATATTTCTCTTGATCGTATATTTGATAAAGAGAAGTGATACGAACCAATACACCCAAATTGTAATGCAATATATTGGATGCCGAGTTTCCCATTTTGATGGGCGATAGGCGGTCGTACCAGTCTAAATTTAGATATATTCTATTTTTTATCTCGTCTGCAATAGCATTTCCCTCATCAAGTTTCCCCAATCGCATATAAGCCTCCACAAATGGTATTGCTTCATGACCAAAAGGCATGCTTGTAGATGGCAATACTGTCAAAGATTTTTCGAGTGCTGCAAGGGCTTTGTCATCTTTTCCTTCATCAATAAGAGCTTCTATAAGCATTGCAAACAAGTTGCGCATTTGACTAAACATGCGTCTGTTGTTTTCGTCTAAATAGACTTTTGGGTTGTCAAATCCGCCCCACTCAAACTTATTCATCATGTTGTCAAACATCACTTCGGTGTTTACACCACCGTTTAATGGTTGCCCTGGAGTTACACGGTATGTCAATCCGCTGAGTGAGAAGTTTGGCGTCATATTTAAATGTGTATCGTGCCCTACTGTAGTTGCATAATAGAGTGGACGCTCCCAATTATCTTTGTTGATATTTGAGAGCAATTCTAGTATCATCAATTCTTGACGATACACGCCCGATTTGCCTTCAAGGTTTATTGTCATTCTGTTTGTAGGCCTTGCATTCAATTCGGCCCAGTCCACCATGGCTGTGTCTATGTCTAAGTACAACTTGTCGGTAGGTATTACGCCTCCGTTCTCAATAAATGGATTGTCGGGAGGTTTCACCCCATCGCGCAGGTTTTCCATCACTGTTGTAAGTGGCATGGCATCTTTAAAAGCTGCAGCATCAAAATAAGAGCCATATTGTATAGGAGGAATATTATTTCTTTGCAACATACCCTCAATTTGTTGGCGTGTAAATAGATAGGCATGTGTGCCTCTATCACCCGAATACTGTTTGCGTGTCCACGATATAGGAAGTGGTTTCGAATCGTAAGCTTGGCGCACCATTTGATCTACATACCATTCGGTTTGCAAGTAACTCAGGTTGCACACACGTACATCTGTTCTAAAGCCTTCTACCTCTTGCGCATACCACAATGGAAAGGTGTCGTTGTCTCCATTACAGAATATTATACCGTTGCTAGCTACACTTGTTAGGTAGTTTTTACCAATATCACGAGCAGAGTATCTATTAGAGCGGTCATGATCGTCCCAGTTTTGGCCAGCCATCTGTATAGGAATCAATACTCCTAGCAGTGTAGCTGCGCCTCCAGCAAGTGCTGTGCTGTTTAAGTATTTTCTGAGAAATCCAGCAATACCAGCCACTCCCATACCAATCCATATAGTAAAGGCATAGAAAGAACCTGCAAATGCATAGTCTCTTTCGCGTGGCTCAAAAGGGGTTTGATTTAAATAGAGCACAATGGCAATACCTGTCATGAAAAACAGCATAAACACAACCAAGAAGCTATGCAAACCTTTTTCCTTGAGGCGCAATTGATATATAATACCAATAATACCCAGTATGAACGGAAGCATAAAATATACATTTCGTGCTTTATTGTCGGCTACTTCTGGGGCAATATTTGTTTGTGGTCCTAAACCTAGCAAATGTTCATCTATAAAAGATATACCAGTAATCCAATTACCACGAGTAATGCCTCCGTCGCCTTGCACATCGTTCTGACGGCCCGAGAAGTTCCACATAAAGTAACGCCAATACATGTAGTTGAGCTGGTAGGAAAAGAGAAAGCGTATGTTGTCCAACATGGTTGGAGTTTGTTTTTCGTTTTTTATTCCTCCCCATATTTTATAGCCCGATAAATGATTGCTAAAATTTGGGTTTCCGCTATACGAGTGCATGCGTGGAAACAGCATAGAATTGGTAAATTTATAAGTAGAAGAGGTGGTAGCAACATATCTATCACTCTCATCGGGCGACGATTTGATAACCTTGTCGTATTTCTTTTTTTCGGCTCCCGAATCTACAGTTCCATCGGCTTTTCTCTCTACATCAGATGCAAAAGTGCGGCCATATATCAATGGCCTGTCGCCATATTGTTCGCGGTTGAGGTATCTGGCCAGAGTAAATACATCTTCTGGTGAGTTTTGATCCATTGGCGTATTGGCAACCGATCTGATGGGTATTAAAGCAAAAGATGAATAACCAACTAATATTACCAATAGGCTAGTCATAGTAAGGTTTATCAATTTTGCATTTGCCTTTTTTGATTTAAATATAAACAGTAGTGCACCGCCAAAAAGTATGAGCCAGAGCCAAATGCTGTCGCCAATAAAGAGCACCCCCGACAATGCCAGGGCTAGCAAAAAGGTGAGCCTTACTCTTGGCATGTTTGGATTTTGAGACATTGTCTCTATTATGTTCCAAATAATTGCGCCTACTAAGGCTATTAGGTAAATAAACAAGCCAGAGTTGTACGACATTCCAAAGGTGTTTACTGTCAAGAGTTCAAACCATCCGCCCACTTTGGTAAATCCGGGTATGATGCCGTACATCAGTACAACTATTAATCCGAAAGAAAACAAAAGGGCCAGAGTTGTGCCCTTCCAGTTTACTTTGTTGTTCTTTTTGTAATAATAAATGAGTACAATTGCAGGTATGCATAGTAGATTCAACAAATGCACTCCTATCGAAAGGCCCATCATATAGGCTATAAGTACAATCCATTTGTCAGAATGAGGTTTGTGTGCATTGTCTTCCCACTTGAGTATGAGCCAAAACACCAAAGCTGTAAACATAGATGAGAAGGCATATACTTCTGCTTCAACTGCCGAAAACCAAAAAGTATCGGAGAATGTGTAAGCAAGTGCGCCTACTAGTCCGCTACCTATCACAACAATTATCTGACTGAGTGTTAAGAGTTGTTGGTCTGTTTTTAAAACAAGTTTTCGGGTCAGATGTGTTATTGTCCAAAATAGAAACAATATGGTGAGAGCACTCAGCAGTGCCGACATAGCATTTACCAAAACTGCTACATTAGCTGGGTCTGATGTGAGCTGTGTGAAAACATTGGCTGTGAGCATAAAAAATGGAGCACCCGGAGGATGACCCACTTCCAGCTTGTATGCAGATGTTATAAATTCACCACAATCCCAAAAGCTAGTTGTTGGTTCAATTGTCATTAAGTAAACAACTGCAGCAATTACAAAAACTGTCCATCCTGCAATGTTGTTAATCAACTTATATTTTTTCATGAAAAGCGCATTTTAAAACCTATTCTACTAAAGAGTAGTATTTTCTGAGTTTCGACTATTTGGATGCAAATATACATAAAAGTAAGTAGAACGGATATAGTTTTTTTGCGAATAAAGGCAAAATTATGGGTTGTAATACTTTAGCGACTGTTAGTTTTGAAGAAGGCGATAGTCGAAAACAGATAGAGCTATGGTTGTTTCCAAAATCATTAGCCATCAAAAATCGATACAATGGATACAGTAGTAAATAAATTTGATAGTAAAAAAGAGGCCTTTATAAAAACTGCTATGGTGCTGTTTTGTAGATTTATCTTGCAAATCGGAGTTTTGGTAGTGTTTTTAGCCATTTTTAATTACACTTCGAAAGCAAAAAGCAGCTTTATAAGGCAGAAATCAAATCTACTGCGGTAGATAAGGCGAAGATGAGTTGAAAATGAAATTCACTGCGGTAGATAAGGCGAAGATGAGTTGAAAATGAAATTCACCGCGGTAGATAAAGATGAAGATGAGATGAAAATGAAATTCACCGCGGTAGATAAGACGAAGATGAGATGAAAACGAAATTCACCACAGTAGATTAGGTTTTCACGAGATGAAACTCAAATTCTACGTGGAGGAAGTGATTTTCGTCTCATAAAAGTATAATTCAATGAAAAAGGAGAGAGAAAATCCGTATTACTTGATATCTTTAGCTTTTTCGTAGCTTCAAGGTATCGATCTTAGAATCAAGATTACAGACAGTTTTAAGAAATAGTCTTGTATCTAGTTTTAATTCGTAATCCATTCATAGGTAGATGTGATCGGTTATCTTTTTAGATAGAAGAAAAAATAAGCAGTGCATTTAGTTTTGCAACTGACACAAAAAAGGCCCAACTTGCTGAGCTGGGCCTTTCTATGCTTCAAAAAGCAGTTTGCTTATGTTGCTACAGATGTGTAGCCTTAGATATTATCGTCTATTGTATCTATCTTCTTAACAATCAAGTCTAGTTCGGCTTTAATTTTTTCAATCTTGTTATTCATATCATCCAAAAGTACGTTTCCTTTTTTTGATGAACTTGTCAAGAAGCCAATATTATTTTCATACGTCTGCAGCTCCGATTTCATTCTCTCAAACTGGCGCATTAGTTTTTCGCGTTCGTGTAAAACTTGTCCGCGTGAGCGATCAGATTTTGTCATTTCTGTTATATTAGATTTGAATGAATCTAATTTTCGTTCCGATCTATCTATATTCAAACGAGAATATTGTGCATCGGTTGCATCAGTAAACATTTTCTGCGCTGTGTTTTTATCTTTAAAAGGCACAAAACCTATTGCATACCACTCATCCATCAATTCTTTTAGTTTCTCTACTGCTTTTTCTGGAGCAAGGGTAGTGTCTAGGTTCTTTATCTTTTCGGTTACTTCTTTTTTGAGTGCTAGGTTTTCTGCTTCTTCTTGACGAATTGATTTCGTGTTGAGTTTCTTTTGTTCAAAGAAGTAGTCACAGGCACCAATAAATCGCCTCCATATTTCAGAAGAGTATTTGCGTGGCACCATGCCAATTTCTTTCCATTCGCGTTGTATGGCAATCATTTTTGAGGTGGTTTCTTTCCAGTCTTGGCTCTCTTTCATTGCTTCGGCGCGCTCGCACAATTCTGTTTTCTTAGCCAGGTTTTCATCAAGCTCTCCTCGTATTGTTAGATAGAAAGCATTCTTACCCTTGAAGAAATGGTCGCAAGCAGAACGGTAGCGCTGAAAAATCTTTGCATTCACTTTTCTCGGCGCATAACCTATTTGCCTCCATTCGTTTTGCAAATTAAGTACTTCTCGTGTTTTCTGCTCCCATTCTCTTGAGTCTTTAAGAGCCGATATGTCTATTGCTTCTAATGTTTCGCATATTGCAATTTTCTTTTCGTAGTTTTCGCTTTCTTGAGCTTTTAGCGATTCAATACGATCTTGGTATTTTCTATTTATCTCGGCCGAAGCTTGTTTAAATCTTTGCCAAATCAGTTCTCTATCTTTTCTAGCAACGGGGCCTATATCGCGCCAGTCTTTATGTAGTTTTTGTAGTTGGTGAAATGCCGATACAAGATCATCTTCTTCACTCAGTTTCTCTGCCGACTCGCATAGCTCTATTTTGCTTTCAAGGTTTTTCTTAAAGTCGTAGTCTCTATATTCATTGTGAAGGTGCACAATGTCGTAAAACTTTTCAACTTGTTCTTGATACAGCTTCCATAGTTCGTGTTCTTTTCCGTGAGGAACTTGTTTTATGCTATTCCACTCACGTTGAAGTGTTTTAAAGTCTTGATACTTTTTGTTGAAATCTTCTTGACTTTCAGACAGTGCCCCTACCTCTTCTATAATGGCTACCTTACGCTCGTAGTTGGTCTCTTTTTGTTTTTCTTCATTGGCTACCATCTTCTTTCTTGTTTCGGCCAATGTTTGCAAAAGGTTTTTCCCTTCGGTATGCAGTGCAGATTCTTTTATTACAAAATCATCTTCTTTGCCGCCATCTGTCAAGAATTGGTATTTTTGTTCGTCTGTCTCTTTGCGTATTTCGCTAAAATAGAGGCTTTGTAGTTTATCTAACTCTTTGCGTGAAAATTTGTCTTTGCTAGCCAGTTCGCGAAGCCTGCTTACAATTTCGTCAAATGTAAGTGGTGCAATTGGTCTGTTTTTTTTGACAGTAGTAGTTGTTTCCTCCTTTTTCTCTTCGCTCTTTTCAGCAGGCTCTTCTTTTGCCTCAGTTGTAGGCTCCTCTTTTTCTTTGGAGTCAGCCTCAGGTGCTTCATCTGTTTTCACATCTGCAGCATCTACTGGGTTTGCTGTTTCATCTTCAGAAGCAACATCAGTGTCTGCAACTTTAGGATCTATATCCATTGTTGTAGATCTTTCAGTTTGGGCCACAGGCTTGTCTTCTGGTTTTGTTCCAGCTTCTGTTTCCTCGGTTTTTTCCACATTGGGCGTTTCCGAAGGTTCAGGTGTTGTGTCCTGCTCTTTTTTTATTTCTTCTTTAGCTTCGTTGTTCTGCTCTTGGCTGTGGGCCGCTGCAGCGTCCGAAATAGGGGTAACGTTTGAGTCGTTTAATTCTTTTTTCTCAAAATTGTCATTCGCATTCATTAGATCATTCCTGTTTTTAGTTGCATGTCGTTTTTTGTAACGATTACAAAATCTGTGTTATCTTCATTTCGTCAACTGTTTGTTAATAAACCGATGTAAAATGAGATCTTAACTATACCATATACAAATTAAAGCATTTTTTCTCTGATATTACTATTTTGGTATATTTATTTAAGACTTTAACAGTAAAACGGCCTTTAAAGCACAATCAACGCTCAGTTTGTCTTTTATTGCCAGATTTAATCATTATATTTGTAAAGGAAAAAACTGAAGTATTATTATAAACTGAAAATAGAAAATTATGACAGAACTAGTAATTAGATATGCAATTTCTAAGAAAATAAAATTGCAAGCGTTAATTGTCTCTATCTTTTTAATGATAATGTCGCTTTATATGGCTGTAATGGAGATGATGATACCACAGTATGGAGCATATTTTTTTATCGGGGTTGTTGGCATTCTGATATCGCTCTCTTTAATTTTGTCGGTAACTATTTCTCAGCCAAAACCCTTAATAGTTTTAAACAACGAAGAGTTTGTTCTAAATTTTCCGATGCAACGTCTTCGCACTACTATCTTTTGGCATGAGGTAACACATGTTGGTATTGGGCTTAGCTATATAACACTTGTAGTGGCAGAGCAAGAGTTGACAATTGATTTAGAAATTCTTAGGTACCACGATTTGAAAGTACTTAAGGCTAAATTGATGGAGATTGCAGAGTCAAGAAGTATTCCATATAATAATGTGTAAGTGCAGCACAATTGCTCACTCTATTACCAATAAAAAGATATCTTTAAGGCAATCTCTATAGAAAGCGTTTGTCATGATAGCTTATATCAAAAAAGTAGCTGGGTAAATACCCCTCCTTATGGGTGTATTTACCAAGAAATACTCTTCTTACTGAAACTAGCAGCAGGTAGTAGTTCTTGTGGTTTCTAAAACAAAACATTAAATCTATTATTCATCAAAGTAATTCTTCTTTAATTATTGTAAGTGCTTAGTATGTTAAACATTGCTTTGCTATGCAACCTTTTGTGCCTATCTTCATCCTTATAGTATAAGGAGACAAAATAGAATTTTATTAAAGATATATCACAATGAAAACAATTATTACTTGGGTGTTGCTTTTTTCTTCGATACTATTTGCCTCAAGCTCGTGTGATAATAGTGTAGATGAGATAAAAGATAAAGATAGACCTACTAGCGAATTGCCTAAACCTATTATTATAGATTTGCAAGGAGTGGAAAGCTCCATGGTTATATCTGACAAGGTGTTTGCATTCGATTTCTTTGCTCATCTTTTTCACGAAGAGCGCAACGATGAAGACAAAAACTTTATGGTATCACCTTTCAGTCTAAAAATGGCCTTAGCTATGACATGGAATGGAAGTGTAGGAGATACAAAACACGCTATACAAAACACACTCGGGCTGGGAGATTGGACAGATGATGAAGTGAACAACTATTTCAAAAAACTAAAAGATGCTTTCGAGAAAACAGACCCATCTACCCAATTGGCCATTGCCAATTCTATATGGACCAATCGGGACATAGAAATATTGCCCAAATTCATATCGCTCAATAAAACGTATTATAACGCAACAGTAGAGGCTGTTGATTTTGGAAGTCTTGTCACAGTAGATAGAATAAATAAATGGGCTGCCGACAACACCAAAGGTTTAATAGACAAGGTGATTGAAACGGTAAGTAAAGACGATTTGATGTATTTGCTCAATGCACTTTACTTTAAAGGTACTTGGACTACGGAGTTTGATGCGAAAAAAACATCGAAGATGAATTTCACTGCTGATGATGGTAGTAAAACAAAAGTGGATATGATGTACCAAGAAGCTCGTTTTGGTTATGCGGAAGATCAAACAATGCAACTGGTAGAGTTGCCCTACGGTAATGAGGCTTTTAGCATGATGGTATTATTGCCCAAAGATGGCAAGATGTTGACTGATGTTACAGAAGCTTTGCAAAAGGCAGATTATTGGAGTGGTCTTATAGGAAACCTGACCAACACGAAAGTTGATTTGTTTGTCCCTAAATTCAAAACAGAATATAGCAAAAAACTCAACAATGTGTTGAAAGATATGGGTATGAGTGTTGCCTTTACAGCTGGCAAAGCCAACTTCTCGCGTATGTCTGATAAAGAGGCTTTTATATCATTTGTTATCCAAGATACCTTTATAGCAACAGACGAAGTGGGTACAGAGGCTGCAGCAGTAACCTCTGTGGGTATAACTACAACGAGTTTTCCAACGAGTAGCGAAAAGGTAATATTCAAAGCCGACAAACCTTTTATATACCTTATACATGAAAAATCGACAGGGTCGATACTATTTATGGGGGCAATAAAAAAGTTCTGATTGCAATAATCATGCAGGCTATTCAAGGTAGTGCCAGAGCAGAGATCAAATAACAATCTATTTGGCTCTTATCCTTTTTTTTCTAGTACTCTATTATTTATATCTTCATAGTTGCTCAAAATAGTGTTTAGCGATGCTTCGATCTCTATCTTTAAGTGATGAATGCTTTCTGTATATCCAGTTTCTTTGAGCGATGTCACAAACTCGTGATGCATTCTCCCTTTCCTATAGTCAGGTTCATTGCTGGGATGTTTTAGGTATTTCTGAAAGGTGGTGGAGGGTTCGCTATAATTGAGTACTGCGTGATAGAATAGCCTCCCTTTGCCCCGATACATCGAAGATCCCATTATCTTCTTTTCGCCCATGGCTATATCCGATATACCACGTGTTGAAAACTCTACTGTATGATTCTTTGCAATAGCCCCTATAATGTGATCATTGAATCGGTTGAAAACATCTTTTGGTTTCATTACATTCTCATCTGTTATCACAGCCGATATAATCAGATTGTTGGGGGTCAGCATTACTGTTTGTCCGCCTGTTCTTCTTTTGAGCACAGTTATATTATCTCTCAATGTGGGTTCTTCAATCACCGCATCTTTTGCATTGTTTGATGCACCTAGCACTATATAAGATTTGCTGGGTATCCACAGCAAAAACTTGTTTGTGCTTTCATTCATCAGTTGTATATCAGGAAGATTGTATTCTGAAACTATCACCATTGTTATTAAATATTTACTGCAAAGATATTTATTTCTTGCTACTTCTTCTAAAAAAAGGTCAAATACAACTTTTATTATTGTACTTGACCTTCTATTGTAATTAAAGAATGTTTATTTGTGAATTGCTTGATCAAAAGCATCAAAACCTACTTCAAAATATATTTCTGAAACAGTGGGGTGTGCATGTATTGTATTGGCTACATCATACACAGTCCCTTCCACTTTTAGGTATGCTCCAGCTTCAGCAATCATGTCGGTGGCATGTTTACCAACAATTTGCACGCCCAATACTTGTCCGTATTTCTTTTCAGATAACATGCGTATAAAACCCTCGCTATTTCCTTCAATCAGAGCTTTAGCATTGGCCGACAATGGGAATTCGTTTACTTTATACTCATACCCTTCTTCTTTTATCATCTCTTCTGTCATACCTATTTGAGATATCTCGGGGCTTGTGTACATATTGATTGGATAGGTAGAGTAGTCGAAACTAGCCTTTACGCCTTTTATTGTATTCACAACGTGAATACCCTGTGCCGAAGCCATGTGAGCAACAAAGCTCTTGCCTGCAGCATCGCCAATTACATATACGCTAGGTATGTTTGTTTTAAAGTCGTTGTCGGTTTTGATGAACCCCCGTTCTGTTAGCTCAAATGGAGTTTCGCTTTCGGGGATAATTGCTTTGCGTGAATTACAATTGACCAAAAGGTCGCATTTAATTTTTTTGTCGCCTACAGTTACTTTCCCATCAACATATTTAGATGGATACCCATCTGTAATTAATTCTATACCTTTTGAAGCAATATTTTTTGTGACGTAGTCGATAAGAAACTTGTCAATTCCGTGTAAGAAGTAATCGCTATTAGCTACAAGCGTAACTTTTTTGTCAATCAATTTAAAAAACTGAGCCATTTCTACAGCAGATACATGATTGCCAGTTACTACTATGTTTTCGGGAATTTCCTCTAAGTCGAAAAGATTTTCCATCTCTACACTTGGAGCATCTTCTAGTTTGGTATCCAGTTTTTTTGGCTTCGATCCTGTGGCCACTATAATGTTTTCGGCAGTTATTTTTTTCCCGTCAACATACACACTTTTGTCTGCACCAATTGTGGCTGTGCCATTAATTACTTCTATGCCATTTTTTTTGAGCAGAAAGTTTACTCCTGCTGTCAGCTTCTTGGTAATCTTTTTAGATCTCTTTTTCACTGTATCCCAATTGAAAGAAATGCTTTCTAAATCGACCCCATCTATCCCAAATTCTGAAAGTTGTTTTGTTTTATCAAAAACCTTGGCACTCTCCAAGATTGTTTTAGAAGGTATGCATCCCCAATTGAGGCACATGCCGCCAATGTGTTTTTTTTCTACAATCGCAGTCTTTAAGCCTAATTGTCCAGCTCTAATTGCTGCTACGTAACCAGCAGGTCCTGCGCCTATTATTATAAGATCGTAATCCATGTTGTTTTATTTATTGTGAGTTCATTAATTATTTTAAGTATTTATGGTTGTATAAAATCTATCCCTCATTATTTGATGAATAAGGGATAGATGTATGTGTCACTCCATCAGCAGAGCAACTGGATCGGCAAGGTATTCCATAACTTTGTTTATAAAGCGCGAAGCTTCTCCACCATCTACAATACGATGATCTACAGATAGAGATAATGCCAACATGCTACCAGGTACAACTTGATTGTCTTTTACAACTGGCTTCTTAACAATGCGACCCACACCCAAAATACCTGCTTGTGGATAATTGATTACTGGTGTGGCATATATTCCTCCAATAGAGCCGTAATTGGTAATGGTGAAAGTGCCATTTCTCATATCATCCATAGTAAGCTTGCGGTTGTTTGCTTTTTCGGCCAACTCAGATATCTGTCTTGCAATTTCCATAATGCTAAGTTGGTCAGCATCTTTTATTACAGGAACAACCAGTCCTTCGGGTGTATCAACTGCAATACCAATGTTGTAGCGATTATTGAAAATCATTCTATCATTCTCTAAGTCCATCTGAGAATTCACTTGGCGGTGATGTTTCAAAGCCTGAACAACAGCTTTTACAATGAAAGGCAAGTATGTGAGCTTAACATCTTTCTCGGCAAATTTAGTTTTGTACCTGCCTCTCACACTAATGAGCTCAGAAATCTCCACCTCTTCAAACACAGACATGTGAGCAGCACTGTGTTTAGAGTTAATCATATTTTTAGAAATGGCTTTTCTTATCTGAGTCAGTGGCTCGTATGTTACATCGTCACCCTTTTCTATTTCTTTTTTCTTTGGTGCACCTTTTTTTACTGGTTTGTAGTTTTCGATATCTGCTTTAGTAACTCTTCCTGAAGGTCCAGTTCCTTTAACGTCATTTATATCTATTTCTTTTTCTTTGGCCATAGCCCTAGCTATAGGTGTAGCCAATGCTTTTCTGATTGCTTTTTCTTCTACTTCAGGTTTTTTCTCACCCCCCTCATCGCTTGCTGCCAGCACGGCGCTTTTGCCAGCTGTTTCCATTGTACCTACAACAGCAGCTGCTTCCTCTTCTTCGAAATCTTCACTCTTTTCAGGTTCTGGTGCAAATTCTTTTTTAGCTTCTTCTTGCGCTTCTGCACCATGCACGCCTTCTATTTCAATCTCAACCAATGGTTCTCCAACTATAGCTACGTCTCCTTCTTCACCAAACAAAGCCACAATGGTTCCATCTTTTGGCGATGGTATGTCTGCCACCACTTTATCGGTTTCCATTTGCACAAGATTATCTCCTGTTTTCACTTCTTGGCCCTTTCTCACATACCATTGTAAGATGGTACCTTCTTCTAGACCTTCACCTATATCGGGAAAATTAAATATATATCTCATTTGTTTTTTTGATTTAGAATTTGACTGTTTTCTCTATTTCATAAAATATTCTCTCTGGAGAAATCATGTAGTGCTTCTCGCCTTGTGCCAAGGGTACAATTGTATCGAAGCCCATCACTCTACGTGGAGGGGCTTCAAGATGCAAAAATGCGCCTTCGTTTGCAATTGCCATCAATTCAGATCCTACACTAAACGACTCGGTGGCTTCGGCCACAACAACCAATCGTCCTGTCTTCTTAATAGATTCTATAATCGTCTCTTTATCTATTGGGTAAATTGTTCTTAAATCTATAAGTTCTACCGATATGCCTGCCTCTTTGGTCATTACCATAGCCTTTTGGCATTCGCGAATCATAGCTCCAAAAGCTACAACCGTAACATCGGTTCCCTCGTTAAGCACCTTTGCTTTTCCCAAGGGAATACTAAACTTTTCGTCGTTCACTTCTTGTTTTATTGCACGATAGATACGTTTTGGTTCCATGAAGATAACAGGGTCGTCGCTCTCTATGGCAGCAATTAGTAACCCTTTTGCATCGTGAGGTGTAGAGGGCACTACAACTTTCAAACCAGGTATGTGTGCATACAATGCTTCGGGACTTTCGGAGTGATGCTCCAACGCATTGATACCCCCACCATAAGGAAAACGAATTACCATAGGAACTTTAAATCTACCACGCGAACGGTTGTGCATGCGCGACACATTAGATATAACCTGATTGAATGCAGGGTAAGAGAAACCATCAAATTGCATTTCCACTACTGGACGCAAACCTGATACTGCCATCCCCAATGCTGTACCTACAATAGCAGACTCGGCAATGGGTGTATCGAAAACTCTTTCTACACCATATTTTACTTGCAACCCTTCGGTTACTCTAAAAACACCACCTTCTACGCCCACGTCTTCACCGTAAACAACAACCGATTTATCGTCGGCAAGTTTTATATCTAAAGCGTTATTAATAGCTTTTACCAATGTCATTACACTCATTTTCTATTCTCCTTCCAGTTTAAAAATTGTTCGTATTCTGCTTTTTGTCTTTTTAGGTCTTCGGGCATATCTGTGTACATAAAGTCAAACACTTCATTCAATGGATAGGGGCCAAAGTTTTCTGCTTCTAAGAATTGTTTGTCAACCTCTTTTTTATATTCTGCTATCAATTTCTCTTCGTCTTCTTTCCAGATACCTTTGTCGTCCATATATTTTTTGAGCCTTAATAAAGGGTCAGCCAATCCCCATTTTTCCTCTTCCTCCTTAGTTCTATATTTTGTGGGGTCGTCAGATGTGGTGTGTGCTCCTCTTCTATAGGTGAGTGCCTCAATAAGAACTGGTCCTTTTCCGGAGCGTGCATGTTGTGCAGCTTCTTTATAGGCAAGGTACATTGCAAAGAAGTCATTTCCATCTACTTTGATGCCTTTCATGCCGTAGGCTACCGACTTTACTGCTAGGTTAATAGACTTGGTTTGTTTGCTTACAGGTACTGATATAGCATATTGGTTGTTTTGTACAGTAAAAACTACTGGAGCTCCCCAAACAGTTGCATAGTTGAGTGCTTCGCTAAAGTCTCCAGTTGATGTGCCACCATCGCCAATAAATGGGAATACAACATCGTCCTTCTTCTGATATTTAATTGAGTAACCAATTCCGGCTCCATGTTGAAACTGAGTTCCAATAGAAATAGCTATTGGCAATACTTTTTTAGCATTTCCAAAGTTGCTCCCCTGTTCGTTGCCATTGTAGTACAAGAACATTTCTTTCATTGTTACACCTCGGGCCAACATAACACCCATTTCTCGAAAAGCAGGTACTAGCCAGTCCTCTTCTTTCATGTTCATTCCTGCTGCTATGTGTATTGCTTCCTGTCCTTGGTTGGGTGGAAAAGTGTACATACGACCTTGGCGTTGATAGGAAACAGCCATTTCGTCGGCAACTCGCTCAAAAAGCATATCCTTGTATGCTTTAACTATGGTCTCATCGTCTAAATCGGGCATCAAGTCTTGGTTAACAACTTTACCGTCATTGTCGATAATCCTGAGCATCTTATCTTCTAATGGATCAAATTCTTTGAAAATCATTTATGTAATGTTTTTAAGTTGAAGTTATCAAGATTTACTCTGTTATTTGGATTGTTTCAAAATAACACATCTGGTTTTAATAACAATCAAATTGTTTTTTAGTTCTTAAATTGCAAAGCGAAGATTGCAAAATGAAGATATTTGAGGGGCACTAAAACGACTTATTTCACCAACTAGAAATGATATTTTGATTATATTTCTTCTTGTAAATATATTATTTAGTTGTATAATCGCAAAAATAAATCAATATGTAAGCAATTTCATGAGATATTTGACAGATGTGTAGCGCTCACTCCAATGAAAATGTCTACACAAGTGTTCATTGTTTATGTTTTTTTAGTTGAAAAAAATATTTCTTTCAATTTCTCTTCTTTCAATTGTAGCTTCCTTATAACAACCTGCTCAAATATTTTCTAAGTTAAAAGCTGAAAATGAGGAACAAGTTGCAATAAAAACTGTTATAATTGTTACGAACAATTAAACCACCTAGCAATCATGAAAACTTTCAGTTTATTCTTCTCTATCAATACTATTTTTCTGTCTTTTCTGACAGTTGTTTTTGTATCCTGCTATTCTAAAGCGCAAAACAGAGCTAATGATGATAGGCTGCCAGCTGATAACTATAGAACTTATTGTGCAGGTTGTCATGGCGACAATCTCGAAAAGTTTGCCAATAAGGTATGGATGGATGAGGATGGAACTGCATCTGTTGAGGAAAGCATAAAATACGGTATTATAGAAATAGGAATGCCTGCTTATGAGAAAACTTTTACTGATACAGAAATTAAAGCATTGGCTCTTTATGTTAAAGAAGGAATTCCAACAGACAGAGATTCTCTAAAGCCTGGTATCCACCAAGAGCATATTATTCAATCGGAGAATCATCGCTTTATTATTGATACAGTTGTTTTGGGATTGGACGTACCTTGGGGCCTTGCTTTTCTGCCAAACGGCGATTTGTTGATAGCTGAAAGAAAAGGGACATTGCATACTTTCTCCAATCAGAAATTGTCTGCTCCAATAGAAGGCTTGCCACCCATCATGGCTTTTGGACAAGGAGGCTTAATGGACTTAGCGCTACATCCCGAATACGAAAGTAATGGATGGATATATATGTCGTATTCAGCTTTAAACACACAAAGTAGAAAGCGAATTGGCAATACTGCCATTATGCGTGCTCGTTTGGAGGGAAATAAACTTGTAGATCAAGAGGTATTGTATAAAGGAACACCCGATACTTACAGAGGGCATCATTTTGGTTCTAAGTTGGCCTTCGATGGTAAGGGGTACTTGTATTTTGGTATTGGAGAAAGAGGACAGCATTTTGATTTCCCTCAAAAACTAGACAACTCAAATGGCAAGATTCACAGAATTCATGATGATGGTAGAATTCCATCTGATAATCCTTTTGTTGACACTCCCGGAGCCATAAAATCTATCTTTTGCTATGGCAATAGAAATCCGCAAGGCAATGCGTTTCATCCAGTAACGGGAGATTTGTGGGAAACAGAACATGGACCAATGGGAGGAGATGAACTTAATTTGATACAGCCTGGAGTGAACTATGGTTGGCCTGTTATATCTTATGGTATAAACTATGACGGCACAGTTCTCACTGAAATGACACACAAAGAAGGAATGGAACAACCCATTATTCAATGGACACCCTCTATTGCACCTTGTGGTATGACTTTTGTGACAGGCGACCGATTCAAAAACTGGGAGAACAATATTCTTGTGGGCTCTCTGCGTTTTGACTACGTAGAACGAGTTGTAGTTGACGGGCATAAGGTGACGCATCAAGAAAAGCTAGTGGAAGGAATAGGGCGAGTAAGAAATGTAGTAATGAGTCCTGATGGATTAGTCTATATTGGACTGGAAGATCCGGGTAGAATTGTGCGATTGATTCCTGTAGATTGAAAATAATAGAAATGGATTGTTACAATAGAACTATTTTACTCTTATTTTCAATTGTTTTTGGAGCTAGCACTCTTTTGGCTCAAAGCGAAAGTGATAATGTAGATCATCAAACAGATACCATCATAACACTCGAAGAGGTAACAGTAAGTGCTTATCAAACAAGGAGTAGTCTGCGTCGTATTCCAGGTAGTTTGTCGGTGCTCACGGGTAGTGCCATTTCTGCTTGGGATGCAAGTTCAATGGCTTCTACTATTAACTCATTGCCAGGAGTATATATGCACAGTGGCACTTATGCTACCAGTAGAATAGTTATACGTGGCATGGGGAGCAGAACGCCTTATAATACCAATAGGCTCAAGTTTTACCTAAATGATATCCCTATTACTTCATCTGATGGGGTTTCTAATCCAGAAGATATCGATTTGCAAATGATTGATAGGCTAGAGATTGTAAAAGGGCCTGCCTCTGCTCTGTATGGTTCGGGATTGGGTGGAACAATCAATATGTTTACTGCCACAAACAATCAGACACATACAAATGCTCAAATTCATTACGGAGCTTTCAACACTTTGAAAGCAAATGTGAGCCAGAGTATCAAAACAGATAACTTCTCATTGCAGGCTCAACTTTCAGCAATGAATTCCGATGGATATCGCGAAAACAATCATTTGAGAAAGCACACAGCTCTTGTTGCAGGCGGTGTCAACTTGCAATTGTTGGATGTAGCGTATTTCTTTTATACAACTTATCTGAATGCAGGAATTCCAAGTTCCTTGGGTAGAACACTTTTTGACACCAATCCAAAAGCTGCTGCAGGTAATTGGAAAGAGATAGAAGGGTATAAAAAATATTACAAAGGGGTAGCAGGTATATCTCTTATAAAGCAATTTGGCTCGAATTGGAATAACAAGCTGATTTTTTTTGGAAAGTGGAATGATAGTTACGAGAGGCGCCCATTCAATAATTTGGACGATGCATCGTTGGGAGGTGGAGTACGTAATAAACTTACCTATCACTCATCAAAGACTGATGTGATTGTAGGTTTAGAATGGGTAACAGATGAGTACAAATGGATGATAGATAAAGAGGCTATTTTGCTGAACAAAAACAGAGAGAACAGAAATCATCTCAATCTATTTAGTATGGTATATTACCGACCTACTTCAAAGTTGAATATTTCATTTGCGGCAGCCTTCAATAAAATTCGCTATCAACTAAAAGATAATTTCAAAGATGATGGAGACAACTCTGGCAATCGCAGTTTTCCCTCCATGTTTTCTCCTCGTGTGGGTATCAATTATGCTCCGTATAAAAAAGTAGCATTGTATGCATCTATTGGTCATGGCTTTTCTTTACCCTCTCCAGAGGAAACACTCTTGCCCGAGGGCAAAATCAACCCCGACATACAACCAGAACAGGGAGTGCAGTATGAACTTGGTGCACGCTTATTTTTGTTTAATAGGAACTTGCAGATAGAAGGAACTCTTTATTGGATAGAGCTGAACAATCTATTGCTGACAAAGCGTGTGACAGAAGATATTTTTACAGGAATTAATGCAGGCAAAACTCGTCATAGAGGTGTAGAGTTTACAATGCGCAACAAGCTCTTTTCTTATAATCGTTTTCCAGGACAATTATCGTCGAATCTTACTTACACATTTTCTAAGAATAAATTTGTCGATTTCACTAGCGATGATGTTGTCTTTAATGGAAACCTATTGCCTGGTGTTCCTGATTACACTGCTCAGGCTAGCTTTCATTGGGTTCCTATTAAAAATTTGTCTGTAGAAGCACAAATTCAATCTGTTGGCAAACAATTTCTGGACGATGCCAACACAATCTCAGAGTCATCTTATTTTTTTACTAACCTAAAAGTCTCAAATCGATTTCGCGTTTTAAGAGACTCCTCCCTCACCTTGTATTTTGGTATCAACAATGTTGCGAATGCACACTATGCTTCAATGGTAATAGTGAATGCTAAAGCTTTTGGATCGGCCCAACCACGTTATTACTATCCAGCATTGCCCATACATGCATACATGGGTGTTAGTTGGAGTTTTTGACCCGTATTTCTCATCGCATTTTTACTAATGATAAGCGTTGGTTAGTGTTTAATAATCACAGTTTTATCGACTTATTATATTTGAATATACGACCCTACTCTGGGTAATGTTCGCTTTTGTCTTTACGTATCTGCTTCGCCAGCAAACCCCTTGGAATAGTGACCTATATTGGCGGAGTTTGTTGTTCCAGCATCTATGCAAAGCTAAAAACGTGAATAATAAGCGTTAAGGTAAGCTCTACAATAACAATTTATGTACAAACAAATGATGGGTGAGCACTTATTATCAGATATTTTATTAAATTTGTTTTTTAATAAAAACAAATGAATGGGCTGAGTATATTATTTTAAAACCCACTCAAAAGAGATAGAGCATAATGAAAATTCAGAAAACTAATTATTTGATTAAGTTTTATGCAGCATCATCGATATTGCTATTAATCATCTATTACTTATTAGACCTAAAGGTTTTTGACACTTGGGAAACCCTTATCCCATTTATGAAAAAGCTTAGCATGAGTTTGTTTTTGATTTCATTAATCTTCTTAGTAAGCAAAATTATTACTAGGGTAGTTAGTGCTCAAACTCATATTCAAGGAGAACGTTACAATCTACTTCGAATTATCAGGTTTCTTGCCATTACATTTAGCCTTATTGTAGTGGCTTCTTTTTTATTTCAAAATCTTTATGCGGCGGCGGTTAGTTTTGGACTTATTTCTTTAGTGTTGGGTTTTGCATTGCAAGCTCCTATTGCCTCTTTTATTGCATGGATTTATTTGGTTTTTAGACGTTCGTATTTGGTGGGAGATCGTATTCAAATAAAAGGATTTCGTGGCGATGTAATATCAATAAGCTATTTAGATACTTCAATATTAGAGTGTAGAGGCGATTATTTAGGTAATGATAGAAGTAGTGGTAGGGTAATTAGATTTCCCAATAGCTTAGTTTTGAGAGAAGAGGTAATTAATTATTCTGGTCCTCAAGATCCTTTTATATGGAACGAAATTCCCATTCAGGTTGCATACACAAGCGATCTCCAATTTGTAGAAGAGTGTCTTTTGAGGGCATCTAACAAAGATTTCAAGGCTCGCTATCCAGAACTTGGTGGCCAAAAAGATGAAAGATGGCAACCAGCTGTCTATTTTAGAATAAACACATTTGCCTGGCTCGAAGCAGTGGTTTCCTATCCTGTAGAACCAAAAGACACCACTGGCAGGCGCAATAGAATTTTGAGAAGTGCCTTACCTATGTTGAACGAAGCTCCAGATAAAGTAAAGTTCCCTGAGGGTACACTACGATAATAGAATTGGCTTCTTCTCTATTAGGCATCTATGTCTAACAAAAAGAACTGTTTCATTTTACTTTTTCATATTCATTCACCCTAAATTTGCCGCAAAATACTAAAGAGGTTGTTTTGTCGCAATTTATTTTCATATATTTGCATTGTAATAAAAACAAAGCAAATTTCTTTATTTAATCAGATTAGAGTTAACATAATGATTGTATCTGCACTTATTTTGCTACTCCTGCTAGCAGGAAGCTTTCAAAACCTAGAAGCCAAAACTTTACAAAATATATACTCAACCGCTGAGTTACAATTAGCACAGGCCAATCCTCCAAAGTCTGGTGGAAAAATCATAGAGGTTCCAGATATCGATCCAATGTACCCGGGTGGAAGTCACGAAATGACACGCTTTATATCTAACTCATTGAGATATCCACGCGAAGCCGCCGATAATGACAAACAAGGTTTGGTGGTGTATAACTTTGTGGTAGAGCTCGATGGCTCATTGTCTAATTTCGAGATAATGCACCGTGCACATCCTCTTTTAGATGCTGAGGCATTGCGTATTATACAATCTATGCCTGCATGGCGGCCGGCAGTATATAAAGGTAAGAATGTGAGAGCTAGGCAATATGTGCCCATGTACTTTAAGCTAAATAAAGGTGGCACTAGCTCTACAACATCTACAGCACAGCATCGCAAAGTAATGCCCATAGATCCGAACGAAGAGATATTTACTATTGTAGATAAAATGCCACAATTCCCATCAGGCGAAGATGGTCTGGGTCGGTTTATTGCACAGTTTGTAAGATACCCTTCGCGTGCTAAAGAAGAGAATATACAGGGACGAATTTTGTGTTCTTTTATTGTAAGAAAAGATGGCACAATATCTAATCTTGAAGTTGTGAATGGTATAGATAGTGATCTCGACAATGAGGCGCTGCGGGTGTTGAGCATGATGCCAAAATGGACTCCCGGACTGAACGATAATAGGCCTGTGAGTGTAAAATGCATTTTACCCATCGATTTCAAAATCGAATAAAAGCTGCTGCTGCCCCAACTAAATAAGGCCCTAATTTATTGTCATATCAATTTTTCGTATTCCTTCGTACGTATGTATATAGATTGTGAAGTCTTCTTTTTGCAGGCTTTCCAAATTGAATGATAAGTAAGAAAGAGTGGGTGCCCCAGCTGGGTCATTTCCTCTAGAATAACTAAAGTAGAGTGTAGGCTTGTCTGCTTGCATATTTCTAAATAGTGCAGCAGTGTGCGATTTGGAATGATAGTCTGTTTGAAAAGACAGGTTGAGATAGCTACCACTCACCCAAAGGCTTACAATCTTAATGGGGTCAGTTGCTAGTTTATACGGATAGCCTTCTTCTTGTATGTTGCCCAAGAAGATACGTCGCATACTATTTATGCTTATAGAGCCATCATCTAATGGGGTGTAATTTACAATCACTCGATCTCCCTCTTTAATCTCTATGTTCGAATCGCTTTTAGAAGATACAACTTTACCATTGTCAAATTGAATAGTTACTGAAGGCTCTGATTTAGTTACCGTTGCAAATTCTACAAAGAAATCTACAAGACGTGCTTGTTCTTTATTGCAACTAACAAAAAACAGGAGAAGGAGGACTGAAGATATCAGTGTAGCGCTATTTTTCATAACACCCTGAGGGTTTTAATTTTGAACAGAGAGTTGATTATTTAGTTCGTTGGCATACATCTCTATGATTTTGCGTTTAAGAAAATCGAGGTCTTTGTTCTCAATTTTTATTTTCTCTATCTGCTTGTCTATGTAGGCAATAAAGTTGTCTTTTTCTTTGGCACTGTATTTGTTGCTAAATCTGTTGCTATTCTTGAGCATATCGTATGCTATATAATTGACTGTATATATCTCGTAGTTCTTAAAAATCTCCTCATCAATTAGGTTAGCTATATCTTGAAGAATGGCAGACCTATTTTGAGTATTAGACACCAAATCAATTTTCTCATTCAATGGTTGGCCCAGTCTAAAGCAAATTTTTCCTTTATACCCTTGTATGCCTGTAAGCATATTAATGAGGTCGTCTTTATCAGTTTTTTTATAGTCCTCAATGTCACGCTTTAGTTGAAATTCTTGTGCTTTCAGAAAATCACATGGGTCATACTCATAAGATACAGAGAGCGGAACCAGCTTAAGTGCTTTTATACTTTCTATAGGGTTTGTCCTATCTACGAGTGTTAGCATTTTTAAGAGGCTGGTTTGGGTTCTGTCGTTCGAGTCCTTTGCGCGGCCTTCGCGTTGAGCAATCCAAATAGATTGGTTTTTTCGCGATACAGTCCAGTGCATATAGTTTGACAGATGCTCTGAAGCTGCTAATACTTGACG
>CAYVLC010000018.1:0-24983 GCA_964452155.1 uncultured Dysgonomonadaceae bacterium
TATTAATAGTAGGAGTGGTACTACATGTACAGTTTGGAAATATGTTTAGTGCAGACACTTATTGTAGAAATTATTTTGCAGCAGGCGATTATGCCGTTGGAGTTTTTGCTGCAGGCAAGTTTTCTATTGGTATTTTCTCGGCAGGCATCTTTTCTATCGGCATCTTCTCTATTGGCCTATTCAATATCGGATTGTACGCTATCGGATTCTTTATACTTGCCTGGAAGAAAAGATATGCAAAATTTCTGAAGAGAGAGAGGTAGAATGAACGTAGTGTTGTTTTATAGGCACTAAAAATAAGTTGCAACCGCATTCATTGAGAGTGCGGTTTTTTCATTTTCCACATAAAATGACTATTTTTACAGCATTCAAAAAAAAAGAATAACAACAAGTTGTAATTCGACTCAAGGCAGAAACCCAAATAGAATTTAATATGAGCACACTATTCATAGTATTTATAGTTCTCTCGGCCGTAGCATTACTATTGTTTATGGCACTTAAACTCAAGATCAACGCGTTCATCTCGTTGTTGATTACAGCCATTTATGTGGGCATTGTTGCCGGAATGCCACTAAGCGCCATCACCCAATCCATACAAGACGGCATGGCTGGCACACTGGGGTTTGTGGCTACAGTGGTAGGCTTAGGCGCCATATTTGGACAAATGCTAGAAAGCTCAGGTGGGGCAGAGTCGCTGGCGCATCACTTAATTAAAAAGTTTGGAAAAGACCATGCCTCTTGGGCTATGGTGCTTACTGGTTTTGTGGTGGCCATACCCGTTTTCTTTGATGTAGGTTTCATTATCTTAGTTCCTATTATATATGCCCTTGCACGCGACACAAAGCGTTCTTTGCTTTACTATGCCATACCTCTGCTGGCTGGTCTTGCTGTTACACACAGTTTCATTCCTCCCACTCCGGGCCCAGTAGCTGTTGCCAACATTATAAATGCTCAGTTGGGCTGGGTCATTTTATTGGGATTTATCTTGGGTATTCCAACAGCAATAATAGCTGGCCCTATTTTCGGTAAATATATTTCTAAAAAGATTTACTTGAAACCGCCATTTGATACCGATGAAAGTGTACAAGATTTCGACCCTAAGAACTTTCCTCCATTTCGTTTGATTGCTCTTATTATATCCATTCCACTTGTTCTGATTCTGATAAACACTTTGACTGATCTGCTTGTAACAAAAGAAATTGTGGCCAAGTCTATTACAACAGATATTCTTGAATTTATTGGTCATCCTTTTTCAGCATTGATTATTGCCACGCTCATTGCTATCTACTTTTTGTGCATAAAGCGAGGAATGGGTAAACAGGAGGTACTCGATTTAAGCACAAAGGCTCTTGGTCCAGCAGGTATTATCATTCTAATTACTGGAGCTGGCGGAGTATTGAAACAGGTGTTGGTTGACAGTGGAATAGGTCAGACAATGGCCCAATCTATGGCTATGTCATCGTTGCCCCCTATTTTGCTTGCTTGGATTCTTGCAGCAGTTGTGCGCGTTACGCAAGGTTCGGCAACTGTAGCCATGATAACGGCTGCAAGCATTATTGCACCAATCATTAGCGAATTTGAATTGAACGACCCGCAACGTGCTTTGGTAGTAATTGCCATCTCATCTGGAGCCACCCTGCTTTCGCATGTAAATGACAGTGGTTTTTGGTTGGTGAGCAAATACTTGGGGATGAACGAAAAACAAACCCTCCAAAGCTGGACTGTAATGGAATCCATTATTGCTGTATGTGGTCTGATATTTACATTGCTGGCAAGTATGTTTTTTTAGTAAATCGATAAAAAGGTATTGTACAGCCTCAACCTATTTCTACAAATGATGCTTTTGGGAGTAATCAATGGTTACACAAGATTTTTTAACGCATAAGGCAATGCATATTTACAGAGATTGATACTTACGAAAGCCAAATCGTAGCAACTTCCTTTTTTCTATTCACACATAAAATGAGTATTTTTGCACCGCACTCAAGAAAAATAAAACAATTGGCTCTTAATGGAAAACCTATTAAATAATTTGAATCCTTCGCAGCGTGCTGCAGTAGAGTTTTGTACAGGTCCGTCGCTTGTAATAGCAGGAGCTGGCTCTGGCAAAACACGCGTGCTCACCTACAAGATAGCCTACCTACTCAAACAAGGATTGCCCCCTCACTATATATTGGCCCTCACATTTACAAACAAGGCGGCCCGCGAAATGAAAGAGCGTATAGCCGAGGTGGCTGGCAAAAGAGCAGCGCGCGGATTGTGGATGGGTACGTTTCATTCCATTTTCTCACGTATATTGCGCAACGAGGCCGAGAAACTGGGCTTCACACCCAACTTTACAATATTCGACTCGTCGGACTCTAAGAATTTGGTGAAAACCATCATAAAAGAGATGAACCTAGACGACAAGATATACAAACCAGGCCCAGTACATGGGCAAATATCGAAAGCAAAGAATAGCTTGATCACACCCAATATGTATGGCAATAATGAGGAGCTATTGACTTATGACCGTGCATCCAAAAGACCACAAATATATGAGATTTACAAAAGATATCAGCGAAGACTAAAGGCATCTAACAGCATGGACTTTGATGACTTGCTCATGAATACCAACATCTTGTTTAGAGACCACCCCGATGTGTTGGAAGAATACAGAAATAGATTTCAATACATATTGGTAGATGAGTACCAAGACACCAACTTTTCGCAACACTTAATTGTGAAGCAGCTCTCCGAGGTACACCAGCGTGTGTGTGTGGTGGGCGACGATGCCCAAAGCATCTATTCGTTTAGAGGAGCCAACATTGACAACATTCTGAAATTTAAATCGAACTACCCCGATACAAAGGTTTTTAAACTAGAACAAAACTACCGCTCTACGCAAAACATAGTATCTGCTGCCAACAGTTTGATAAAGAAAAATAGTGAGCAAATATTCAAAAATGTTTTCTCGGAACGTCAAGAGGGCGAAAAGATTGAGGTAATATCGGCTTTTTCTGATTTTGAAGAGGGCATCATTGTGGCCAATAAAATAGCCACTATGCGCATGGAGCAACAAGCTATGTATAGCGATTTCGCTATTTTGTATAGAACCAATGCACAATCGCGCATCTTTGAGGGATCGCTGCGCAAAAACAACATCCCGTATCGCATCTATGGTGGTTTGTCTTTCTATCAGCGCAAAGAGGTAAAAGACATTATCAGTTATTTCAGAATGATTGTAAACCCAAATGACGAGGTAGCTTTTCATCGCATTATCAACTATCCCACCCGAGGAATTGGCAATGTAACGGTCACAAAAATAACCGAAGCAGCTCAACAACAAAATGTTAGCTTGTGGGACGTAATATCGAACCCCAACAAATATGACTTGAAGATAAATGCAGGAACTGCGCGAAAGATAGCCAGCTTTCAAGAAATGATTGCCGAATTCATTGAGCAAAACGAAGAGCTATCGGCCTATGAGTTGGGTGACATGGTGATAAAGGCCTCTGGCATTGCAAAAGAAACATTTAGCGATATGTCGCCCGAAGGGATGAGCCGCACACAAAACGTGCAAGAGCTGATGAACGCCATGAGCGAATTTGTAGATATGCGCAAAGAGCAAGGCGAAGAAGAGATTCAGCTGGTCGATTTTTTATCGGAGGCTGCACTGCTCACAGACCAAGACACAGACAGTGAGGCAGGCGATGACAAAGTAACACTTATGACTGTGCATGCATCAAAGGGTTTGGAGTTTGAGCATGTATTTATTGTGGGTATGGAGGATAATCTATTTCCATCTATCATGACCAAAGGCGAAGTAAGGGGACTGGAAGAAGAACGTCGTCTATTTTATGTGGCCATTACCCGTGCAAAGCAAACATGCATTATCACTTTTGCAAAAAGCAGATTTAAACACGGACAAACAGAAGCAGCAAGGCAAAGTCCTTTCTTGAATGATATAGACCAACAGTTTCTGAAAACTCAGACAGCAGCGTTTGGTGGAGGGGCTAAGGACGATTCTGGTGACGGATTTTGGGAACAGATGCGACAACGCACCCAGCCATCACAACCAACAACATTTAAGAAGAGAGAAACTGTAGCACCTATTCGCCCACATGGCACCACGCCTGTTAGTCAGACCTCAAGCGCCAACACCCTCTCGTCTGAAGCAAGAGCATTGGAAGAGGGCGATATGATAGAACACGAAAGATTTGGCAGAGGCGAGGTTATATCTATTGAGAACTCGGGCAATGACCGACGTGCCTTTGTGGAGTTTGAAACAGCTGGTAGAAAGCAACTGTTGCTAAAGTTTGCGAAGTTTACTATTGTGTGAGGGTAGCGGAGTAAATAAACTAAAGACCAGGAGCTTAATAATAAAATATTTTGCTGCGCCACAAATATAAGAGCACTCATACAGTAGCGGTATGACTTGGAACAGATGCGAAGCTCCAAAACACTGTAAGTGTAAAAAATAAAACCCCCTTTGTTTTTTTGTATTTATGATTGATTTATCCCGCTTGCCCCGATTTCAGAATCGGTGTGTGTGTGTGTGTTGCGAAACAAAAAAACTTAATGGTCACTGTCACTTATATACTATGTACCCCAACATTTGTATGGCTACCGACCTCGCTCGATGAGCCAAAAACATGTGAGAGGGGGGGTGAAACGGTGAAAAATTGTCTCTGTTTAAATAATAAGTAGCTTGCCCCATGAAATCGGAGGTTGCATTTCATCGGGGGTTTATGGGCAAAGCCCTTTCAACAAAGTATGAGGTATGAGTTTTGTGTTATGTGGTATGGGGTATGGGGTCTAGTGATTTCAAGTGAGATTTCAGATATTCAAAATATACACACTACGACCTCGATAGAGGTCAAATGTTTATAGCCAGCCATGAAGATATAAACATCGACCACCTCGTCCTCGCACCTTGCTGTACTATCATATTTTGCTATAAACATGCAATACCTACGGTATTAGTGGTAGATGGAGTAATTGAAGATGCATTTATCCGTGTGTATCAGTTCAATCAGTGTCATCTGTGTGGCAAATTATTTATATGCGATAGCATATTATCATTCTTGTGTTTGTTTGCAAATGGAAAGCAACGATAAAAAGCAACTTATTGTGACCTTGCGTACCCCTACAAAGGTCGAAACACATTGTGTTTCTACTTTCGTAGGCCTACAATTTGAGAAACACATTGTGTTTTTACTTTTGTAGGCCTACAATTCGAGAAATGCATTGTGTTTCTGCTTTTGTAGGGCTACAATTTGAGAATTGCAATGTGTTTCTACTTTTGTAGGGCTACAATTTGAGAAAAGCATTGTGTTTCTACTTTCGTAGGCCTACAATTCGAGAATTGCATTGTGTTTCTGCTTTTGTAGGCCTACAATTTTGAGAAATGCATTGCGTTTTAGGTTTTGTAGGCCTACGCAACCCCTCCCCTTTTGTGTTTTTGACAAAAAAACCATACCAAAACAGGAATCAAAAAACAAAATAACTAGCCAATAGACAAAAACTCACTGTTTACTACTCACTACCCACACACCCCATCTATCAGACAGTAAAAAAACACTCCCCCCTCCCCTTGTAGCTTGCCTCATACCACTTCTTTTAGAATTTCACAATCACCCCAATAGATGGCAAAACAGTTCCCGACATATTATCTAACACACGCAAGCCTTGTTTGGTGGGATCTCCGTTGGGATCTTGTAGCACATTGCCATCTACATCTTTGTTGGTATATATAGGTGGGCTTTCGGACTGGAAGTTATAGGCATTTTGGATATCTGTATAAAAATTCAACACCCATTTTTTGAAATAGACCTCTTTATCTATCCGCAAGTCGAGCGAGTGATTGGATGATAAGCGCAGTGTGTTGAATTTGTCGTAGTCTAAATAGTACTGATTGGTAATATTCCAAGCCTCTCTATTTGCCGACAACTCCTCATCGATAGGTGTATAGGGAGCACCTCCACTAAAACGCCAACGAGCCGACACATTCCAACCCTTGTTTAGTTTGTAACTGCCAATGAGATTTACCATGTGACGCGTGTCCCACGATGAGGGACGATAGACATTGTCTTTGTCTGTAAATTCGCTTCTAAAGAAAGTGTAAGTAGTAGTTACATTTAAGTTGTTCCAGTTTACTATTTTATACAACAACTCCACACCGAATGCCCTACCCTTACCAATAGATGTTATTTCTTCGTCGCCAACCTGTCCGTATTCTGTTCCTTTGCTGGCAATACTAATGCCATCTTCTACCGAAAAGGGATAACGGTCATATTGCTTGTAAAATCCCTCGACACTCAAACGCATGTTATCTTGAGGTCGGTACTCAAATCCTGCAATTGCTTGGTTGGATATGATGTATTTCAATTGTTCGTTTTTGTTTACAAGCACGCCATTACTGTTTTTGAAACCCAATGTAGTGTAGGCAGGCTGCATAGCATAACGGCCAATATTTGCATTGATATCCCACTTATCAGACACTTCGTAAGAGGCAGACAAACGTGGAGAGAGCTGATTGAGGGGATTCTTCATATTGTTGTTGAAATTGTTTCCCACCACACTCACACCAAGCGAAAGCTTGAGTCGCTTGTCTATAAAATCATCAGAGAGTTGTGCGAAGGCTTGATAACCAAATAGATCTAGCTCGGTATCGTATCTCAGTTCCTCTTTGGCTCCGTTGCGAAAGATGCTGCGAAAAGAATTGTTGGTATAGTGTGCATAGTTTACACCCCCTCCCACTTTTAGCTTCATAGCCATGTAAGGATATTCTCGCTCAAAGCGTAGCTTATTTACAGCTTCATCAGAGAGATAGTCTGACATTTTTTCGTTCCTCTCATCGTTGTCTCTATATTTATAATTAGTATTGCGTAGCATACTTCTACTCAACACCCAACTATCTATAAAACTGTTCCCGAAATGCTTATAAATACCCCCCACCGTGTAATTCCACTGTTTGTAAACAGGTAGATAAGAGAGCAAATACTTTTGCGATTCTGTTCCACTTGTTTCCAAATCTGTATTGAGCACCAAGTCGTCTATAGCACCTATACCGATGAATGTCAATTCGTTCTTTTCATCAATTTTGAGTTTGTACTTTACTTGAAAATCGTTGTAGGTAGGAAGAAAGGGCAAGCCAATCAATTTGAAAAGCAATTGAAGGTAGGACTGACGGGCAGAGACTATAAAAGTAGATTTATCATTGATGGGGCCATCTACAGTGATGGCTGCATCTGAAGCACCAATTGATAATTTGGTGTGAATGCGGTCTTGGCTACCATCCTTTTGCCTAATCTCCATGACCGAACTCAGAGCGTTGGTCCTATTGGCTGGAAAAGCTCCTGTATAAAAACTTATCTCTTGCACAAAATCTGGATTGATTACACCTACAACGCCACCCGAAGAGCCTTGCGTAGCAAAATGATTGATAATTGGTATTTCTATTCCATCAAGATAAAACACATTTTCTGAGGGGCCACCACCACGTACAATCAAATCGTTGCGATTGGGATCGGTAGCACCAACCCCTGGTAGGGTTTGCACAACTTTCGAAACATCACGGTTAACACCTGCCCCCTTTTCAATCTCTTGCACACTAACAGATATTACAGAGATAGGACTTTCGATGCGTTTTACGTTGTAATTGGGGCGGACAGATATTTCCTGCAATTGCACCGATGATTCGGGCAGAGCTATATCAACAAACGAAGTTTGATTGCCTTGCACTTGTATCTCAGGAGAAACTGTGGTTTCGAATCCGATAAAACTAACAATGAGTCGAACAAAACCCGATTTGACATCGGTCAACTCAAAAACGCCCCCTTCTAATGAAGTAGTTCCCTGAGTAGTACCTTCAATTTGGATGCCAGCAAACTCTATAGGTTCGTTTGTTTTGGCATTAATTATTTTTCCTTTTATAACCCCATTTTGGGAAAAAAGAAAAAATGGGAATAAAACAGCTATTAAAAGAGATATTATTTTAATTCTATGCATTTGATGTAGTGTGTTGAGAAGAGTGGGATTGTTTAAAGAAATAAAACAAATATAAGACATAAATGTTTATCGGACGAGTGAAAAATTTGCCAGTGTGTTCTAAATCAATTCACATTAGCAATTTAGTTGCTACAAAGGTAGTAATCTTGCCAGTATATAAATCATGAAAGAGGACTATAAGATTTCATGAGTAAAGACTATTCTATAAACAATAAATTGACGAAGAGAAGCAGAAAAAGCTATCAAACAAACACTTAAAACCACATCATTAACATCTTTTGATGTGACAAATATTTTATTTTATCAGAATAAATCGTTAATTTTGAAAGTTGAAATAAACAATTTTCAAACTTATGCATGCATAATATTAAATAACAAAGAAATATGATTACAAGCGCTTTACAAATTGCAAGAGCCAGCTATGTTCCAAAAAAACCAGCTGTATTAGAAAAGAGTGTATCCATACAAGAGGGAGAATCTACAACATCGGTTGCCGATCAAGAAGAAATACAAAAACTTTTCCCTAAAACTTATGGCAGACCTATTATTAAATTTATTGAATCAAAAGATTCTAATGAATCTGATACTCCCATAAATGTTGGAGTTATTCTCTCAGGTGGCCAGGCTCCCGGAGGACATAACGTGATAGCAGGTATATTTGATGGTATAAAACGTATCAATAAAGAGAGCAAATTGTATGGGTTTTTATTAGGTCCCGAAGGATTGATTGAACATAAATACAGAGAGTTGACTTCTGAAATTATTGATGAACACCGCAACACTGGGGGTTTTGACATTATAGGTTCTGGACGCACAAAGCTTGAGACTACCGAGCAATTTGATAAAGGATTAGAGATTGCAAAAAAACTCGACCTAAAAGCTTTAGTTATTATTGGTGGTGACGATTCAAACACTAATGCATCTGTACTAGCCGAATACTATAAATCAATAGATGCGGGTGTACAAGTAATTGGTTGCCCCAAAACAATTGATGGTGACTTAAAAAACGAACTCATAGAAACATCATTTGGTTTCGATACAGCTTGTAAAGTTTACTCCGAAGTTATCGGCAACATTCAACGCGACTGTGACTCAGCACGTAAATATTGGCATTTCATTAAACTAATGGGTCGCTCTGCTTCGCACATTGCTTTAGAGTGTGCTCTGCAAACACAACCCAACATCTGTATTATATCTGAAGAGGTTGAAGCTAAAAATAAATCTCTGGATGATGTTGTTACTGATATAGCAACCATTGTTGCAGCACGCGCAGCAGATGGAAGAGATTATGGAACTGTGTTGATTCCCGAGGGATTGATAGAGTTTATTCCTGCAATGAAAGACTTGATTGCTGAGTTGAATGATTTTCTGGCACACAATCAAATAGAATTTGACGCTATTCGTCGTTCTATGAGAAGAGAATACATCATTCATAAACTATCAGAGAAAAACTCTAAAATCTATGAAAGTTTACCAGCAACCGTTGCCAATCAATTAACATTAGATCGAGACCCACACGGCAATGTGCAAGTTTCGCTTATCGAAACTGAAAAGTTGCTGAGTGAAATGGTGAATAAGAAATTGAAAGATTGGAAGAAAGAAGGTAAATATAAAGGTAAATTTGCTACCATTCACCATTTCTTTGGATATGAAGGCCGTTGTGCTGCCCCATCAAACTTCGATGCTGACTACTGCTACTCGCTAGGATATACAGCTTCTCTGCTTATTGCTATGGGTAAAACTGGCTATATGGCATCTGTAAGAAACACAACTTCTCCTGCTGCAGAATGGATTGCAGGTGGTGTTCCAATAACAATGATGCTAAACATGGAGCGCCGACATGGTGAAATGAAACCAGTAATTCAAAAAGCACTTGTTGATTTAGAAGGAGCTCCTTTTAAAGAGTTTGCAAAAAACCGAGATACATGGGCAAAGAAAACATCGTATGTATATCCAGGTCCTATTCAGTACTTTGGGCCAGACGAAGTGAAAGAGCAACCAACTATGACGCTGAAATACGAGCAAAATGCTAAATAGGCATTGCTAATAGACTAACAATAAAAGCTACGTTTCAATTATTTTTAATAGAAACGTAGCTTTTTTTATAAAAACAAAAAGCTTACACTAATTATAGCAATTGGTTGATATATATATATATATTTCTCTTCTCGCATGGCACCAACTACTTTCAAAAACACATCAGGAGCTTAATCCCTAAACATCATCTCTCATACACCTATCACTATGTGTCAACCTCTGCCTGCTTTGCATTTTTAACTGATGATAATAATAAATTATTTGTATAATTGAATAAAAACTGCTTACTTCAAACATTCAGATGTGTGCGCTTTAGAGTTCACCAGTACAAGTTGATTAGATTACACCTTCAACAGCATTACTTAAGGACACTAATGCTTTGTTATTAATCGTGTTCTGTTGATTTACAACCTTAGCATTATATAGATTAAAAAATAAACAACTATGACCGACAGAAGAAATTTTTTAAAGAAAATGGCCTTAGCTACAGCAGGGGCAAGTTTGGCAACCTCTATGCCATTTAGCATGAACTCATTTATGGGTGCGAATGAAAAACTGGTTTGTGGTTTGATTGGTGCTAACGGAATGGGGTTTTCTAATTTAAAAGCTTTTTTAAATCAACCAAATACAGAGTGTGCTGCAATTTGTGATGTTGATGAAAACGTGCTAAAAAGAAGCATTGCTGAAACTGAAAAGATTCAGAAAAAAAGACCTAAAGGTTTTAAAGACTACAGAAAGATGCTCGAAATGTCTGAGATTGATGTGATAATTATTGGCACCCCCGACCACTGGCATTGTTTGCAAATGGTAGAAGCTTGCCAGGCGGGTAAGGATGTGTACTGTGAAAAGCCCTTGGCCAATACCATTGAAGAGATAGATGTAATGGAAAGAGCTGCCAGTAAATATAATACAGTAGTTCAGGTAGGTATGTGGCAACGCAGCGATCCGCATTGGCGCGATGCTGTAGATTTTGTGAAATCGGGTCAGCTAGGCAAAGTGCGCACTGTGCGTACTTGGGCATACCAGGGGTGGATGGAACCTGTTCCTGTAAAACCTGATTGTGAGGCTCCAGCTGGTGTAGATTACGATTTATGGCTTGGCCCTGCTCCTTTGAGACCATTCAATCCCAATAGATTTCATTTTAATTTTAGGTGGTATTACGATTATGCAGGTGGATTAATGACCGACTGGGGGGTACACATTATAGACTATGGTCTATTTGGCATGGGAGACCCTTCTCCAAAATCTATTATGGCAATGGGAGGAAAGTTTGCTTACCCCAATGATGCAGCCGAAACACCCGATACCCTGCAAGCTCTCTACGAATTTGATGGACATACCATGTTGTGGGACCACGGAACAGGTATTGATGGTGGCTACTATGGTCGCGACCATGGTGTTGGTTTTGTTGGAAACAACGGAACATTGGTTGTAGATAGAAATGGTTGGGAGGTAATACCTGAAAAGAAAAAAGGCAAAGATTTAATGAAGCGTGTCGATTTAATAAAAGGGTCAGGAAAAGGGCTAGACTTGCACATGGCTAATTTTATTGATGGTATCAAAAGACGCAATCGTAATCTGAATGCCAATATAGCTGTTGCTGCCAATACTGCGCGTGTAGCACATCTGGGAAACATAGCACACCGCACCGGACAACGCTTGTATTGGGATGCAGATAACAATCAAATAATAAACAACAAGGAGGCAAGCAAGCTTCTATCGGTTCCATACAGAGCTCCCTGGAAGTTGCCAACAATATAAAGCTGAAACAAAAATATACGACCAACAAAAAAGCTAAGACATAAAAAAACGTTAGAACTGATTCTAACGTTTTTTTTGTGCTCTGATTTTACTAAAGATAGATAAGGAATAAGCCCTATTGTTTAGTAAAACTTATATCGGTTGTCAACAACTGCCATTTTATCTTTCAACACCTCTATGGCTTGTGTTTGCAATCTGTACATTGTGTTCGATTGTAGTTGGGTTTTCTGCTGTTGAGCATTGTATTCTTCTTGCGATTGCTCACGGTTGATTATATTGATAACATACACCCCCGCATTGCCTTTCAATGGTCCTAACACAGTATTAAGAGGTCCGTAAGCTGCATAAGCATTCAAGACAGGCTCGTTGCCAAGGTTGGTGATGTTAGCTGTATTGAAATCTACAAATCTAACAGAATCAACTTCAGAATTCATAGCTTCTGCATAAGCATTCAACGATGTAAGGTTTTTCGACTCTAGCTGTTCAATAATCTTCTCGGCCTTTTTATCTCTTAGTAGCTGCGACTTAATGAAATCTGAAACTTCTGACAAAGGAGCAACACCCGAAGGAATCAATTTATCGACACGTGCGATAATTCTGCTCTTTGAAAGGTCGAATTTCTTAACCGCACCCTCTTTTTCGTTGAAGGCCCAGTTGAGCACCTGACGAGAACTTGGTATTTGACCCAACAAATGATCTGTAGCCGACACTGTATAAGCAGGCACAACACTGTATCCTTGCTCGCGAGCCTTTTCAGCAAAGTTAGTTTTTACATCAGGCTCAGAAACAAATTGGTTCAACTCGTTATCGATATTGTTTTGCGTTTTGTCTCCAACAATAACAGGCATATTCACTACCGCAAGCTTATATTTTGAAACTGGTGCAGTTTTTTCTTGTACATAAACCAATGCTTGTTGTCCAGGCATTTTTAATTTAGTTACAGAACCTACAGGAGTATCAAAGATTGTTTGTGCCACATTGGATCCTGCTTGTGCTAAATCTATTTCACGTACCCAACCTATTTCTCCACCATTTGATTGTGGGTTTAGTTCATTGGCAACATCTGCAAAGTTGGCTCCACCCTTTATCTCTGTGTGTAAACTATCTATAAACGCTGTTACCAAAGAATCGTTAGATAAAGATTCGGGTATGCCAATAAGGCTTATTCTTGCTGAATCTGGTGCAACAGTTTTGCCCATATACTTAAAGAGTTTGAAAGAATCGCCATCTCTAAATGGTCCAAAAACATCTGACACCTCTGCAGACTCAACAAACGAACGTTCGTCGGGAGTTAATAGATTGCTCGCCACATACACATCTCTGTAAGGACGATCTGAATAATCGGATACCACTGAAGCTACATTTTGTGAGCTAAGTAGCTTTTCGTACACCTCATCTGTTTGAGCTTCAACATCAGCAAAATCCTCGTCGCTTGGTACAATGTCTTTAGCAAAATAAGTTATTTTGGCCATTGGCACATCTGTTTTGAAAAGACGCTGATTTTCGGTGTAAAAACGTTTTATATCGGCATCTGTTACATTTGCAACAGAATCTGGAATGGTGTAGTAGTTTTGCACTGCATATATAAAGTCTGCATCTTGTTGCGATTGAGAAAAAGCTGTTTTTGCTTCTACATCATTTGGCATAACAGCAGCTGACAATAGTGCACCATATTTTTCTTCTAAACGTTGATATTTAATTAGATTTTCTAAAAACAACCAGATTGTTTTGTACTGTCGCACCATGCCTACCTGTTCGGCTGGAAGTGTGCTTTCGTCTGTATTTATTGTTGCAATAAATTGCACGAGTGCTCCCCTGTCAAACATGCCTGTTTCGGGGTTTACAAACAGTGGAAGCTGTTGCAATAAAGGAGAAATAACATCTCCGTGCACCAAATCATTGATCTCTTCTTTAGAAACAGCGAGACCCAATTTTGCAGCTTGCAAATCCAACAAACGCTCTTTTACCATCTGCTGGTAAACAATATCGCGTATTTGAGAGATAGCATTCTCGTCGAGCGAGTTTTCGCCACTAATCATTTTTTGGAAATCTTCCCATTCTGTTACTCTATCGAAGTACTGCTGTGTAGAAACGATATCACCGTCAACTACAAATGCTTTATCCTGATACTTACGGAAGAATGTATTACCCGAGGTTAATAAATCTCCCAAAATGAAAGCTAACAAAGCAACACCGATTACCCCAATGAGTAGTCCGGCTCTATTTCTAATTTTCTGTAAAGTAGCCATTTACACTTACCTTTTTTATAAATTAATATGTTTTACTAAATAGTTGTTTCAATAAGGGCACGAAGATAGTAAATATTAAGGAGATAATGAGAAAAAAAATAAACTAATCCATCTTATTTCTACAATAACTTGTTACAATCAGTCGTGAATATTTTTGTTTATAATCAACTTTGTGACTTCTATTTTACGCTGGGTTACTTTGAGGATTTTGAATGTAAAATTATTTATCTCAATAGTCTCATAAGTTTTCGGAAAGCGCTGAATATGATGCAATATATAACCTGCAATTGTAGTGTAGTCGTCTTCTTGTGGTAAATTGAAATCGAACAGTTCGTTGAGTTGATCAATCTCCATGCGACCAGAGATAATGTATTCATTTTCGGCCACTTTCTTAGCTATGTTTGTGTTTACATCGTATTCGTCTTCTATTTCCCCAAATATCTCTTCCACCAAATCTTCCATGGTGATGATACCAGATGTGCCTCCAAATTCGTCAACAACCACAGCTATAGTCTTGCGCTGCTGTAGCAGCTCACTCATGAGGTTGCTTGCAAGCATGCTATCGGGATAGAAAGAGATAGAAGCAATTGCGGTAGTCCAATCTGACGGGTCATTAAACATTTCCCATATATGGATGTATCCTATGATATTGTCTATATCATCTTCATAGATAAGAATTTTTGAATAGCCTGTTTCTATAAACCTGTCTTTCAACTCGTCTATCTCCGTGTCTATATTCATTGCAATAATATCTGTGCGAGGCACCATACAATCGCGCAGTTTTACCGACGAAAAATCGAGCGCATTTCTAAATATCTTCACCTCAGAATCTACGCCACCCTCAGTGGGTACCTCATCAATGCCTTGCTTCACATAAGTGTCTAGCTCAACACGCCCTAGGGCTTTCTCTTCCGATGGATTGAACTTGATACCCACCAATCGGAGGAGAGAGCTTCCCATACCTGTAAATACCTTAGTTATTGGAAAAAGTAGCACATAGAGCATAAATGATGGAACAGAAAGTATTTTAACCCAAAGGTTAGCATTATTCCTAAATATAGCACGAGGCAACAACTCACCAGTAATCAATATAATAATAGAGGCGCCTACAAATTGCACCAAAAGCACTAGCAATGCATTGGTTGTTACATTCTGCTCAATAAAATCTTGGGTGAGATTGATGGAAGTATAAACAAAAACAATGAGCACTATGAGGTTGCCAATAGTGAGCGTAGAGAGGAACTTGCGTGGGTGACTATAAAACACTTGCTGCATGAAATCGATAGGGTTTTTCTTTTTCTTATCAAGTGCATAACGCAGTCTATCGGAAGATACAAAGGCTATTTCCACTCCAGAAAAAAACACCGACAATATAAGAGAGGAAATCCAAAAAAATAGGGCAATAGAATCATTCATCTGTTAGGTTTATTGAGTCGGGTTCTACAGTTTCTACATCTAGCTCTGCCTCTTCTTTAAATGGTATTTTGCCCTCATGAGGACGAAATATGCGATACTCTGTCATCTCTTGATTCGATTCAAAGCCATACCCTTTCAATTCAGTATCGCCTCGTTTTATTTGAATATATTTATCAGAGTAAACTCTTTGTTCCTTTTGATCCCAAAAAAGCTCGTCGCTCAAAAACATCTCTCCCTCCATGTTACGAATGTCAACATTGCCTTTCAGTCGCCAAAGTCTTTTATCGGTGTAATTCCAAGCCGAATCGGCTAAAATCTTTGCCTCAACCTCAAACAAAGAGTCGAACCTTTCGAGGTATATTCCCTCTGGAAAATACCAATAGGGGTCTTTGGCTTTATCAAAAACCTGCCAATTGTCTGCCACTAATTTATAGCGTGTTATTCCTGAATCAGAAATAAGCGTAGTAACACTGTCGGTGATCATAGAAGGCGTAGTTTCTGGATCAAATTTAATACTTACCGTTTCGGTATCGGTACTGCCACAGGCAGTATAAAAAAACAGCACAACAATCGCTACTAGAACGATTGTTATGCTATTTGATTTCATTTTAAATAAGTTTTTCAACTATTTTATTTAATCTATTTATTGTCTTCGAAAAAATCCCACAATACTGCAATGTATATAATTGGAAGCATACAAAGACTATTTATTATATCTACTTAGTTCGTATAGTAGTTGTTTCACCTATCCATCCAGGAACAGTTATTGACTCTCCTTCTTTAAGACCCATCATAAAAGCATCTTCTTTTTCCATGTAGTATCTTGAGTACTGATTGATGAGGCTATTGGCTTCGGATGATACACTTGGATCTACAGCTTTGGCTCTTTGTAATTTATCTACAGCTGCACAAAACACCAATCCTCTTTTTTCTGATTCAGAGAAAACACCCTCTGCACTTGAAGCATACATTTTTGCAATTAATATATATGCATCTCCATTGTTCGACTTAAATTTTAGTGCATCATAGGCTGCTTGTCTTGCTTGCGAATAGCGTCTTTGCGAGAACAAAATCTGAGACAATGTCATCATGTAGCCACTTGATTTTTCTGTATCGCTTTCCAACTCTGCAGCTTCTTCGTAATACTTCATAGCAGCTTCGTAATCTTTATTCTGAAGGCTTCTATTGGCCAATCCTATTGCTGAGTTGGCAGATGGTGTCAAGCGGTGTAGATTTTCAGAAAGATTAAAGTAAAAATCTGTATCGGTACACCCAATTTGAGATAAAGCTCCAATTGCTTTGTTCAAGAACTCTACATTGTCCTTGTTGTCTGCAAATTTTGCAGAATAAAAATCTTGTAGTGTTTTACAATCACCAGCTCCACTATTGACGAAGGCTGTTTCTACACTTTCTTTCACAGCAGCTATATAGTTTGCATTGTCGGTATCGTCATTTGCTTTTGCACTAGTTATGGCATCGTCCATGTATTCCAACGTGCGGAAGTAATCGTTGATGTATTGATCTTTCTTTGAGTTGTCTTGCAAAAACATCATTAAAGATGAAATCATGTAATGCCCATAAGCATCAGATGGATACATCTCGCTTTTCATATCCTCAATGGCTTCTCCCAGTAATTGGTAAACAACTTTGTGATCTACATCGTCGCCCATTAGTTCTTTATAGTCATAAGCTTTGAAAGCCAAGATTGTGCCTTTTGCGTCAACATTGGAAAAATACTGCATGCGTTTATCATATATTTCCATTATTAAATCTAGGTATTCTTTCTTCTTAGCTGCATCTGTTTCTTTTGCGAACAAAGCTTTGAAAATACGTGGCCCATAGATATAGATGTTTTTACTTGATGCTGGACAGTTGTTATATACAGACTGCCAAGTTTTCACAGCATCTTGATAATTTTCTGCCTTAGCAGCAACAGTCATGAGACTTAAATTCATACGACAATTGATACTGTCTTGACCATGACCATAAGGAGCGTTCACAGGATCGTATCCTGCTTTTTGAGCGTTCACTCCAACCAAGGCAGTTGCCGCAAAAATAATTGCTAAAATAAACTTTTTCATTTCTATTTGTTTTTAGGTGTTTCTTTTTTGTAGTTAGTTGTTTGACGTTATGTTAAAACAATAGTTTAATATGTGGTGCAAAATTAATCAAATTGGCGTTTAAAGAACCAAAATTCGTTGATATTTATATTTACCGAAACTTTAAACATCTCTTCTTTGATCATATATTTCTGTTGGGGATCCATCATAGAGTAGCCCAAACCAATATTTACCATAGAGATTCGCCCACTAATCATGTCGCGAAATGGGAGCCCAAATCCAACATTTACTCCATACTCTTTATACCCGGCTGTTCCTAAGCTACTTCCAGTTGTGGGGTCGTAAACTTTTGTATTGGTATATGAGTTTGAGTAAGACAAACCACCACGAAGGCGCACACGTTTAAAAAAATTACGATTAACAGGGTCAGCCACATATTCTGCTCCTAAGTTAACACTATATTTATCATTAAAGCGTGTATCAGGTGTCATATCATCAAGATAATCTGGATATTTAACACCACTCCACTTTTGCAAACTTCCGTCTATACCTACCAACCAGTTTACCGAGCTATATGACAGACCTACTCCAAAAGTCTCGGGCAAGTCAAAAGACTGATCATACAATGTATCAGTAGGCAGAGGTTTTGTATATGTAGATGAGTACAAAATATCGGTTGGATAAATCGTAGTGCTGTTTTTCACACTAGGAGTATATACAACCCCCAATGTCATCGACTCATTCGCACCAATGGGATAGGTGAACTGAGCACCAAAATCGAGCATTACATCCTTAATAGAAAAAGAATTGCGTACTAATCGATTCATTGCTTCTCCCCCCTGCCCCAATATAGGGATTTCTCTTGTATGTTTGATGCTTCCGAACAAATAAGATACGTTTGCACCCACAGAAAAATATTTTATTGGTGCATAAGCAAGCCCTCCGTATATTTGACTGAGGCCGCCCGTACCATAGAATGTTTCTCTATAACTTATTTCATTTAGTATTTGATCTCTTCCAAAATCATATCCTACTTTTGAGTAAGGCATCATACCCACACTCATTCCTATTTTTTTGTACACTGGAAACTGAAAAGCAAGGTAATCGAAGTTACCATTTTCGAAAGATTGATTGTTTACGCCGTCGGATAGTTTAGAATACTGACCAGAAACTCCCATCTCCATAGTAAAGTTTAAAGTATCGGCTGCTGAGTAAGAAGCAGGGTTACCAGGATTCACATTGGAGCCTCGCCTTAAACCATAACTAATTCCTCCCATTGACTCTGATGCTCCTAAAGCTGGCTTTGAAAGAATACCATAGCCATACCTTCCGTAAGGAGAGTCGATACCAACATTCTGAGATGCAGCAGTGCCAATAAATGTGACAAATACGATGAGCGATAATAAGAAACGTTTCTGTTTGTTCATTCTGTTGTTTCTGTGAAAAATAAAAAGTCTAATGCTTTTTGTATCTTTAAATTATTAGTAAATGCAAATATTGCATATTTATATTGTAATTGCACTATAAATGCCGTTTAAAAAAAACAATGCAAATACATTCATCTATTCGCATTTCTGTAAGTTATGCTATAGTTTACACTTATCTCTAAAAGAAATAACAGCAAAGTAAATAAAAAAAACCCACGTTACTGTGAGTTTTTGATTTTTTAAACATATTGAGACAGTTTACACAACCAATACAAAGTCACTTATACCTATTGTAAGATAATATCTTATCAATAGGTTTACGGCTTTTCTTACGCAATGCTTGGGTGCCATAGCCAATGACTATATCTAGCCACACTCTTTTTGAAGAGGGTATGTGCAGCAGGTCTTTCACTTTGTCTTCGTCGAACCACCCAACTATACACGTAGCCAATCCTTCTTCTTGTGCAGCCAAAACAATGTGAGCGGCCACTATGCCTAAATCCATTTGCGCATAGTCTTTTTTCTTTATCCACCCGCCTATTCCAGAACTCACATTTACCTTCTCCTCCACCAGCAACAAATGCACTGGTGCTTGCTTGGTGAAATGATTCATTCCCAGTACGCGAGAAGAAGTGGCATCGGCAATTTTGTTCTTCAACTCAGGCTCATCTACCAATACAAAACTCCACGGTTGTGCATTGCAAGCCGAAGGAGCCAAGCGAGCAATCTCTATGATACGATCGAGCTTTTCTTTCTCTATAGATCGGTCAGGGTCGAACGCCCTTACACTCTGTCGCGATGAAACCAGTTCTAAGAAATCCATAACCAGGTTGTTTTAATTGATTAGTTTCTCAATGCTAAAATTCTGCTAATGTACTTACCTATTATATCAAACTCGAGATTTACCATTGTACCTTTCTCTATCTGATGAAAATTGGTGTACTCATAAGTATAAGGTATAATGGCAACTTCAAAAGTATCTTCGGTAGGATTAACAACTGTGAGGCTCACACCATTTACAGTAACCGAACCTTTATCTACTGTGAGGTAACCTTTTTGAGCCATCTCTTTGTCAAAATCGTATTTAAACTCGTAGTACCAGCTTCCGTCGGCTTCTCTCACATTTTTGCAAATGGCAGTTTGATCTACATGGCCTTGCACAATATGGCCGTCTAGCCGGCCATCCATAATCATGCTGCGTTCTAGGTTTACTTTATCGCCAATTTTCAACATTCCTAAATTAGACACGTCCAATGTCTCTTGTATAGCTGTTACTGTATAAGTGTCGCCTTTGATGTTCACTACTGTCAAGCAAACACCATTGTGAGCTATGCTCTGATCTATTTTCAACTCGTTGGTAAATGTGCACTTCAAGGTAAAGTGTACATTCCCTTTATCTTTTTGTATATCTACTACTGTAGCTGCTTCTTCTACTATTCCTGAAAACATATTGTATATTTAAAATGAATGAATAAACTGTCGAGTTTTGATGTTACTCTCTTATTATTACCAAATAGATGCACGTTTTTCTTTAGGAAGATACATTGCATCTGTTTCTTTTATGCCAAAGGCATCGTACCAAGCATCTATGTGTGGCAATGCACCATTTACGCGCCATTTGCCCAATGAGTGAGGGTCTATTTTTGTGAGACGTAGAATCTCTGCATCGCGCACATTGCCACCCCACAAAGTAGCATAAGAAAGGAAAAAACGTTGCTCGGGAGTAAATCCATCAATTGTTTTGCCGCCTTGCAACTCCTCTGTTTTCAGATAGGCATTGAACGACACTTGTAGTCCTCCGTGGTCGGCAATATTCTCGCCCAGTGTGAAAGTTCCATTTGCTTTCACGGTATCTATCACTGTAATATTATCGAAATAATCTACCAACACCTTTGCACGCTCATCAAAGCTTGCTGCATCTTCTGCAGTCCACCACTCATTTAGATTGCCTTCTTTGTCAAACTTGCGTCCCTGATCATCAAAGCCATGCGTCATTTCGTGTCCAATAACTACTCCAATGCCACCATAGTTCACAGCATCGTCTGCATTCATATAGAAAAATGGGGGTTGAAGTATTCCCGCAGGAAAACAAATCTCGTTTGACGATGGGCTGTAGTATGCATTCACAGTTTGTGGCGACATGTGCCACTTTGTTTTATCAACAGGTTTGCCCAGTTCATCTATCATTTCGTTGTAAGCAAACACAGAGGCTCTCATCATGTTGGCAAAGTATGAGTCGTCTTTTACCTCGAGTGTCGAGTAGTCTTTCCATTTGTCAGGATAGCCAATCTTTACAATAAAGGTATTCAGCTTTTCGTGTGCTTTGTCTTTAGTTTCGCTGCTCATCCATGCCAGATTGGCTATGCGTTCGCCAAGAGACTTTTGCAGGTTGCCCACCAATGCAAGCATTCTCTCTTTGGCTTCGGCAGGAAAATGTCTTTCTACATAAAGTTGTCCAACTGCTTCTCCCAGTGCACCATTCACAGCATCTATACTGCGTTTCCAACGTGGACGAATCTCTTTGCTACCGCTCATAGTTTTACCATAAAACTCGAAGTGCGCATTAACAAAGTCGTCGCTCAGATAATTTGCCGCCGAACGAATAACAATCCAGTTCAAATAGCTTTTCAAACTACTCAATGGTTCTGTATCAATGATATTGATAGCAGCTCTTATAGGTTCTATCTGAGACACGTTCAAAGAGTCGATACCACTTGCACCGACTTGTTCGAAATAGTAGTTCCACTCAAATGGGGCAACCTCTTTGTCGAGATCAGCAACACTTACTTTGTGATAGTTCTTCTCGGGTTGGCGGCGCAACTCTTTTGTGAAATGGTTCTTGGCCAGTTCTGTTTCAATCTTCATGGCTTCACTAGCTGCTTTTGATGCATCTGTTTCTGTGTAACCAATATTTTGAAACTGTACCTGCATCATATTCACATATTCCTGTTGCAAATGTTTCGATTTATCATCTTGCTCCATATAATATTCGCGTTCGCCCATACCAATACCCGATTGATAGAGGTGAGCTATATTCATGGAGCTATTTTTATTGTCAGCACCTACATAGAAACCAAAGAAGGGACTAGCCGCAAACTTATTCACGTGTGCAACAAGCTTTACGATATCTTTCTTGGAAGTAGCAGCATCAATATCTGCCAAAATATGTTTTATGGGTTCGTATCCATCGGCATTTAGTTTTGCCTCATCTATTCCCATTTTATACAGGTCGCCTACTTTCTGCGCATTGGTGCCTTGCTTGTGTTCTTCGGCTCCGAGCTCTTCTATGAGGCTTTGCACCTGCTTTTGATTGTTTTCGCGTAGTTTGTCAAAAGTTCCGTAGCGCGCATTTTCGTCGGGAATGGGGTTGGCTTCTTGCCAACCTCCAGTGGCATACATATAAAAATCGTCTCCTGCCACCACAGAGGTGTCCATGTTTGCTATTTCTATTCCTTTATCTTTGTGTTGGGTTGTTTGCTGCGTACAACCAATTGATGTAGCCATAACTATAGTAGTTAAATACAATATAAGTTTTTTCATAATCTGTCTTATTTGCGATTAAAGCATACCACAAAAGTAACTAAAAAAGTTTGATACTTTGGAATATACACCTCGCAAAAAAATTATTCAGTAGATTGTAATGTGTTTGCTATTGTAATATTTAGCTGTTGTTTAGAGACACTTGTTGAGTTCTTGTCTTAAAGCTTTTTCGGTTTGGCCTGTCACAGGCACCAAAGGCAAGCGCAATTCGTTTTTGATATAGTCCATCACATAGAGTGCGCATTTTACTCCTGCCGGGTTGCCATCTACAAAAAGCAATTCGCAGCAGCGAGCCATTTGCTGGAAGGCTTGTTGCGCCTTGTCGATATCTCCCTTTAGTGCTGTTTTCACAATCTTTGCAAATTCTTTTGGAAAAGCATTTCCCAAAACAGATATCACCCCCTGTCCGCCTTCTTTTATGAGGTCAATTGTCATTGGGTCGTCTCCAGACAATACAGAGAATCCATGGGGGGCTCCTGCAATAATTTCTTTTACCTGCTCAATATTTGGATGAGCTTCTTTTATACCAATTACGTTTGTGCAGGTTTTTGCAATACGCAATGTTGTTTGGGCGGTCATGTTTACACCTGTTCTGCTAGGTACATTATACAACACTATGGGTAGAGGTGCTGCTTCGGAAATAGCCTTGAAGTGCTGAAACAAGCCTTCTTGTGTAGGCTTAGTGTAGTAAGGTGTTACTGAGAGAATACTGTGAACTCCTTGAAAGTTGAATGATTTCACCGATTCTATGAGAAGTTGTGTGTTGTTTCCGCCCATCCCTACAACAATAGGTAGCTTGCCCTGTACATGCGATACCACAAAACGAACAATATCGTTCTGTTCGGCAAGCGATAAAGTTGCAGTCTCAGCGGTTGTGCCAAGTACCACCAAAAAATCGGTACCCGCTTTTAAATGTAAATCCAATAAGCGCTCTAGGGCTTCAAAATCTACTGTCGTGTCTGCTTTAAAGGGAGTTATTAAAGCAACTCCCATTCCTTTTAAGGAAAAGTCTGCCATAAAAAGATGTTTGTTTATATTTAAACTTCAGCCACCTCTGCATCAAAAAACAAATATCAACAGATTGACTGTATTTGATGTGCAAAGTTATAATTTTTATTGGTTATTGTAGCAAAAAGATAGCATTATGTTGGGGCCTTAACCAAAAGAAAAAGAAGAGTTCTGTCTTTTTCGCTGCTCTTTATGATACAGAAGCAGGCTTTATGTAATTGATCAATTTTGAGTAACTTTTTCCATCGGTAAAGAAACACTCATCCTTAAAACTGCCACAGCTATCTCTATACCCTATTGTCTTAACAATAAAATTATTAGCAGCCACTTATACTACAATTGTTAAGCAAAAACTAGGTTTATGATGCATAAATCAAATTTGCCGCGGTAGTTTTGGTGATAATGAGATAAAAATCTAATTCACCACTGCAGATTTGGTGAAGATGAGATGAAAATCAAATTTACCACGGAATATTTTGTTTTCAAGAGAGAAAAGCGAAATCTACCGCTGTAGATAGTTCAATCATAAGAGGGGCTGTCAAATTTACTGTAGTAGATTTGAGTTTTATGTGATAAACGACAAATTCACCAGCGTAGATTTATCGATTGTTGAGATGAAAGTAAAATACACGACTGTAGATTCTATTTGTATGAGCAAAAAGTCAAATCTTAGCTAGAAGAAAGAGTTTTCATCTCATAAAAGTGAAATCTAACACAAATGATAGAAATACCGAATTATAAACGATTGAAGTTTACTAAATGAGACGAATTTGAGAGAGAGACAAGACTATTTGCGTTTCTGATGTTTTGGTATAATCGCTCTTTTGTAAATACTATCTACTTACATACAAAGCATGTATCACTCCCGGCACCCAGCCTAATATTGAAAGCAATATATTTATTAGCAACTTCCCGCTTAAACCTGTTTTCATAAACACTGCTAAAGGGGGAAGTAAAACACAAGTAATAATTGTAAATAACGACATAGTTTGTTTTTTTAAGTTTTTATCAGTATCAGACATTCCCAAAAAGAGTAAACCTATACAAGCAAACATATTTTTGGTTCTGTCTTTTTCTCGATATTGGGTAATAAAGATAGTATTGTTTAAGAGATAGTCCTGTTATGCAATATCTAATCTGTGTAAAGAAACCATAAACAACAGCACAAGAAAATGTCTTGAAATATATACATTCCAAGACATTCGTTTTATCTAAACAATTCAATCATAATTTGCGCATGCAATAAAACTACATTTTATTTGTTTGCAGTGAGTCCTTTAGTCTAGCTTTTCTTTTACCTTGTTCACCCCTTCATTTACACCACGCTTCACATTTTCCCAGCCTTCTTTGATACTATTCTTGGCCTTTTCGAATGTTTCGTTTACATCCTTTTTAGTTTCTTCCCAAGTATCTTCAGTACTATTTTCAACCTTATCGATGTTTTTCTTGTAATCGTCTCTCAGTTGTTCCAACTCTGCAATCCCTTTTTCGTA